>CAZENL010000049.1:0-20911 GCA_964513505.1 uncultured Anaerolineaceae bacterium
ATCATGATCAGGATCAGCACGCTTATGGCCCACCATTGCGGGCCGCGAGTCGCGCTCTGGGCGGCCACCTGCAGCGGCATGGTCTGAGCGTTGGCGCTCGTGAGGACCAGCGCGATGATGAATTCGTTCCAGGCGAAGATCAGGACGATCAGGAACGTGGCGACCAGGCCGGGCACGGAGATCGGCAGCACGATCGAGCGCACGATGCGCCATACGGAGGCGCCATCCACGGACGCCGACTCCTCCAATTCCTTTGGCAGGGCCGCGAAGTAGTCGCGCATCAACCAGACCACGATGGGCAGGTTGGCCGCGACGTACGTGATGATCAGCGCCGGCAGGCTGTCCAGCAGCCCGATCCCCTGGAACAGGACGTATAGGGGAACGGCCACAGCGATCGGCGGCAGGATGCGCTGGGAGATCAGCCAGAAGGCGATATCGCTGTTGCCCATGGCGCGCGTGAAGCGCCGGCCGATGGCCTGGAACAGGATCAGGAAGACGCCCACGGCACCACCGATCGCGATCAAAAGTGGTGCACCCAAGGCTGCCGCGATGAACGCCAGCATCACGCTGAAGATGAACAGCCCGATCACGCCTACCCGCGGACGGTACGTGAAGCGTACGAGCGCATACGCTGCGGCCGACCCCAGGAAGAGCGCGATCAGGGAGCTGCTCAGGCCGACGATGACGGTGTTTTCGTAGGGCCTGAGGGTGTCGTTACCCAGTTCGACCAGGATGTAGTGCCAGGCGTCGAGCGTCGGCGTGAAATCCACGAAGGGAATGAAGAACGGGCCTTTGTCCACCTCGTACGGTGTCTTCAGGGACGTGACCGCCAGCCAGTAGATCGGGAACACGACGATGAAGGCCCAGGCCAGCATCAGCAGGAATGCCCCAAACCGCGCTGCCGGATGCATGTCCATGGCGGAGCGCCGCCTGAATGGGTTGGGCAATCGTCGGCGGCCGCGGCGCCCCGACGGGGTCCCAAGGCTGGATGGTGCGGTTCCCGCGGTCATACGACCTCCGTCACGCGTTGCCGCACGAGGCTCACGTAGGCGGTGGCGATCACGGACACGAGGATCAACAGCAGATACGCGATTGCTGCCGATCTACCCAGGTTGAGGGTGTTCCAGTCGAGGTATGACTCGAGGGTCAGCGACTGCGTCGCGGTGCCGGGGCCTCCGCCGAGCAGGATGTTCGGCATGTCGATGATCTTGAAGCCCTCGATCATCCGGATCAGCACGATCGTCGTGGTGACCGGCAGGATCGCCGGCACCGTGATGTGGACGAACGACTGCCAACGGCTGGCTCCGTCCACCCAGGCCGCCTCGCGCACTTCGTGGTCGAGGCCTTCAATCGCGGCCAGCAGCACGATGAAGACGAAGGGGGTCCACTGCCAGGTGTCGCCGATGATCACGGCAATGCGGGCTGCCCAGGGGTCATTGACCCAGGTCCAGTTGCGCAGTCCGAGAGCCACCAGCAGAGGCTCGAAAGGGCCCTTGGACGTGTCCGTCATCATCCGGAACATGTAGCCGATGCCCACCGGAGTGATCGTCAGCGGGATCAGGAAGGCGACACGAAAGAAGCGCCGAAATGGCAAGGGCTGCACAGCCAGCAAGGCGAGGCCGAGGCCGATCAAGAGCTGGACCGCGATGCCCACGACCACGAAGAAGATCGTCACGATGACGGCACCGGGCCGGCCGCCGTCGCTCATCAGAGCCTGCGCCAGGTAGAACGCGAAGACCACTGCCGCCAGGGCTCCGAGCACCCGCAGAAGCAGGAAAACGGGCCGGATGCCGCCCGTGGCGGCTCGCCGGATTCGCCAGCCCACGAATGCCGCAACCGCGATCACGAACGCCCAGCCCAACGGGTTGGGGTTCTTGAGCAAGCCCAGGAAGTGAACGCGCTCCGTGCCGAACAGCAGCTGGTTGTAGCTGGTCAGCCCGACGAAGCTGAGGTCGACCCCTCCGCCCTTGAAGGCCACCCTGGAGACCGACAGCACGACGGACGCCACCAGGGGGAAGATCGAGAGAAACAGGATGAGCAGGACGGCGGGCCAGATGAACAACCACCTGGCCGCCCCGTCTGATCGCCACGCGCCGAGCGAAACCGCCCGGCGCGTGCTCGTGGAGGTGAGGTCCGGTTCGAGTGCCGGACCTCCGTGCTCCAGGTTTAGCGGGCTATCGCTGGACGCCAAGGCTCGCGTTGTAAGCCGCGACTTGGGCCGCTTCGCCGCCGGGCGCCGAAGCGGTGATGTCGTTCCAGGCTGAAACGATGTTCTGCTCGGTGGTTGCTTCGTCCTGGTTGCCAGCAAGGAAGTCGGAGACCTGCTTGTCCAGGGCGACTGACTCGTATTGCGCGGTCAACGGAATGCGCAGGTCGAGCACCATGTTGGGGCTGTTCAGGCTGTCCTTGATGGCACCAAGGTAGTTGTTCGCGGCATCCTGGCTGAGGCCCGCATCCAGCCACGGCTGGATGTTGGTGAACTGGGACGTCCGGTAGGGGTTGAAGCCCGTCTTGCCCAGGGTGACGTCGATGTTGGCCTGCGCAGGCGAGCTCATGTACGCAAGGAACGAGTAGGACGCAGCCTGCTGCTTCTTGAGATACGTGAGGTGATCGGCGCTGGTGTCCTTGTCGGTGACGTACGAGTTGATGGCGCCGGACCAACCGCCCGACGAGGCAAACGGTGCGTAGTTGACGCCGTTGACGGCATTGGGGCACGTCGTGGCGTCGCACGGAACCAGCTTGCCGGAGGTGCGATCGAGGACCTGCGTCCAACCGGGCGTGATGGTCGCGCCCGTCTTGTCCTGCGAGTAGGTGCCGGGGGTCAGGGTGCCGATGTCACCCCAGTCCATGGTCAGTGCGCAGCGGCCGGTGGTGAACAGGCCGCGGGTGTCGCCGACTCCGAGCGCGCCTTCATTCGGCGGCCCGTAGGTCTCGGTTTTCTGGTAGGTGTCGAGCGCCAGGGTCATGGCGTCATTGACTCCGAGCAGCGGGGTCATCTTGCCCTGGGTTGTGTCAAAGAATGCGCCCTCGCCGGTGCCCTTGGCCTGCAGCAGGCCGGCGCCGAGGGAGATGATCCACCAGAAGCTCTGCTGGCCAGGCGCCTTGGCGATGCAGGAGCCGTAGTCCGGCTGCCCGTCGCCGTTGAGGTCCTGGCCGTTGTACTTCTGCGCGATGGTGAGGTAGTCGTCCCAGGTTGCCGGCGGCTTCAGGCCATCCTTGGCCAGGAGGTCGCTGCGGTAATAGACCATGTGGAAGTCGCCGTCCAGCGGGATCGTGTAGACCTTGCCGTTGTAGGTGGAGTTGTAATCGCGGAAGAACGGACCGACGTCCTGCCAATTCAGCGTGGTGTCGGCGTTCACCTGACTGGTGAGGTCCTGCAGATAGCCCGGCGTCACGAAGTCGCCCAGCCACTGCGGGTCGAAGACGTACGCGTCGAAGGCGTTGGTGCCGGTCGACACGTCGCCGAGGGACTTGGGGTACAGGTTCTGATACGGCACAGCCACCACGTTGACGTGGCCGCCATGGAGTGCTTCCCAGTCCGGCGCGCGCCGCTGGAGCGGCTCGGCGACCTGGGGGCCGTTGAAGGTCAGAATGCTGATGCTGACCCCGTCGAACGTGTGGTCGTTCACTGCTGCAGGCGTGGCAGCCGGCGTGGCCGGCGGTGCCGTCACTGGGGGTTCCGTCACGGGTGCTGCGGTGACCGGCGGCTCCGTGACCGGCGCTGCGGTCACAGGGGCAGCGGTGATGGGTGCCGCGGTGATGGGTGCCGCCGTGACGGGTGCGGCAGTGACGGGCGCCGCCGTGACCGGTGGCGCTGTCGGCGCCGGGGTCGCTGCCGCCGAACAGGCCGTCACGAACAGGCTCGTCGCGGCGACTAGCGCCAGCCCTCGTGTCAACCGAACTCTCGCCATGTGTGATCTCCTCCTCACGACAAGCGGGTTGGCACGCCGGACATTTCAGCCGGCCTCGCCGCCGCCACGGCTCCGTCGGACCCGAGGTCCATGCCTTCCGCCATGCCTTCCGGTTGCTGGATCGTGGCCCCCTCAGGCGCCAGCCTACTGGACGACGGGCGGTATGCTGGACAGTATCGGGAGAGTGTCAAGTGCCTCCGCGAGATCATCTCGAGCCGCATGAGGCTCGAAGCGCCCGGAAACAGGTAGGCTGTGCGTCCCGCACGGTTTGCCGCCCGGGCCACGTTGCACGGGACCCAGGAGAAGTCGAATGACGGTTCGGACCGCGAGGCGGGGTGCGACTTCGGCGACGTCCCAGGCGGTCGTGATGCGCGAGTTGCCGGCGAGCCCCGACGGCACCGGGTCCGATGCGGGCGGTGAACGAGACGTGCCGGATTCGCTCGCTCCCGCGGTGACACGGGCAGCCGCGATCCTGGACGAACTGGCCGCCACCCCGACCTTGGCCGTCGGCACCAGCGAGTTGGCGCGCCGCCTGGGGCTGCCCAAGTCGTCGATCGCCAACATCTGCGCCGCGCTGCTGGAAGCCGGGCTGCTGCGCCGTTCAGGCGCCGGCTTTGCGCTCGGCCGCCGTCTGGCCGAGCTGGGTGGCGTGTACCTCTCCGGGATCGACCCCGTCCAGGAGTTCTACCTCGCCTGCGACGAACTCCAGGAGGTGCTCGGTGAGACGGTCCAGCTGGGCGTGCTGGACGGTAACGAGGTGACGTACATCGCGCGCCATGACGGGCGCCAACCGATTCGACTCACCTCGGAAATCGGGCGTCGGCTGCCGGCCAGTTGCACCGCGATGGGAAAGGCCGGCCTGGCAATGCTCTCAAGCGACGAATTCGCGCGCCGCTACGCAGGCGTCCGTTGGCTGCCATCGATGACCGCGCGCTCGCACCGCACGGTCGAGGCACTGCGTGCCGACCTGGACCAGGTCCGTCAGCGCGGCTACGCCGTCGATGACGAGGAGACCGCCGAAGGCGTGGTCTGCTTCGGGGTGGCATTCCGGGGTCGCCGCTCGGGCGAAGGCCCGTACGCGGTGAGTGCCACGCTGCTTGCGGTCACCGCCGAGGAGCGCCGCGAGGCCGTGGTTGGTGACCTGCGCCGTTTGGCGCTGATGCTCTCCGACCCGCTGCGCCGCACCGCCACGGCTCGATCGGCCTGACCTCCGCGCCCCTTCTGGCCGCGCCATGACCACCGGCCTGTTCCGTGTGCGACTGCCGGACGGCGCCGCGCGTCTCGCCCGGGGCGGCGTGGAGTCGGGCCCGGAGACGCTGCTCTCCGCCGACCAGTCCATCGACACGGTGCTGGCCGCTGGCCACGGCGCCCTGGAGGCCTGCCTCGCCGAACCGGGTGCGGGCCCGGCACAGGGACTGATGATCCTCGCCCCGGTCGAGAATCAGGAGGTCTGGGCGGCCGGTGTCACCTATCAGCGTTCGCGAGACGCTCGCGTCGCCGAGTCGAACGAGCCCTCCGTGTACGACCGCGTCTACGAGGCGGCACGCCCGGAGCTGTTCCTCAAATCCGTGGGCTGGCGGGTTCGCGGCCCCGGAGAGAGCGTCGGCATCCGCGCGGACTCCACGTGGGACGTGCCCGAACCCGAGTTGACGCTGGTGATCGCCGCGGACGGTGCCGTCGTCGGCTACGTCATCGGCAACGACATGTCCTCCCGCAGCATCGAGGGGGACAACCCGCTGTATCTGCCACAGGCCAAGATCTACGCGTCGGCGTGCGCGCTCGGCCCGGCGATCGTGCCCGCATCGGCGGTCCATCCGCCGTTCGAGATTCGTGTCGAGATCTTTCGCGGCGGCGTCCGCGTCGTGAGCGAATCGACCAGCACGGCGCGGCTCAGCCGCGCACCGGAGGATCTGGTGGGCTACCTCCTGCGGGCCATGGAATTCCCCGTCGGGGCGTTCCTGATGACCGGAACCGGCGCCGTGCCGGGACCGGACTTCACGTTGCGCGACGGTGACGTGGTGCGCGTCCTCATCGACGAGCTGGGCGTGCTGGAGAACCGCGTGGCCGTGGTCGGTCGGTCGTCCTAGGCGGAGCTCGGGACCGGCGCGTTGTCGTGGATGAGGCGCTGGCGGCGCAACTCCTCCCACAGCTCGGCCGGGATCCTGGCCTGCATCAGCTGCGGGTACTCGTCGAGGTGCTCGGGCGTCCGCACGCCGGCCACCAGCGAGACCACCTGCGGGTGGGCCAGGGCGAACTGGACCGCGGCCGCTTTGAGCGGCACCCGAAAGCGATCACAGACGGCCCGCAGGCGCTGCGCGCGGCTGACCCATTCGGCCGGAGCAGGCATGTAGTCGAAGGTCGCGCCTGGCTTTGGGTCGATCAGCATGCCGCTGTTCATGACGCCCGCCTGGACGATGGAGATGCCCTTTTCGACGCACAGCGGCATGAGCTCATCGAGCGCGCCCTGGTCGAGCAGTGTGTAGCGCCCGGCCAGCATGAACAGGTCAAGGTCGGTCTCCCGCGCGAAGCGGACCGGCAGCTGCCACTGCTTGATGCCGACACCGATGGCACCGACTACGCCTTCGTCACGCAGCCGTCGAAGCGCGGGATAGGCCTCCCTGATCGCCTGCTCGCCGTGGTCGTCAGGGTCGTGGATGTAGATGATGTCGACGCGATCCACGCCCAGCCGGGTGAGGCTCTCGTCCACCGAGCGGAGCACGCCGTCGTGGCTGAAATCGAAGACCACTCGCACCGGCGGCGTGTCCATGTAGAAGGCGTCTTCTCGATCGCCGAGCGCCTGGCGATCGAGATCGTGGTCCGGGCGGATCTGTTCGCGCGGAATCACCAGGCGGCCCACCTTGGTGGACAACGCAAAGTCGCTCCTCGGCCGGTCGGCGAGACCGCGGCCCATTCGCCGCTCGCCGTTGCCATACCCGTAAAGCGGCGCCACGTCGAAGTAGCGGATGCCCATCTCCCAGGCATGGTCGATCAGTGCGAGGGCATCCGCATCGGCGACGGGCCGGTAAAGGCCGCCGATGGATGCGCCGCCGAGGCCGAGCCGCGTGACGGAGACCCCGCTGCGCCCGACCACCACCTGTTCGAACGGCGCGAACGCCATGCCTTGCCTCCGCTGCCAGTGTCGGGCGGGTGCCGGATGGGTCGTCGCCTTCACTCGACGGAACCCCGTTGACGCGAGTCTACGCTCTAGGGTACGTTCAACATCCCGGTGCCAGTCCAGCATACTGAACGATCAGATGGAGGCTCTCAGGCCAGATGCGCTTGATTTCGATTCGCCAGGATGACGATCCTGTTGCCGCGCTGGGCCTGGTTTCGGATGACCGTGCTCTGGCCGTCCGGTCACTCGGGCGTGGTCTTCCGGAGACCATGGACGAGCTGCTGGCGGACGCGACCGCCGGACTGGCGGCCCTGCGCGACGCCTGGGACGGCGACCGGATCGCGCACGACGGCGCGCCATTGGCGGCCCTCACGCTCGCGTCGCCGGTACCTCGGCCAGGCAAGGTCGTTGCGATTGGGCGCAACTACGCCGATCACGTGACGGAACAGGGCGCCATCCCGCCGCCGGAACCGTTGATCTTCGCCAAGTTCACCACCTCGGTGATCGGCGCCGGCGAGGCCATCCGCTGGGATCCGGCGCTGACCTCCCAGGTCGATTACGAGGCGGAGCTAGCGGTCGTGATCGGCTGGCGCACCCGCAACGTCAGCGAGGCGAATGCCCTCCGGTCGGTGCTCGGCTATTCGGCACTCAACGACGTGTCGGCGCGCGACCTTCAAGCCGGCGACAAGCAGTGGGTGCGCGGCAAGTCCCTGGACACGTTCTGTCCCATCGGGCCCGTGATGGTCACCACGGACGAGATTCCCGACCCGGGCGACCTGGCCATCTCCTGCCGGGTCAACGGCCGCGAGCTCCAGTCGGCCCGCACCTCCGACATGTTCTACAGCGTGGCCCAGATCATCAGCCACTGCTCCCGGGCCTTCACCCTGGAACCCGGCGACGTGATTGCGACCGGCACTCCGGGCGGTGTCGGCACGTTTCGCGAGCCGCCGATCTACCTCCAGGACGGCGACGAAGTGGTCGTCACGATCGAGGGCATCGGCAGGCTGGTGAACGTGTGCCGCGTTGAGGCTGGCCGCGCATGAGCGCGGGGGAGCGCTTCCTGGTCACCGGAGCGCTCGGTTGCATCGGCGCCTGGACGGTGCGTGCCCTGGCCGAGGAGGGCACACCGGTCGTAGCGTTCGACAAGACCACCGACACGCGCCGGCTGCGCGACATCAGCACGCCCGAGCAGTACGCGTCGGTGAGTGTGATCAACGGCGACATCACCGACCTGGCGTCGGTCGAAGCGGCGCTCGACGAGCACGGCATCACCCACGTCATCCACCTCGCCGCCCTCCAGGTGCCCGCGTGCCGTGCCAACCCGCCGCTGGGCGCGCTGGTCAACGTGGTCGGTACCGTGAACGTCTTCGAGGCGGTCAGGAATCGCGGCGACCGCATCCGGCAACTGGTCTACACGGGTTCCATGGGCATGTTCGGGCCGGATGACGGCGATCCGATGACAGGCATGCTCGAGCCGGACGCCACGCCCCACCCCGGCAACCACTACGCGGTCTACAAGCAGGCGAACGAGAACAACGCGCGCATCTACTGGGCGGAGCACGGCGTGTCCAGCATCAGCCTGCGGCCCATGACCGTCTACGGTCCGGGTCGCGACTTCGGCGTTACCAGCACGCCGACCAAGGCGATCGCGGCCGCCGTCTCGGGCCGCCCGTACACCATCAGCTTCGGCGGCAGTACGCTCTTCCAGCTGGCCGACGACGTGGGCCGCACGCTCGTGGCGGCCGCGCGCAGCGGCCTGACCGGCGCCCGGGTCTACAACATGGGTGGCGTCCACTCCTCGATCCGCGACTTCGTGGCGGCGATCGAAAAGGAGGTGCCCGAGGCCCGCGGCCGTATCGACATCGTGGACCAGCCACTGCCCTTCCCGGACACGATCTCCGATCGCGGCATGGACCAGATCGGAAGCGTGCCGATCACGCCCCTCGTGGCGGGCATCCACATCACCGCCGACTTCTTCCGCGACCAGATCGCGCGGGGCGTCTTCTCAACCAAGAAGCACGGCCTGGAACCGCTCGAGCCGGCGGCGGCCGCGACCCTCTGACGACCGCACGCCCGGGATCGTCCGCGGCGGCCCGGCCGCAACGCGGGCTACACTCGCCTTCGGACGCTGCGCCCCCATCGTCTAGAGGCCTAGGACGCCACCCTTTCAAGGTGGAGATCACCGGTTCGAATCCGGTTGGGGGTACCAGGACCAGCTGGCGCAGGCGGCACCAGCAGACGCCTGCGGCGGTACGCTTGGGGGCCGGGACCAACGGAGCGGACGCGTCCTCACACCCGGGAACAGGGTAGGAGGACGTATTTGGCTGGGCCGATCTACTCGTGCGTGGTTGATGCCGTGCCCGCCCTGTACCGCCAGGTCATGGTCTGGGCCTGGACCCTCATCGACCTCGCCGGCGTCGACCCGGCGCAGCTCGTTGTCCATGGCGTCGAAGGCTGCGACGAGCGCGTTCGCCACGCCCTCGAGAGCCTTGGCGTGCGCTGGATCCCGGTGGCCCGGTTCCCGTTCGGCACCGCCATGTGCAACAAACTGGTCCAGCTGGAGAGCCCTGTCCTGCGGTCGGCGGATCGCATCGTGCTCAGCGACTGCGACGTGGCCTGGCTCGTGCCCGTCGATGGGGCCCTCTGCGACGGTCCGCCGCGGGCCAAGGTCGTCGATGTTGCGAACCCACCCTGGGACCTGCTCGCTCCGCTCTTCCGCGAGGCGGGTTTCCCGGACGCAGAGACAGCCACCACTTCGCTCGGCGGCGCCCTGACCTATGGCAACAACTGCAACGGTGGCGTGTATTGCCTTTCGGGTGACTGGCTCCGCAAGCTCGGCGAGCCGTGGCCGCGCTGGCTCTGGTGGGTCGGCCAGCGTACCGGCCGGCTCGGGCGGTACGGAGTCCACATGTTCCAGGTGTCGTTCGCACTCGCGATGGAGGAGCTTGGCGCCCGCGTTCAGCACCTTCCCATCGAGTTCAATTGCCCCACCCACACCCCAGCCATCGTGGACGTGCGCGTCACCCCTCCGATCCGGGCGCTGCACTTCCACAACGCCGTCGATGCTGATGGACTGCTGACCGCGCCCGGATCGCCCCACGTCGACGAGGCTGTGGCGCAGGTCAATCGCGTCATCCTGCGGCGCCTCGGAAGCGACGGCGACGGTCGTTGGACGAGCTCGCGATCCTGGCCGTCCTGGGACGCCGTGCGGCCATCCAACGACGGCGCTCAGAAACCAGCGACCGTGGTGGTGCAGGGGATCCACGGCAGGTTCCTGACCCTCGACGACGACCACGTCACGCGCCAACTTCGTTCGTTTGGGGCGCACACCCGCAACGAACTGGCCATGTTGCTGTCGTTCCTGCGGCCGGGCGACCAGGTCATCGACGTGGGAGCGCACATCGGCACCTTCACGGTGGCCTTCGCGCGTGCCGTCGGCGAACGCGGACAGGTGATCTCCATCGAGCCATCCGCCGGAGCGTTCGAACGGCTCGCGCACAACGTGGCCCTCAATGGGGTGGCGTCCCGGGTCCGGCTTCACAACCAGCTCGCGGCAGAGGCAGCGGCCAGCTTCCGTGCCGTCGAGGAACCGACCCACACGAGTGCCGCGTTCTACGTCATGACCACCGCCCCTTCCGCCACCACGTGCCTGCGCGTGGACGCCCTGGAAGCGGAGCTGCTGCCGAACCGTCCCCTGCGCTTGATCAAGATCGACGTGGAGGGCATGGAACTCTCCGTGCTGCACTCTGCCAGCCGCCTGATCCAGATGCACCGCCCGCTTTTGTACGTGGAGGTGTCGCCGTCCGCGACCCGCAGATACTTCACGACCGTCGAGGACCTCCGCCTGTTCCTGGTCGGGCACGGCTACCGGCTGTTCCGCAACACGGGCTTGCGCAATTCCAGCAACGACGCCTACGTGATCGAGCGTCTCGAAAGCCTGGAGAGTGCGGATTCGCTCTTCGACTGCCTGGCCATCCCCGCCGAGCTGCTGCCGCTGGAGATGACCGCCAATGGAGCGCTCGCGGCAGCGATGGCGGGGTCGCTGACGAACCCTTCAGAAGTCCAGCCGCACCAACCAGCGGGGTAGCCGCGCGCTCGTGGCGTCGGTCAGAAGGACCTTCCGGAAGCCGGCGCGTTCGAACATGCCGAGCGTGCCGACGTACGCGTCCGTGGTGTTGACGCGCCGCCCGTCAGGCTCGATGGGATACGCCTCCAGGCCCGCCGCACCGGCCTGACGCGCGTAGTCGATCATCCCCGCCAGGAGCGCCCGGGCGACCCCTCGGCGCCGGTAACCGACGCGCACCACGAAGCAGACGATCGACCACACCGGCAGGTCGTCGACCCTGGGGATGGTGCGCGAGCGCACGAGCCGCTCCATCGATGTCCGGGGCCCGAACCCGCACCAGCCGATCACCTCCGAGCCTGCGTACGCCAGCAAGCCCGGTGGCGGTTGGCTGGCCACGAGTTCACGCATCAGGGCTGTGCGCTGTGGCCCCGGAGTTCGGTTGTAGTCGCCGGAGGACTGGCGGTAGTAGAGGCAGAAACAACCCAGTGGCGTGGACAACCCGAGGATCGTGGCCACGTCGTCCCAGCGCTCGGGGCCGGCCGGCTCGATGCGCACCTCCAGCGGCGGCGCTACGTCAACCCGTCGTGTCTCCACGCCGAGAGGGTAGTACCGCGCTGTCACAGCCCGGAAGGGCGCCTCGCTACAATCGGCCGCGTGGGAGAGACCCGATTCCGCGGCGGCCAGATCATGGGCATCCGCATCCCGACCGTGTTCGCGGAGAACGACGCGAAGCGCTGCGCAGGTTGTGGCGAGCCGATCGACGGCACTCCGTTCCGCGTCTCCATCCTGGACAACGTTTCCCGCGAGGCGCCGCCGAGTTGGGCGACCCAGGCGTCGCTGAATCCGGGACCGCACCAGTTCCATGCCGATCCAGAGCACTTCCGCCGCTGGGCGCGGCAGCGCGGCTACTGGTTCTGCCGGCTGTCAGACGTGCGCGAGATCATGCGGCCGGTGCCGCTCCCCGGTGAGGGACAGCTCTGGGGGCTCTGCGATGGCAACCATCGAGAGAGCCACGAGTTCCTGCCCGCCTGACCGGACGCTGAACCGCCACCGGACGCACCCATGAGCGCGCTCCTCCCCGGCATCACGTCCGTCCTGGCCCTCATCTTCGCCATCGCACTGCTCGACCAGTGGCGCGATAGGCGGCGCGCCTACCAGCTGGTCTGGGCGATCGGGATGCTCTTCTTCGCCATCGCCGCCGGCTGCGAGGCGCTTGCGGCGGCCGGCAATTGGAACGGCGTCCTCTATCGAACCTGGTACCTGACCGGTGCGGTGTGGACGGCAGGCTGGCTGGGCCTTGGCACGGCGTTCCTGCTTGGCAAGACCCGCTTCGGGTACGGCTTCGCCCTGTGCCTGTTCCTGGCCGGCCTCTTCACGTTCCTGACGCCCCGCCGCTCCCCGACCGAGTACGCCGACGCGGGGCTGTCCCCGGTCATCTACTTCATCGTGGCCGGAGTCCTGGCGCTGGCCGTGGCGGTCGAGACGTACTTCCAGAACGAGCGCTGGCCGTGGATGGCCGCTGCGGCGGTGGTCGGCGCCACCCTGTTGAGCGTCTTCCTCATGATCACTGCCAACGTCCCGGCACCCGGCTACGTACTGGATCCGCAGACGCACATTCCCATCGGGGCCGGGTTGCCCGGCAGCCTTCGCCTGCTGACGCCGTTCATGAACGTGACCGGCGCGTTCGCGCTCATCCTGGGCGCGCTCTTCTCCGCGTACGTGTTCATGCCCAAGCGCCGCGTGTTGAACTACTCCCTCGATTCCGGCCAGTCCGGCGATTCGTTCCTCTTCAACCTGTTCATCGCGCCCGTTGCCATCAGCGTCAACTTCGTCGCCTCGCTGCCGGGAGCCCTCCGCTCCCTGGTCCGCGGCCGCCTCCACAGCCGGGTGCCCGCGACCCTGCTGATCGCCATCGGCGCCTTCATCCCAACCGTCACTGACAGCCTCAACCGGTTCGGCAGCACCGAGCTCTACCAGGCGGGCAAGTTCCTCGGCGTCGTCTTCCTGTTCGCCGGTTTCCTCGTCTCCATCGAGGTCTTCCGCGAGATCCGCGTCCCGTTCACGCACGTCGTCCTGCGGGGCGGCCGGCGCGAGGCTCCGGAAGCTGTAGACCACTGAGCTCCGCACCTCGCGGCCGCGGCCGGCACGGGCAGCGCTCCGAACTGCTGGGCAGTGGACTGGTCCTGCTCTCCGCACTGGGTTTCGGGATGCCCGGGACGCTGAGCCGCCTTGCCGCGGAGGACGGCATGGGCCCCATGGCGTTCCTGACCTGGCGGGCGGGTGTCGGCGCCCTGGCCGTCGGAGTGCTGGTCGTCGCGCTCATCGCGCGGAGAGGGCTGCGCATCCCTCGCCTGCGCGACCTCTCCCGTGCGGACCGGTCGGCGCTGGCGCTCCTGCTCCTCTTCACGACCGTGGTGAACGTGGCCATGTTCCTGGCGTTCACCCGCACGACGATCGGCGTGGCGATGATCTGCTTCTACACCTATCCCGCCCTGGTCACGCTGGGCGCGGTGCGCTTCTTCGATGAGCGCATCGATCGGCGGCGCGCGGCGGCGCTGTGCCTGGGTTTCGGCGGCCTGTTCCTGGTCCTGGTTCCTTCGATCATGGCGGGCGGCACCGCCGTGGATCCGCTCGGCGTCGGCCTGGCCCTCCTCGCCTCCGTGCTCCAGGCCAGCAACGTGCTGCTGATGGGCCGTGGCTTCGGTGCCGTCCCCACGGTCGTCACCGGTCTGGTCCTCAACCTGATCCCCGCCTTTGCGTACGCCGCCCTGGCCATCGCCGTTGGCGAGACGCCGTTCCCGCTGGGCCTCTCGACCGATCGCATGGCCGTCATCGCCATCTTCTCCGGGGTCATCGGCGCCGCGATGCCCACGCTGGCGAACCTTGCCGGCATCGGAATCATCGGGCCGGCACGGGCGGCGATCGTGATGCTCTTCGAGGCGGTCGTCGCGGTCGCGATGGCGGCCATTTTCCTGTCCCAGCGACCTGCCATGGTGCAGGTTCTCGGCGGTGCGGCGGTGCTCCTGTCGGGCGCCCTGCTCCAGGCGCCGCGGGGCAATGAACGGCTGGTGGTCGAAGCCGTGCATCCCACCGTATGAGCGAGCCGTCCGGATCCGCCGCGGCACCACTGTCCAGCGTCTCGCCGGGTTTTGACATCGGGGACGCGTTGCGCCGGGCCCAGCTGATCGGCACCCTGCTGGTGCTGACGTCCGCGATCGGCTTCGGGATGGCGGGCACCATCTCGCGCCTGGCCGTGGACGACGGCATGAGCACGATCGGCTTCGTCACCTGGCGGGCCGGTCTCGGCGCGGTGGCGGTCGGTGTCGTGCTCGCCGCCCTGGTGGCGCTCGGTCGCACGGTCATCCCGCGTCGCCGCCAGGTGGCACGGCGTGACGCGGTTGCTCTCGGCGTGGTCACGGTCATCGGCACGATCGTGAACCTGGCCATGTTCATCGCCTTCAGCCGCGTGGCCATCGGCGTGGCCATGATCTGCTTCTACACGTACCCCGCCCTGGTGACACTGGGGGCGGTCCGCATCTACGGCGAACCGATCGACCAGCGCCGCGCGGCTGCCCTGCTGCTGGGTTTCGCCGGCCTGGCCATGGTCCTCGGCCCGGACCTGACGTCGAGCGCGAATCACCTTGACCCGATCGGCGTTGGCCTGGCACTCGGCGCGTCTGTGCTCCAGGCGATCAACGTGCTGATCATGGGCCGCGGCTTCGGCGCCATCCCGACCACGGTCACTGCGTTCGCGCTCAACGCGGTCGCCGCGGTCTGCTACCTGACGCTTGCCCTGCTCCTGGGCCCGGCCAGCGCGTCCGTGGCCCTGACGGGCGATCGCGCGGTGATCTTCGTCCTGTTCGGGGGCATCGTGGGGGCCGCGATCCCGACCCTCACCAATGTCGGCGGCATCCGCCTGATCGGCTCGGCTCGGACCGCCATCCTGATGATGCTGGAGGCCGTGGTCGGGGTCACCATGGCGGCCATCTTCCTCAGTCAGGATCCCGAAGCCATCCAGGTTGCCGGTGGCGTCGCCGTGCTGACCGCCGGGGCCATCCTGCAATTGCCGCGACACGCGCGGAAGGTCATCGCCGAACGGGTGCACCCCACCATCTGACCGGGCCAACGGGCGCCCCGCCCGCAAGCACGGCCCTATACTTCGTCCTCGATCACCCGGTGGTCGACCTGTCCGGGGCATGCAAGGGGGCCCCCGCTCCGACGAGGTTTCATGCGCGTCCGCAAGGCGGTCTTCCCGGCGGCAGGTTGGGGGACCCGGTTTCTGCCAGCCACCAAGGCCCAGCCCAAGGAGATGCTGCCGCTCGTCGACAAACCGGTCATCCAGTACGCCGTCGAAGAGGCGGTGGCCGCCGGGATCGAGCAGGTGATCATCGTCACCAGCAGCCAGAAGCGGGCGATCGAGGACCACTTCGATCACAGCTACGAGCTGGAGGCCCATCTCGAGGCCAAGGGCGACATCGAGATGCTCCGGCGCGTTCGCCAGATCGGCGACATGGTCCAGATCAGCTACGTGCGCCAGAAGGAGCAACTCGGCCTTGGCCACGCCGTGCTCATGGCCAAGGAGCTGATCGGCCACGAGCCGTTCGCGGTGATCCTCTCCGACGACGTGGTGATCGGCGAGCGGCCATGCATCCAGCAGCTGATCGAGACCTATGGGCACACGCACTCGTCGGTCGTCGCGGTCATGGAAGTGGAGCGGGACGAGACGTGGCGGTACGGCGTCATCGATCCGGATCCGGCCGGGAACCAGGCGGACCCGCGCCTGACCAAGGTCCGCGGCCTGGTGGAGAAGCCGGATCCGTCCGATGCGCCGTCCAACCTGGCGATCATCGGCCGCTACGTGCTGACACCCAAGATCTTCGAGAAGTTGGAGCAGACGCAGCGCGGCGCCCTCGGCGAGATCCAGCTCACCGACGCGATCCAGGCGCTCATGACCGAACAAGACGTCTACGCCTATCGCTTCGAGGGCAAGCGCTACGACGCCGGCACGACCATGGGCTGGCTGAAAGCGTCCGTGGAACTGGCCCTCGAGCGGCCGGATATCGGCGAGGAGTTCCGGGCGTACCTCGCGGGCGTGGATCTGCAGTGATCGCGCGTTCGTCGTTGCGGCGGTAGAGCCTCGCGCGATGGCTGATGTCGGACGGGTCCTGGGTGGCCGCTACCGGCTGGTGGAACTGCTCGGGCAGGGTGGCATGGCCACCATCTACCGAGCGCAGGACGGCCAGCTCGGCCGCGACGTGGCCGTCAAGCTGCTGCGCGTCGAGTACGGAGCGGACCCGGCGTTCCTGGCTCGCTTCCGGCAGGAGGCGCAGGCCGCGGCGGCCTTGAATCACCCGAACGTGGTCGGCGTCTTCGACTACGGCACGGACGGGGCCGGCCCGTTCATCGTCATGGAACTGGTGACCGGAGGCGACCTGGCCGCCGTTCTGCGTGAGCGCGGCGCGCTGCCGCCCACGGCTGCGGCACGGATCGGCCAGCAGGTCGCGGACGCGCTGGAGGCGGCCCACGCGCGCGGCATCGTGCATCGGGACATCAAGCCGTCCAACGTTCTGCTGACCAGCGCGGGCCTGGTCAAGGTGGCGGACTTCGGCATTGCCAAGGCGTTCTCCGAGTCGCAATTCACCGTGCCCGGCATGACCATGGGCAGCGTCCACTACTTCAGCCCGGAACAGGCGCGCGGCGAGCTGGTCACCCCCGCCTCGGACATCTACTCCACCGGCCTGATGCTCTACGAGATGCTCACCGGCCAGCGGGCGTTCCAGGGCGATTCGCCCGCGGCCGTCGCGGTGGCGCGCCTCTCCGCGCCGCCGCCCTCGCCGATGTCCATCCGCCGCGACATTCCGGCCCCGCTGGACTCGATCGTCCGGTGGACCCTCAACCCTGACCCTCGAGGAAGGCCGACTGCCGCAGAGCTCTCACAGGCGCTGGGCCGCTTCGTGGCTGATCCTTCGGGGACATCTGCCTTCGCGGCCGTGGCCGCGGTTCCGGTCCGTCCCGGCCCACCTCGCCAGAGCCCACCTCGCCAGGGCCCGCCCCGGCAGGGCACCCAGATGGCTGGCCGCGACTACCGGCAGCCGCCCCCGCCCATGGACGAGGAAGCCGGCGGAGGAACGCCGTGGGCCTGGGTCGCTGCGATCCTCGGCCTGCTCGTGCTCTTCGCCGCGGGCGTGCTGCTGTTCCTGTTGATCAGCAACGGCAACCCGTCCGCCACCCCGACACCCGCTCCGGTCGCCGCCCCATCGCTCGTCGGGTTGAGCCTGGATGCGGCGCAGCAACTGGCACGCCAACACGGCCTTGATCTGGCCGTGACCTTCCAGGAGGACAACGTCGCGGAGCCCAATACCGTGCTGTCCCAGGATCCGGTGGCCGGCCTGCCCGTGGCGCCCGGGGGCTCCATCAAGGTAGTGGTCGCCATGCAAGGCTCGACCGTCGCTGTGCCGTCGATCCTGAACATGACGGAGTTGGACGCCATCGACGCACTCCGCGCCGCCGGACTCGTGGCCGGCGTGCGGGGAGAGGCGTTCGATCCTGTCGTGCCCATCGGCCAGGTGATCTCCTCGGATCCGCGAGCGGGAATCGTCGTGGCGCGTGACTCCACGGTCGACTACGTCCTGTCGCAGGGCCCCGAGCCGAGCCCGTCTCCGTCGCCATCCCCCAGCCCATCTCCCTCGCCGTCGCCGTCACCTAGCCCTTCGCCGTCGCCCAGCCCCTCCCCGTCGCCGGAGCCATCTCCCTCGCCTTCGCCGACGCCGGTACCGACGCCAACTCCGACGCCAACTCCGACTCCAACGCCAACTCCGACTCCCACGCCGACCCCGACGCCGACGCCGACCCCCACGCCTGCACCAACGCCGACGCCGACGCCGGTCACCGTCGGCCTCTACAGCTGCCTGGACCTGGCCACGGCGCGAACCCAGATCCAGCAGGCGGGTCTGGTGGTTGGCACGGTGTTCCCCGACGAGACCGTGCGGGACGACAGCTGGATCGTGAGTGACCAGTTCCCGCTGTCGGGGGCACAGGTGCCGCCCGGGTCCGCGGTGGACCTGATCGTGGAGTCACCGGACACGCCCTGCCCCTGATCACCCCGTGCGAGCCGGTGTGAACATCCGGTCCAATCCGGCCGAGATTCGCGTTGAATTAGTCGTTAGCACAGCTACACTGTCGATCGTGGCAACGTGGCGATGCCCGCATTGCGGGACGCCCCAGGCGGAGACCTCCCGCTGCTGGGTCTGCTCGCGGTCCCCGATGACCTGTTCGACATGCCGCAATTTCCGCCTTGGAGTGGCCGCGCGGCTGGGTTTCTGTGCGCTCGACCGCACTCGGGAGCCGTTGGCGGGTGACGAGATCCGTGCCTGCTGGCAGCCGCCGATCGCAGCGGAGCCGGTCGTTGGCCTGTTCGCCATGGTGGAGGCCCTGGAGTCGGCCGAGACGGGCGGCGTGACGGGCGGCGGCGGAACCGGGAGCACCCAGTCCGTCCGACCGGGCGCCACGCCCGCTGCTCCGGCATCGCCGGCGGTCTCCCACTCGTCTGCGCGTCCAGGCAACAGACCCGCCAGCTGGGTCACCGCCGCGGCGCACCGTCCTGGATCCGCGTTGCCGGGGCAACGAGCCGTGAACGGGGCCGACGCGACGCAAGCGCCGGATGCGCGCCCCGCTGGTCGCCTGGTCGCCGCGCCGACCGTCGCCCCCGCACTGCGTCTTGGCTCGCGAGGCGATGCGCGCACGCTGCGTGAGGCGGAGCTGGCCAGGCTGCGGCGGTCGCCCGCGTCCGCGGACGCCCTTCCCCCGAATCCGCTGGCGGCGTCAGCGAACGACGAAGGTCGCGGTCCTCTGGAGGGTGGGACCGCCGGGTAGCGTCACCTTGGCGGTCACCAGGCCGTCGCCGGCCTGAATCCCGCCCGACAGCGTCACGCCGGGCCAGCTTGCGCGGCCGGACTGCGTGGTGGCCTGGAAGGTGGACGTGGGCACGCCCGGAGGCGAGAGGCTGAAGGTCACGGTGGCTCCGTCGACCCCGAGTCCGTTCGCGTCCGTCACCGTGTAGGTCACGTCGAACGTGGCCGGAAGTTGCGCCAGGTGGAAGGTCGTGGCGCTCAGCGTGAGATGCGCGCTTGCGCCCCCGCTGCCGCGCGTCACGGTGAGTTGCGTCTGCCCGACGTTCCCCGCCGCGTCCGTGGCCGTGATTTGCAGGTCGTTGGCGCCGGCGAGCAGTGTCACCGCCAAGCTGAACCGGCCATCCGCGCCTGCCGTGGTCGTCGCCGTGTCCTGGTGGGTCAGATTGCGGGCGATGAGCGTGGCCGCCGCCTCTGTTTGGCCGGTCAGCGTCACGGACGCGGCGTCGATCACGGCATGGTTCTGCGGCTGCGTCAGGCTGATGCGCGGCACCACGTCATCCAGGGTCAGCGTGACCACGTTGGAGCGCGGACCTTCTCCGCCAGGTGAGACGAAGACGGCCGTGAACGCGTTGCTGCCCCGCTTCAGCGGAATGTTCCGGACGGACATCGTGGCGCTCCGGCGCACGGCCACGTCCATGATCGCCTGGTCGTCGCGGTAGATCCGCAGCTTCAGGTTGGCGCGCGCAATACCCGTCGCAGTCAGCGTCACCTGTGCGGTCCAGGTCTTCTTCGCGGTCACCGTGCTGGATGGCTCGGCCAGGGCGGGTGCCGTCTTGGGAATCGCACCAAGGGCAACCGCGCTGGCTCGCGGAGTCGAGGCGCCGGTCGCCGTGGGATGCGACGAGCTGCTGGCAGGCGGCTTGTCCGCGCCATGGCCGAAGCCTCCCGCGAGCACCACGGTCCCGCCGAGCGCCACGAGCGCGATGACGATCCCGATTCGCCGCGTCCACGGGATGCGTGGCTGAACCGTGGCCAGCTCCGTCGCGGTCCCGCCCAGCACGGATGGCGGCCGGGAGGACGCGGGTCGCCGGCCACTGGCCATCGGTTGATGGGGCCCGCGTGCCGGCTCACTCATGTGGCTGGATTCTCGCAGAGCGGAAGCCCCGATGCGCCCGGACCGAACTGAAAGGCACACAGGCACGCTGGGTTGCACTACGCTACGGTCCGCCCGGCACCGGTGCGGTCGCCGTGGCGAGCCTGCTTTCAGGCCGGGGAGATGGAGAGAGCTTGGACGCGACGAGCCGCAAATCGGCGTTTCCCTCGAGTGGCGGGTCCATGGTCGGCGGGCGCCCGTCGCCGCCGCGCCCTCCCTCCGGCCCGTTCGGACGGGTGCCGGAATCGCCCACCAGGGCCAGCCTGGCCGCCACGCAACTGGCCGCGCTGGGGCCGCGCCTCCCGTTCGGGCTGCCGAACCTGCGCCGCAACGTCTGCCCGCATTTCTACATGACGGGACCACGCGGGCCCATCCCGTTCCAGGCGCCGCACATGCTCAAGGCCTACATGCGCCAGAACACCACCATCTCGCGCTGCCAGTTGCGCGGCGGCGTGCACCTGGAGTCCGGGTATGTCACCGACGTGTGCTTCTCGTCCCGCTTCAACCAGTGCGTCTTCTACGAGGACGAACTCAGCGTCGGCTGAATCGGCGATGCCCCGGCCAACACCGCGGGTATGGCCGTCACCCGGTGGTGCCGGCATCTGTGAATGAGCGCGAGGCGGTCGAGGCACTCCAGGCTCGCGGGCGCTTCGGCGTGCGCCTGGGACTGGGCCGGACACGCGCGCTGCTGGCGGCACTCGGCGATCCGCACCTCCGGATGCGGGGGGCCTTGATCGCGGGCACGAACGGAAAAGGCAGCGTGCAGGCGCTCGTCTCAGCCGCGTTACTGGAAGCGGGACTGCGCGTCGGCCAGAC
>CAZENL010000050.1:0-20528 GCA_964513505.1 uncultured Anaerolineaceae bacterium
ACCGCATAGACCCCGCGAGCGTATGCCGTGAGCCACGTAGGCCTTGTCGAAGACAGGCTGCCTCCGCGCCATCGCGGCAGAGACCCATGGGCGCTTATGCCGTGAGCCACGTAGGCCATGTCGACGACGGGCGGGCCTTGCCACCCAACACCATTTGACAGCCCAAATGCTGAGTCCCAGTATCAACTGGTGGTGAGGATGCGCAGGCGACGGGCTCGCTCATGGCCCGGATGGTCTGTCGGCGTCGCGATCCTCGTCGTCATCTGCGTTGCCTGCTCGGGCACGGCCTCTACGCCGGTACCAAGCCTGGACCTCGGGTCCGCGCCCGACGCGCCGACACCCGGGCCAGGCGCCATCGATGTCGTGACCACGACCACCGTCTTTGCGGACCTGGTGCAGAACGTCGGAGGAGCCCACGTCAACGCGATCAGCCTCGTTCCGGCTGGACGGGACGTCCATACCTTCGAGCCGAGGCCGCAGGACGTGCGAACCGTTTCCGGGGCCAAGCTCGTGGTCATGAACGGGCTGGGTCTGGACGACTGGCTGGAGGGCACGATCACGAGCGCCAACAGCACGGCTCCGCTGGTGAAGCTGGGCGCCGACCAGCCGACGGTGCAGCTGCTCCCCGGCGAGGACCCCGGCACGCAGAACCCGCACCTGTGGATGGACGTGAAGGACGCGGAACTGTACGTGGACCGCATCCTCACGGCGCTCCAGCAGGTGGACCCCGCCGATGCCGCCGACTATGCCGCGAACGCGGTGGCCTACCACGCTGTCCTGGAGACCCTGGATGGCTGGGTCAGGCAGGAGATCGGCACCATCCCGCCTGCCAACCGCAGGTTGGTGACGTTCCACGACGCGTTCCCGTATTTCGCGCGGGAGTACGGAATCCAGATCGTGGGCGTGGCCGTGACCGCACCGGGACAGGATCCCAGCGCCGCGGACATCGCCCAGCTGATCCGAGCGATCCGGGCAGCCTCCGTCAAGGCCATCTTCAGCGAGAACCAATTCCCCACCAAGCTGGTCGACACGCTGGCGGAGGAGACCGGCGCGGTGGTGGTCTCCGACCTGTACGACGACTCCGTCGGCGACCCACCGGTAACCTCGTACGATGCGGTCATTCGATGGGACGTGACACAGCTCGTTGGCGCTCTCCGGTGATCGCGTGACACAGCTCCCCGGGAGGGCGGCGGCGCCGGCGTCCGTGCGGCCGGACACCGTGCCCGGGGCGTCCGTGCGGCCTGAGACCGTGCCTGGGGCGGCCATGCCAACGATCCGCCTCACCGGCGTCAGCACCGGATACACGGATCGGCCGGCCCTGGAGGACGTGTCGCTGACCCTGAATTCCGGCACGCTGACCGCCGTTGTCGGCCCGAACGGGGGTGGCAAGAGCACGCTGCTCAAGGTGATTGCCGGGTTGCTGCCCGCCTGGACCGGCGCGGTGGAAGTGCTGGGTGCGCCACCCGGACGGCGGGCTGCGGACGTCGCGTATGTGCCGCAGGCCGAATCCGTCGACTGGGCGTTCCCCGTCTCCGCGGCCGACGTGGTGATGATGGGCCGCTATGCCCGCCTGGGCCTGCTGCGCCGGCCGCGCCGCGCGGACCACGACCAGGTACGGGCCGCGCTGACAGCCGTAGGCATGGCCGAACTTGCCGACCGCCAGATCGGTGCCCTTTCCGGCGGCCAGCGTCGCCGCGTGTTCCTGGCGCGGGCGCTCGCCGCGGAACCGCTGCTGTACCTCCTGGACGAGCCGGTGACCGGTGTCGACGCAACGACCCAGGAGGATCTGATGGCCATCCTCGACGCGGAGGCCCACCGCGGCAAGACCATCGTGGCGACGACGCACGACCTGGGTTCAGCCGCGCAGCACTTCACGCAGATCGTGGCCGTGAACCGGACCGTCATCGCGCAGGGCGACGCGTCGCTCATCCTGGACGAGGACGTGCTGATGCGCACCTACGGCGGCCACCTGGTCTTCGTCGGGGGTCGCATGGCCCTGCTGGACGACGCGCACCACCACGACCAGGAGCAGCACGGCGAAGTGCACCACCACGACAGCGACCGCCACCGGCACGGCCCGTCATGAGTTCGATCCTGGATCCGCTCAACTTCCTCTACTTCCAGCGCGCCCTGCTGGCGTCCAGCATGGTCGGACTGGTGTGCGCGGTCGTTGGCACGTACATGGTGCTGCGCGGTCTTGCCTTCATGGGCGACGCGCTCAGCCACGCGGCGTTCCCCGGGGTCGTGGCCGCGTACATCCTCAAGGGGCCTTTCTACATTGGCGCGGCGATCGCCGCCATCGGCACGGCCCTGGCCATCGGCTGGATCAGCCGTCGCGGCAACCTGCGCGGCGACACCGCCATCGGCGTGCTGTTCGCCGGCATGTTCGCGCTGGGCATCTTCCTGTTCAGCACCATCCGCAACTACGTGGCCGACCTCTTCGGCTTCCTCTTCGGGGAGGTGCTTGGGATCAGCCAGAGCGACCTGATCGGCCTGATCGTGCTCGGCGTGATCGTCTTGGTCGTGGTGGCGATCTTCTGGAAGGAGTTCCTCTACGCCACCTTCGATCCGCTGGGCGCCGGCGCGGCCGGCCTGAAGGTCAACGCGCTGGAGTACCTGTTCCTGGTCCTGATCGCCCTCACGATCGTGGTCAGCCTCCAGGCCGTGGGCATCATCCTGGTGGTGGCGATGCTGGTCACGCCGGCCGCAACGGCGCAGCTGCTGACGCAGCGTTTCGGCGGCCTGATGATCGTCGCCGTGTTGATCGGCGTGATCAGCCCCGTCATCGGGCTCTACCTGTCGTGGTGGCTGAACAGCGCCAGCGGCGCGACCATCGTGTTGGTGGAGACGGCCCTTTTCCTGGTCGCATTGGTGGTGGGTCCGCGCTCCTCGCTGCGACTCGCAATCGGCCGCAGGCGCGTTGCCGGCGAGGTGCGTGCTGACGAGTCGGTCCGATGATCCGGGTCGGCTCGATCGTCCTGCGCGTGGATGACCTGGCCCGCCAGGCCGCGTTCTGGACTGCGGCGCTCGACTACGTGGGGCGCGACGAACAGGACCATGACTTCATGCTGCTGCGACCGCGGGACGGCGTCGGCCCCAACCTCTCGCTGGACATGCATCACTCCTCGACGACCGTGCCGCCGCGCATCCACCTGGACCTGTACGCCGACGACCAGGCCGCCGAGGTCCAGCGCTTGAAGGCCCTCGGCGCCACCGAGGTGCACTGGGACAAGCAGCCGCCGGACGCCGACTACGTGATCCTCGCGGACCCGGAGGGCAACCGCTTCTGCGTCATCGACGCAGGGCCCAAACCTGACGCCACCTGACACGCCACGGTTGGAAGATGCGGGCGTGGCCCTGCCTCGCGCCGTTTCCGTCCAGCCGCTGACCGCGGCCCGCTGGCCAGACCTGCTGGAGCTGGTCGGGGAGCGTGGCAACTTCTCAGGCTGCTGGTGCATGTGGTTCCGGCGGCGCAACGCTAACTGGGTACGCGCCGGGAACGCGGGCAATCGCGCCGGTTTCCAGGCGCTCGTGGACGCGGACCGCGTGCCCGGCCTGCTTGCGTACGTGGATGCGAAACCGGTCGGCTGGACCTCGGTCGCGCCACGCCCCGAGTTCGAGCGCATCAGCATGGACCCGGTGGCGGCCGCAGAAGGTGCCCCGGACGCGCCGGTCTGGTCGGTGGTGTGCTTCTACATACACCGCGACCACCGCGGCACAGGCGTGGCGACGGCCCTCCTGGATGCCGCCATAGAGCACGCGCGATCTGCCGGCGCGCGGACGCTGGAGGCGTACCCGGTCGAGCCGGAAGGCCGAACGGACAACGCCTCGGCTTTCACCGGCCTGCGCTCCATGTTCGAGCGTGCCGGGTTCCGGGAAACGGGCCGCTTCGATCGTTGGGCCAGTGTCCCCGAGGCGTCCACACAGTCACCGCCGATCCTGAGGCGGCACCCGGGCCGGCCCGTGATGCAGTTGCAGATCGCGGCTGCCGAGGCTCCCGCGTGACGCCGCCTGCTGCGCCAATGCCAGCCGTAGTAGCGGGACGCAGCGTCTCGCGCCGCCCAAGCACATCACGAGGCGGGTTGCGGGTGTTCCTGCAGTGCTAATGCCACCACGGCTGACGATTGCAGAGCAAGCTCGCGGGTCCTTCTCCGTTGCGCTACGGGGATTGGCGTAAGCCCGGAAGCGCCCGCGGCTGCCTGTTGGTGATCGATTGAACCGATGGCCTACGCGTGCCCCTGATTCTTCCGCTTGTCCTCGCCCTGGATGCCTCGGCGGCGAAGCTCCTCGGCCAGCCCTTCGAGATCCTCGACGCCCAGGTAGACCTGGTCGACATGGCCCGCCCAATGGATCCTGCGCTGCGACTTCAGGTAGAGGCGGACTGCGCCGCGACCGTCCGTGCAGTAGCTGATGTCGGTCTTGAACGCGGTGTGCCGCACGGCCAGCGCCCGCCACCACCAGTACGGGCCGTCGAGCTCGAAGCGGGCGATGTCCGCGAGCGGGACAGTGGAGCGGAACCAGCCAAAGCGGACGCGGATTTGCTGATCGTCGATGGTCACAGCCGGCGGCTTGAGCACGCCCCAGAACAGCAGGATCGCGTGCGTGATCGCGGGCAACCGGAAACCGAAGGTGCGCGGTCCGGACGGCGGTGGGGGAGGCGCCACGGGCGCGTCGATCGTCATGCGTGTTTCCTTGGCGGATCGAAGAACGGCATCTCCACGACCGTGGCGCCGACGCGACCGCGCCGGCCCTCGACGGTCCATTCCATCTGCAATCGCGTACCGAGCATCTCGAACTCGGGCGTCACGGAGCCGAGCGCCAGGTTCTTCTTGAGGATCGGGCTCCACGTCCCGCTGGTGGCACGGCCGACCTGCCGCCCCAGCGCGAAGAGCGGGATCTGCTCCCGCCAGGCCTGCCCGCTGAAGCTCGGCGAGAGCCCCTGGGCGGCGTAGAGCTTCTCCAGGTCCGACCAGTCGAGCTCCAGGCCGACCAGGCGCCGGCTCGCGCCGCCGCGGTCGATCTCGCGCAGGAGGGCGTCGCGGCCGACGAAGCGGGCGGGCTTGTCCAGGTTCACCAGGCGCCCCAGGCCGATCTCGTAGGGCGAGTAGTTCTGCTCGGGGATCAGGGCGTGGCGGGCGCTGGTGTAGTCGACCTCCAGCAGGATCAGGCCGGCTTCCACGCGGCTCACGTCCAGGGCGAGCATTCCGGCAGGCCGGATGCCGAAGTTGGCGCCGGCCTCAATGACGCGGTCCCACAGGTCTGTCGCCCGACCGGAGTCCGCCCAGAGCTCGTAGCCCAGATCGCCGGTGTAGCCGGTCCGGCTGACGTCGATGGGCAAGTCGCCGATCTGCGCCGTGCGCCGGCGGTAGTAGCGCAGGTCGGCGAAATCCTGCTGGGTGGCGGCCTCCAGGACGGCGCGGCTCAGCGGACCCTGGAGCGCGAGGGCGCAGACCTGGTCGCTGATGTCATCGATCTGCACGTCCAGGCCACGGCTGTTGAGCCGGAGCCAGCGCAGCTGCGGATCGGCGGCGGTCCAACGGAAGGCGTCGTCGTCCAGGCGGTGGATCGTGCCGTCGTCGACGACCTTGCCGTGCTCGTCGCACCACGGCGTGTAGATCACCTGGCCGGGCTTGATCTTGGTCGCGTCGCGCGTGATGACGCGGTCCACCAGGCGCGTGGCGTCCGGGCCGCTGACGCGGTACTTGAAGAGCGGACTGACGTCGATCAGCGCGGCCGCGTTGCGGATGGCGTTGTACTCGATGTCGTGGTGCGCGGCGTACGCGCTGGACGCGAAAAAACCCGACCACTCGCGCCAACTGCGCTTGACGTTGAGTGGGAGCGCCCGCTGGTCGAACGGGGTGCCGACTGCCATGTGTGGAGTATGGCCGAGGCGGCGTGGATCAGGGCGGGACGCCGCGATTCGCGGCGGATCCGAGTGGGGCGGGCCGAGCCTTGCGGGCGATCCGCCATCGGCAGTCGAAGCGGCTATCGGACGTGGCACTCACGGCGGGTCTGTGTCATGCAGTTCTGCGAATGCCGTGAGTCGGCGGCACCTACCATGCGATCGTGTCGATCGAGATGCTCGAGGCGCTCGCGGCCGGGTGTTTCGACGCGTTCCTAGTCGTCGAGAAGAAGCGGGGGATCACATGAGCGACCGATCGAACGGCGCCGCCATGCATGCCTCCGGCCGTGGCCGCTGGCTTGGCCTCGCCATGCTCAGCACGGGCGTGGCCATGATCATCGTCGACGCCACGATCGTGAACGTCGCGGTGCCTTCGATCATCCGCGACCTCAAGCTCGACTCGTCCCAGGCCGAGTGGATCAACACCATCTATGCCCTGGTCTTCGCGGCGCTGCTGATCACGCTCGGGCGCCTGGGAGACGTTTTCGGACGGCGTCGCCTGTACGTCGGCGGGCTGTCGATCTTCATCCTGGCGTCGGTGCTCGCCGGCCTCGCGCCCTCCGGCGACACGTTGATCCTCGCGAGGGTCCTCCAGGGCGTTGGCGGCGCGATGATCCTGCCGTCCACGCAGGCGATCCTCAACGCCAACTTCCAGGGCCGGGACCGCGCGATCGCGTTCGGGATCTGGGGCTCGGTCATCGGCGGCGTGGCGGCGGTCGGCCCGCTCCTGGGTGGCTTCCTGACCACGTACTTCAGCTGGCGCTGGGCGTTCTTCATCAACATCCCCGTCGGCCTGCTCGCGATCGCCGGCACGTGGCACTACATCGGCGAGTCGAGGGATGAGCAGGCCAAGCCAGGCTTCGATCTGCCCGGGTTCCTGCTCATCACGTTCGGCCTCGGCGCCGTGGTGTTCGGCCTCATCGAGGGCCGCCAGTACGGCTGGTGGGCGCCCAACTCCCGTCACGCGTTCGCGGTGCTGGGCTGGGCCTGGCCGCTCGAAAGCGTGTCGGTCATTCCGTTCGCGCTGGCCGGTGGTCTGCTCGCGCTGGTGGCGTTCGCCGTGGTCGAAACGCGGCGCCGCCGGGCGGGCCGCTTCTACCTGTTCGACTTCTCCTTGTGGCGCAATCGCGCCTTCCGCTTCGGGAATCTCGCCGGCACCATCGTCTCGCTCGGCGAGTTCGGGCTGCTCTTCGCGCTGCCGCTGTTCCTCCAGGCCGTGCTTGGGTATTCCGCGTTCGATACCGGCCTGGTCTTCCTCGCGCTCGCGGTCGGCGCCTTCTTTGCCGCACCCGGCGCCGCGACACTTGCGCGGCGGTATGGACCTCGCTGGGTGGTCACGCTTGGCATGGCGCTCGAGGCGCTCGGGATCATCGCCACCACGCTGCTGATCTCCACGTCCGTCAACGGCTTCCTGCTGGCCGTTCCGTTGTTCGTCTATGGCATCGGCGTTGGCTTTGCGACGGCGCAGCTGACCAGCATCGTCCTGTCGGACGTGCCGGTCGAGAGTTCCGGTATCGCGTCGGGCGCCAACTCCACGCTCCGGCAGGTTGGTTCGGCGCTCGGCATTGCCATCCTGGGCACGGTCCTGTTCTCGACGCTGGTGACGCAAACGGCGAGCGGGCTGGCCGCCACGCTGCCCGGCCTATCGGCGGACTGCGCTCAGCTCGTGACCACGCTGGTGGACGACTCCGCCGGGCAGGTCCTGCCGGCACTCCGGAATCCGACGCAGGCCGCCGGAGCGGGATTCGGCGGATCCACCGGGACGCTGCCACCGCAGGAGGCCGCCTGCTTCCGGGATCCCGCCTTCCTGGGGTCCCTCTCGGCCACGGTCACGCCGATCGAGAACGCCTTCGTGGACGCGACACGCCTGGCCGGCCTCGTAGCAGCGGGCTTCGTCCTGCTCGGTTTCGTCTTCTCGCTGCTCCTGCCCGGGCGCGAGCCGCAGGCGGCCCTCGCCCGGGGGCCTACGCCCTCTGCTTGAGCAGACCGAAGGCAGCGCCCTGCGGGTCGCCGAGGATGGCCAGTCGCCCGCCCGGGTAGTCCCGCGGCGCCAGCATCTCCCTTGCCCCGCCGGCGCGTGCCGCCGCGAATGAGACATCCACGTCGTCGACGGTGAAGTAGACCAGCCAGTAGTTGGGGACCTGGGGCGGGACCATGGGATTCATCTCGGTCGCGCCCGCGATGCTCTCGCCGTCCAGCTGAAACTCGTTGTACGGCGGCTGCCCCTCGCCCATGGGACTGGTCTTGACCGTCCAGCCGAAGACCGACTCGTAAAAGGGCAGATCGCCCTCCACGCCACGCGCGCTCAGCTCGGCCCAGCCGAACGTGTTCGCCGCGCCGGCCCCGAAGCCGCCCATGGCCTTGGCCTGCCAGGCGGAGATAAAGGCGCCCGTCGGATCCTGGAAGACCGCCATGCGGCCCTGGTCGCCAACATCGAACGGCGCCGCGATGACCGTGCCGCCTGCGGCACTCACGCTCGCCGCAAGCGCATCAGCATCTGCGGTCCCGATGTAGACGGACCAGGCCGTCGGCGCCTCCGGCGACTGGCTCGGGCCGATGCCCGCCACGTCCTTGCCGCCCAGTGTGGCCATCGCGTAGCCGCCGTACTGCGGGTCCGCCGAGACCTGGATGTCCCAGCCGAAGACCGTGGCGTAGAACGCCCGGGAGCCTTCCGGATCCTTGGACGAGAGGTCGACCCAGGCGGGTCGGTTCAGCAGAGCGTGGTTGGCTTCCGTCATGCTCGTACTCCCTGGTGCAGCGCATCGGATAGGGGCCATAGAGGCGGAATCGACGCTCGCCGATCATCGTCTCCGACTGTTACGGCCATGTTACGGCCGCCCCGCGCCGGTCCGCGTACGCTATGTCCAGCAGCACCCGGTCGTGTGCTCGTGAGGGACGGAGGGATCGTGGGGAACCGCTACGACGCGGTCGTGATCGGCGGTGGCCACAACGGGTTGGTGGCCGCGGCGTACCTCGCCCGCGGTGGCCTGAAGACGCTGGTCCTGGAGCGCCGTCACGTCCTCGGGGGCGCGGCCGTGACGGAGGAGGTCTTCCCCGGCTTCCGCTTCAGCGTGGCCAGCTACGTGGTCAGCCTGCTGCGGCCGGAGATCATCCGCGACCTGGAGCTGCCGCGGCACGGCCTGCAGATCCTGCCGCTGGACGGCACCTTCACGCCGCTCGACAACGACTACCTGTGGCGTACGGACGACCACGGCCAGACCATGCGCGAGATCCGCCGCTGGAGCGCGAGCGATGCCGAGGCGTACGAGGAATACGGCCTGCTGATGGTGGAGATGGCGCGCTTCATCAAGCCGATCCTGGGCATCACCCCGGTCGATCCGGACCGCCCCGACCCGCGCGACGCGCTGCCGCTGGCCGGGCTGCTGCGCACGTTCTCGCAGCTGCCGCGGCGCCAGCAGACGGCCTTCATCCAGCTCATGACCATGAGCGCGGCCGACTTCCTGGACCAGTGGTTCGAGACGCAGCCGCTCAAGGCCACCATGTCCGCGTCCGGGATCATCGGCACGTTCCAGGGCGTGCGCTCGCCCGGCACCGCGTACGTGCTGCTGCACCACTACATGGGCGAGATCGACGGGGCGTTCCGCGCCTGGGGCATCCCGCGCGGCGGCACGGGCGGCGTGTCCGAGGCGATCGCGGAGGCGGCTCGTGCCAACGGCGCGGAGATCCGCACCGAGGCACCCGTGGCGCGCATCTCCACGAAGAACGGCCGCGCGACGGGGGTGGTCCTGGAGAGCGGCGAGGAGATCGAGGCGGCCACGGTGCTGGCGAGCACGGACGCCAAGGTCACCTTCCTGGACCTGCTGGAGCCGGGCACGCTGGAGCCCGACTTCGAGGACGGCGTCAAGCGCTTCCGCTTCCGCGGCTCCAGCGGCAAGGTCAACCTGGCCCTGGATGGGCTGCCCAACTTCACGGCCCTGCCGGGCGTCGGGGAGCACCTGCGCGGCGCCATCAGCTTCAGCCCCAACCTCGACTACATGGAGCAGGCCTACGACGACGCCAAGGCCGGCAGCTTCAGCCGCAGGCCCTACGTCGACATGATCATCCCCACCCTGGTCGACCCGCGCATGGCCCCGCCCGGCAAGCACATCATCAGCTGCTTCGTGCAGTACGCGCCCTACCAGCTGGCCGACGGCGAACAGTGGGACGACGCCAAGCGGGAGGCGTTCGGCGATGCGGTGGTCGACACGATCGCCGAACGGGCACCGAACATCCGCGACCTGATCCTCCACCGCCAGGTGCTCACCCCGCTCGACATCGAGCGGACCATGGGCCTCACCGAGGGCAACATCTTCCAGGGCGAGCTCTCGCTGGAGCAGCTCTTCTTCAACCGGCCGGTGCCCGGCTACGCCCGCTTCCGCACCCCGGTGAAGGACCTCTGGATGTGCGGCTCGTCCGCGCATCCGGGCGGCGGGATCATGGGCGCGCCGGGTCGCATCGCGGCGCTGGAAGTGCTGCGGGATCGGACCGGCGCCCTGCCCCGCTCGCTCGTGGCGCAGGGCCTCCAGGCACTCGGGCTCGGACGGAACGCCTCGTGACCACGTACGACGCGATCGTCATCGGCGGCGGCCACAACGCGCTGGTCTGCGCCGCGTACCTGGCCAAGTCCGGGCTGCGCACCGTCGTCCTGGAGCGCCGCGAGACGGCGGGCGGCGCGCTGGCGACCGTCGAGATCGCACCGGGCGCCCGCGTGCCGGCCCTGGCACAGACGGTCGGGCGGCTGCGCGCCGGTATCGCCCGGGACCTGAATCTCTTCGACGAGGGCCTGCGGCTGGTCCAGCCGGAGGTTCGCGCCGTCTCCATCCGCGCGGACGGACCCCCGATCACGTTGTGGGGGGACCCGGACCGGACGGCGTCCGAGCTGGCCGCGGTCTCGCGCCACGACGCCGCCGCCTGGCCCGGCCTCGACCGGCTGGTTCGCGAGCATGCAGCCGTGCTGGATCGCCTGGCGGGTCAGACGCCGCCGGATCCGTCATCACCGCGATTGGGTGACGCGATCAGCGCACTTCGCCTGGGCCTGGGCTACCGCGGGATGCGTGCCGCCGACCGGCGCGAACTACTGCGCGTCCTGCCGATGGCCGTGGCCGACTTCCTGGAGGATCACCTGGAGTCCGACGCGTTGCGCGCCGCGGTGGCCATCCGTGGCATGCGGTTCTCATCCATGGGACCCCACTCAGCGGGCTCAACGCAGCATCTCCTCTCCGACTCGGCCGGCAACGCGGGCGGCCTCGCCGGCGAGACCGTGTACGCCAGGGGAGGGCCGGGAGCGCTGGCAGCGGCCCTGGTCTCGGCCGCGCGCCGGCTCGGCGCAGAGGTGCGAACCGGCGTGGAGGTGACGCAGGTTCGCGAGCGTGATGGCCGGGCTACCGGCGTCGTCCTCGCCACCGGCGAGGAGATCGCGGCCGGCATCGTCGTCGGCGGCGTGGACCCGAAGCGGCTCTTGCTGGGGATGCTGGACCCGGAGACGGTGGGACCGCACCTCGGCTGGCAGGCGGGCAATCTGCGTCTCGGCGGGGTCACCGCCAAGGTCAACCTCGCGCTCTCCGACCTGCCCCGTTTCCACGGCCTGGATGGCGAGGACGCCCTGATCCGTCTCCGCGGACGCATCCTGGTCGCGCCGAGCATCGCCGCGCTTGACCGTGCCGCGGATGCCGCCAAGTACGGCCGGTTCCCGGACCAGCCCTGGCTGGAGGCAACCATTCCCAGCCTTGTCGATCCGCTGCTGGTCGACGGCGCACGCGAATCGGGCGTCCGGCACGTGATGAGCGTGCTGCTCCAATCGGCGCCGTACGCCCTCCGCGAGGGCGGGGCCCAATCGTGGGATGCGCATCGCGAAGAGCTCGGGGACGTGGCCGTCCGCGCGCTGGAGACGGTGGCCCCGGGGATCGGCGGTCTCATCGTCGCGCGGCAGGTGCTCACCCCGCTGGACCTGGAGCGCGACTACGGGCTCACCGGCGGGCACCCGCTCCACGGCGAGCCGTCGCTGGACCAGTGGTTCGCGTGGCGGCCCATGCTGGGGCTCGCGCAGTACCGCATGCCGCTGGACGGCCTGTACCTGTGCGGCTCGGGCGCCCATCCGGGCGGGGGAGTGACCGGCCTGCCCGGCCGCAATGCGGCCCGCGAAGTGCTGGCGGACCGGAAGCGGAATGCCGCCAGGGCCTGATCCGATGAATGGCGCCGGCAGAAGGCGCGCCGCGGCTTCGCACTTCCCGTCCGCCCGCAGCCTGGCACCCGCCGCCGCCCTCCTGCTGATCGCCGCCGCAACCCTCGGGGCCTGCAACGTGTCGATGGAGCGGGTCACCCGCCTGGACCAGCGGACCTTCGACATCGCCGCCGGCGCCCAGGCGAACCTGACGGTCGACACGTTCAACGGCCACATCACCGTCACGGCCATGGCCCAGGCCACGGCTGACGTCTCCGTGACTGCCGTCGGCACCGGCGCGAGCAAGGACATCGCCCAGTCCGCGCTGGACTCGGTCAACGTGGCGATCACCCAGAACGGTGCCACGCTCAGCGTGGCCGCCACGGCCTCCGGTGACGGTCCGCCTGGCGGGGGCCGCGGCGCGGATGTGGACATCACCCTGCCGCCGAACGTGGCCCTGACGCTGACCAGCTCCAACGGCCGGATCGAGGCGACCAACGTCAACGGCTTCGTCCACGCCAGGACATCCAACGGGGAGATCGTGACGCGCGCCGGCCGAGACCTGGACCTGGAGACGTCCAACGGGGCCATCACCATGAGCCAACCCGCGGGCACGATCGTGGCCCACACGAGCAATGCGGCCGTGGACATCCTGAACGCGGACTCGGTCGTCGCGGACGTCGTGTCGTCCAACGGGCCCATCTCGTTGAGCGGCAGCCTTGGCGCCGGCGATCAGCACTTCCAGACCAGCAACGGCAGCCTGGACCTCCGTCTGCCGCCCGCCCAGGGTTTCAGCATCACCGCGCAGACCATCAACGGGGCGGTCAGGACGGACTTTCCGGGCGTTGCCGTCAACGGCACATCGGTCTCCGGCACGACCGGCGACGGCTCTGCCCGGATCACGGCCGAGACGTCCAACGGCGCCATCTCGGTGACGCGCCTCACGCCCTGATCCGGGTCCCTTGCCGGGCTGGAGAACCAGATCGCCCCTCCATGGCGAACACAGATGAGAGCGGCACGACGGGTTGCCCGGGCAACTGCCGACCGCCAGGCGACTCAGGTCTTGCGTGGGTGTTGCAGTTTGCGACGATATGACAGTTCGTAATCTCTGCGGCGTTGTACAGGGTGTATAAGCGCAGCGTGGACCGGATCGCGTGGCGTTCGCACACGCCAGCCCCGCCGAGTCCACAAGCGCGTCGCAAGCCCAGTCGGCTGCGCGGGAGGCAGCCACAGGATGGTCGATGACGGCACGGGAAGTGGCACGGTCGAAGTCAGGGGACTCTTGCGCCGTCTGTTCGAGCGCGCCCCGGATGGCATGGTGGTCACGCGAATCCGCGACGGTCGAATCTTCCTGGCCAACGAGGCATTCGGCCGCATGCTCGGCGCGCCGCTCGACGAGATCATCGGCCGCCCGGCAGAGGAATTTGGGCTCTGGCGAGAACCCGCTGAAGGGCTCAACGCGCTGCGTGGCCTCGGCGCGGAGGCCCTGCGCCACCCGGTCGAATCGAAGCTCCTGGTCCGTGACGGCACCACGCGGGACATCGAGGTCACCCTGGAGCTGATCGAGATCAAGGGGGAGCTGCACGCGTTCGGCATCACGCGCGACATCAGTGAGCGAAAGGCCTCCGAGCACCTGCTGCGCACCAGCGAAGAGCGCTTCAGGACGCTGGTGCAGAGCTCTCGTGATGCGATCCTGGTGACGGACCGGGCCGGGCGCCTGACCTATGTCAGCCCCGGGATCGAGCACATCCTCGGCTATCAGCCGGAGGAGCTCATCGGCACCGACGAACGCAAGCTCATCCATCCACATGACGTGCGCATCCGGGACGCGGCCGTGGAGCGCCTGAAGTCCGTCGGGACCCCGCACGCGCCCGCGGAGTTGCGGATGCGGGACGCCAAGGGGGAGTGGCACTGGATCGAGACCATCGACACGAACCGCCTGGACGACCCGGCGGTCTCAGGCATCGTGACCAACGCCCGCGACATCACCGATCGCCGGGCCCTGGGTGACGCGCTGGCCTTCGGCGCCCTCCACGATCCCCTCACCAGCCTGCCCAACCGGCGCCTCCTGGACGACCGCATCGACGTGGCGCTGGCGCGCGCCATCCGGTTCGGCGACCTGGTGGCCGTTCTCTTCTGCGACCTCGATCAGTTCAAGGAGATCAACGACCGGTACGGCCACGACGTCGGGGACGAAGTCCTGAAGGAACTCGCAGGGCGTCTGCGTCTCGCCCTTCGGCCGAGCGACAGCCTTGCTCGACTCGGTGGCGACGAATTCGTGGCCGTGTGCGGCGATCTCCACTCGATCACGGAGGCGGCGACCATCGCGCGGCGGGTCATGAGTGCGGTGGAACTGCCGATCGTCACGTCCGTTGGAACGCTCCAGCTCACGGTGAGCGTCGGCATCGCCAGCGTGTCAGGCGCCGATGCGGACGGCGTGGAAGCGGGTGCGCTGCTGCGCAACGCGGACACCGCCATGTATCGCGCCAAGAGCCGCGGAGGCAACCGCTGGGAGCTGTTCGACGCCGGGATGCAGGAACGCGCGCGGCTCCGCATGGAGATGGAGGGCCAGCTCAAATCCGCACTGGAGCGCGAGGAATTCGTGCTCGTATACCAGCCCATCGTGCGCCTCTCCGATGGCGCCATCGCCGGTTTCGAAGCGCTTCTGCGCTGGCAGCACCCCACCCTCGGCCTGGTCATGCCCGAGTACTTCCTGGAAGCCGCCGAGAGCAGCGGACTGATCGTGCCGATCGGCGATTGGGTGCTCACGACCGCGACGCGCCAGCTCAAGGCTTGGCGCCAGAACGTTCCCGAGCTGTACGTCTCGGTCAACGTCTCCGGCCGCCAGCTCGGCGAGCTTGGCCTGCGCCAGTTCCTGGCCGACCACATGCGCTCCGGCGACCTGGACGGGGGCTCCCTGCGCCTGGAGCTGACGGAGAGCGTTCTCATCGAGTATTCAGCCGCGGTGCAGTCGGATCTGGCGCGGGCGGTGGACCTGGGCATCCAGATCGGCATCGACGATTTCGGGACGGGCTTCGCGTCGCTGACCTACCTGCGCCAGTTCCCCATCAGCTTCCTCAAGATCGACCGCAGTTTCGTCTCCCACCTGGACCGGGTCGTTGGCACCCCCGAGACGTTCCCGGATCGCCCGACGCTTGTCCCCATGATCCTGGACCTGTGCCGGACCCTGCGCGTCGAGGCGGTTGCGGAAGGCGTCGAGCGGGAAGAGGAGGCGGCTGCGCTGCTGGCCATGGGCTGCACCTTTGCCCAGGGTTTCCTCTACTCGCAGCCGCTGACCCCGGACGCCGTCGGCCCGTACCTGGACAGCCGCCGCCTGAACTAGGACGGGTCTCCGCACGACGAGCACGGACATCAGGACGCACAATCAGTCGGCTGTGCTGCCCGTTGCCGATAGCCACGACCTGATCCGCGTGCAGGGCGCGCGCGTGAACAACCTCAAGGACGTCAGCATCCAGATCCCGAAGCGCCGGCTGACGGTGTTCACGGGCGTCTCCGGCTCGGGCAAGAGCTCGCTGGTGTTCGACACCATCGCCGCGGAGTCGCAGCGGCTGATCAACGAGACCTACAGCACGTTCGTGCAGGTCTTCATGCCCACGCTGGCGCGGCCAGAGGTGGACGTCCTCCAGGGGTTGACCACCGCCATCCTGGTCGACCAGGAGCGCCTGGGTGCGAACCCACGCTCGACGCTCGGCACCGTGACCGACGCCAACGCCATGCTGCGCAGCCTGTTCAGCCGCCTCGGCAAGCCGTACATCGGCGGGCCGACGGCGTTCTCCTTCAACATCCCGACCATGCGCGCGAGCGGCGTCATGACCGGACCCAAGGGCGAGAAGAAGATCGTCCAGGACGCGGTCTACCTCGGGGGAATGTGCGCCGAGTGCGAGGGGCGCGGCACGGTCTCCGACCTGGACCTATCCGTGATCCTCGACGAGTCAAAGTCGCTCGCCGAGGGCGCCATCCTCGTGCCCGGGTACACCGCGGACGGCTGGATGGTGGCGACCTTCATCGAGTCCGGCTTCTTCGACCCGAGGAAGCCGATCCGGGACTACTCGGAGAAGGAACGCCACGATCTGCTCTACAAGCAGACGACCAGGATCAAGGCCAAGGGCATCAACGTCAGCTATGACGGGCTGATCCCCAAGATCCGCAAGTCGATGTTCAGCAAGGACATCGACTCGCTGCAGCCCCACATCAGGGCGTTCGTCGAGCGGGCCGCTGTGTTCAAGACCTGTCCGGCCTGCGACGGCAGCCGGCTCAACGAGTCGGCGCGCTCCTCGAAGATCGACGGGATCAGCATCGCCGACGTGTGTGCCATGCAGGTCACCGACGCCGCCGCGTGGCTGCGCGGCATCGACGACAAGGGCGTGGCGCCGCTCCTTGCCAACCTGCTGCACCTCTTCGATTCGTTCGTGGAGATCGGCCTGGGCTACCTGTCGCTCGACCGCCCCTCGGGCACGCTGTCCGGAGGAGAGGCCCAGCGCACGAAGATGGTCCGTCACCTCGGGTCCGCGCTGACCGACGTCACCTACGTCTTCGACGAGCCCACGGTGGGCCTGCACCCGCACGACATCCAGCGGATGAACAACCTGCTCCTCGAGCTGCGCGACAAGGGCAATACCGTCCTCGTCGTCGAGCACAAGCCGGAGACGATCGCGATCGCTGACCACGTCGTGGACCTCGGCCCCGGGGCGGGCACCCGGGGCGGCACCATCTGCTTCGAGGGGACGGTCGCTGGGCTGAAGGCGTCCGGCACCCTCACCGGCCGCCACCTGGACCATCGGGCGACGCTCAAGGACGTGGTCCGTGCGCGGACCGGCACGCTGCAGATCCGCGGCGCGAACCTGCACAACCTGCGGGACGTCGATGTCGACATCCCGCTGGGCGTCCTCTGCGTGGTGACCGGCGTGGCCGGCTCCGGCAAGAGCTCGCTCGTGCACGGATCGATCCCCGCCGGCGCAGACGTCGTGTCGATCGACCAGGGCGCGATCCGCGGCTCGCGACGGAGCAACCCCGCCACGTACACAGGCTTGCTCGATCCGATCCGCACCGCGTTCGCCAAAGCCAACGGCGTGAAGCCGGCGCTGTTCAGCGCCAACTCTGAGGGAGCGTGCCCCACCTGCAACGGCAACGGCATGATCTACACCGAGCTCAGCTTCATGGAGACGGTGGCGACCACCTGCGAGGACTGCGGAGGGAAGCGCTTCCAGGCGTCGGTGCTGGAGCTGCGGTTCGGCGGACTGAACATCGCGGAGGTGCTCGACCTTCCCGTCGCCGAGGCCCACGCCTTCTTCGGCGCCGGCGAGTCCAGGACCCCGGCTGCCGTCGCGATCCTTTCGCGCCTCGAGGATGTCGGGCTGGGCTACCTCACGCTCGGCCAGCCGCTGCCGACGCTGTCCGGCGGTGAACGGCAGCGGCTCAGGCTTGCCACCCACCTCGGCGAGAAAGGCGGGATCTACGTCCTCGACGAGCCCACCAGCGGCCTGCACCTCGCCGACATCGAACAGCTCCTGGGCCTGCTGGATCGGCTGGTCGACTCCGGCAAGTCGGTCATCGTCATCGCCCATCACCAGGCGGTCATGGCGCACGCCGACTGGATCATCGACCTGGGCCCTGGCGCCGGCCATGACGGCGGGCGGATCGTCTTCCAGGGCACACCCGCGGATCTGGTCGCCGCCCGCTCCACGCTCACGGGTGAGCACCTGGCGGCCTACGTGGGAGCGCCGGCGTGAGGGCCATCGTCCAGGATCGATACGGCCCGCCGGAGGTGCTCCACATCGTCGAGGAGGAGCGCCCCGAGCCGAAAGACGATGAGGTCCTGGTGCGCGTCGCCGCGTCAACCGTGACGCAGACCGACACGCACATCCGCGCCGCGCATCCGGTCGTCTGGCGGCTGGTGGCTGGCGTGCGCAAACCGCGCTGGCCGCACCTCGGCGTGGAGTACGCCGGCACGGTCGAGAAGGTCGGCGCCGCCGTGACCGAGTTCAGGGCCGGCGACTGCGTCTACGGCACGCAGTGGTTCGGGATCTATGCCGAATACATCTGCGTCCGGGAGCGGGCGGCCATCGCGCACATGCCGGCCACCCTGACCTTCGAGGAGGCGGCGGCGGTCCCGGATGGCTCGAGCCAGGGGCTCGATGCCGTGCGGACCGCCAAGGTGGAGCAGGGCACACGCCTGGTGGTCTACGGCGCATCCGGTTCGCTGGGGACCGCGGCCGTCCAGCTGGCGAAGCACCTGGGTGCCCACGTGACCGGCGTCACCAGCACCAGGAACGTGGAGCTGGTGCGCTCGATCGGCGCCGACGAGGTCGTCGACTACACGCGGGAGGACTTCACCAAGCTGGGCGAGCCCTACGACGCGATCATCGACGCCGTCGGCAAGTACGCGTTCTACTGGGGCCGGCGCGGGCTGAAGCCCGGCGGGATCTACGTGGAGACGGACTTCGGGCCGCACAAGCTGCATACGCTCGTGTCGGTGGTGACCACGCGATTCCGCGGCACCAAGCGCCTCAAATTCTCGGGGGGCAAGAAGCGCAAGGCGGACCTCGTCTTCATGAAGGAGCTGATCGAGCGCGGCGAGTACAAGCCGGTCATCGATCGGAGCTACCCCATGGAGCAGGTCGCCGAGGCCCATCGCTACGTCGAGACGTGGCACAAGACGGGCAACGTGGTCCTCACCATCTCGGACGGCTGAAGGGCACCCGGGCGCTGGGCGCTTCCGGCGCGACGTGGCACGATCTGGCGAATGAGCACCACCACGACGGCCGAGCAGCACCTGGCAGACCTCGCCTGGCTGCGCCGCGTCCGCGACCGGATCGACCGTGAGTACGCACTGCCGCTGGACGTGGAGGCGCTCGCCCACGGCGCGCACATGTCTGCCGGGCACCTCAGCCGCCAGTTCAGGCTCGCCTACGGTGAGTCGGTGTACAGCTACCTGATGACGCGGCGCATCGAGCGCGCCATGGCGCTGCTGCGTCGCGGAGACCTCAGCGTCACCGAGGTCTGTTTCGAGGTCGGCTGCTCGTCCTTGGGCACGTTCAGCACGCGCTTCACCGAGCTGGTCGGCGTGCCGCCCAGCACCTACCGGCGCGAAGAGACGGGTGCGATGGCAGGCATTCCTCCCTGCGTGGCCAAACAGGTGAGCAGGCCGATCAGGAATCGAGAAGCGCCGGCCCCCGAGCCCCAGCTAGTCTGACGCCATGGACATCACCATTTACGCCAGTTTCCTGCCACACAACGACCCGGAAGCCTCGCTGGCCTTCTACCGCGACACGCTCGGATTCGAAGTTCGCAAGGATGTCGCGTACGGCAAGCTGCGCTGGCTCACGGTCGGCCCGCCCGGGCAGCCGGACACCTCCATCGTCCTGGCTCCGCCCGCCGTAGGCCCCGGCTTCACCGACGACGAGCGTCGCACCATCACCGAGATGATGGCCAAGGGCACGTATGCCGCTCTTCTCCTGGCAACCAAGGATCTGGACGGCACCTTCGCCCGAGTGCAGGCCAGTGACGCCGAGGTCGTCCAGGAGCCGACCGATCAGCCGTACGGGGTTCGCGACTGCGCCTTCCGCGATCCGGCGGGAAACCTGATCCGCATCCAGGAGCTGCCCTGAGCGCACGGACCGATCAGCGGCGCTCCTCGGCGGGTTCTCCCTGGGCCGTGACCGCTTCGTCGGCGCGAAGCTCCTGGACCGTGATCGCCTCGGCCGCGGGCGCGGTCACCGGTTCCAGCGACCAGCTCCACGTGTTGAGCCGGTTGAGCAGCCGTTTGGCGGTCAGGTCCAGCTGGATCGGGGTGACGGCGACCTTCTTGTTGACCACCGCGTGGAAGTCCGTGCCGGCCTCCGCCAGGCCGGATGGCGGCTGGCCGCCGATCCAGTAGTAGGGGATGCCGCGCGGATCGAGGCGCTTGATCAGCTCGTCCTGGTAGACGCGCTTGCCCATGCGCGTCACTTCCACGCCACGGAACTCCTCCACGGACAGCGCCGGCACGTTGATGTTGAGCAGCGCGCCGGGACCCAGGCCGTTCTCCAGGATGTTCACCGCGGCCAGGTGGGCCATGCGTGCCGCGAGCGTGAAATCGGGATGCTCGTAGTACTCCTGCGAGATGGCGAAGGCAGGGCATTCGTTGATGACCGCTTCCATGGCCGCGCTCACCGTCCCTGAATAGGTCACGTCGTCGCCCAGGTTGGCGCCGTAGTTGATGCCGGAAGCCACCAGGTCGAAGCCGATGTCGAAGTAGCCGAGGAACGCCAGGCTCACGGCGTCCGTCGGCGAGCCGTCCACCGACCAGCCCAGGGAACCGTCCGCCAGCGTCCGCTCCCGCACGCGGAGCGGACGCATGAACGTCTTCTGGTGGCCGACCGCCGACTGGTTGGTTTCCGGCGCCACCACGAAGACGTCGCCGATCGGGGTGAGCGCCTGGGCCAGCGCGAGCAGCCCGCGCGACTC
>CAZENL010000051.1:0-20244 GCA_964513505.1 uncultured Anaerolineaceae bacterium
TTCGCGGACGACTTCTTCGACCTGGTGTTCTCCAACGAGGTCATCGAGCACGTGGACGACGACCGCAGGACCATCCAGGAGGCGGTGCGCGTCACCAGGCCGGGCGGCACGATCGTGATCTTCGCGCCCAACCGGCTCTACCCGTTCGAGACGCACGGTGCCTACTTCGGGAAGCGCTACGTCTTCGGCAACATCCCGCTGGTCAACTGGCTGCCGGACCCGCTGCGCAACCGCTTCGCGCCGCACGTGCGCGCCTACACGCAGCGCGGCATCCGCTCACTGTTCCGTGGGCTCCCCGTGCGGCTGGTCCACCACCGCGTCATCTATCCGGGCTTCGACAACGTCAGCGCTCGCCACCGTCTGGTCGGCGGCGCCTTGCGGCGCAGCCTGTACACCGCCGAGCACACGCCCCTCCATACGTTCGGGCTGTCCCACTTCCTGGTGGTTCGCAAGCTGGAGTCCTGAGCGGCCACCGGTCGAACGGGTGCCTCCACGCCGCAGGGCGGCCGCCAGTCCACGCTTGGTGGCCACCACCACCAGCTCGCTACCGGCAGCGACCACCTCCGCCGGCTGCGGCTGCCAGCGGATGTCCGTGCCCGTGGCGACGGCCAGGACCCGCAGGCCACCCAGAACCATGGCCGAAGCGCTGCGCTCTTCTGTGGCCACGGTGGATCCATCGGCCTGGGAGCCAGTCTCGATCGGGACCCGGGCCACGATCAGCACGCGCTGCTGACCCACTGGAATCGTCGCGATCACGGCTCGTCCGACGGCCGCGGCCGCAAACGCGGGCGCGGCCAGGGAGGAGACGCTGCGCGAGTTGTACTTGCCCAGGGCCCGATCCAGCCGCGCCGCGAGATCGGGATCGAAGAGGCGCAGCACGATCTTCATGTCCGGCCGAAGGCCGCGGGCCTTGAGCGCGACGGCCAGGTTGGCCGCGTCGTCGTCCGTGCAGCAGACCAGCGCCCGGGCATCGGCGATGCTGAGTGCCTTGAGCATGTTCTGGCTGCGCGCATCGGTCGTCAGCACCGGGATGCGCAGGTCGCGCGCCGCATCCACGAAACGCCCCTCCGCATCGCGCTCGGCGGCGACCACGGGGATTCCCCGATCCTTCAGGATCGAGGCGATGCGGAACCCGATCGTTCCGAGGCCGACGATGATCACGTGGTCGTGCGCGTCCGCCGCGCGCGGACCGAGCAGGTTGGAGATGCGCGTCGAGAGCACCACGTCCGCGATCAGACCGAAGAACACGGCCAGTGCGGCCGCACCGAAGAGCGTCAGCACGATCGCGAATACCAGCAGCGGATCGGAGTTGGCGACACTCCGGTCAACACCGCCGAAGAAGGCACCGACCACGTCGTAGATGGCCTCCAGTAGGTTGAGGCCGGCCGCAGCCGCCAGGACCACGGCACTGAGGAACGTGATCAGGGCCAGCACGCCGCCGAGCACCCAGAAGCGCGGATCAACGCGGCGGAGATAGCGCAGCACGCCGGCGCGCGGCCGGGTCACTGCCCGCCGTGCCGTGCGCGTGGAGCGGGCGTGCGCGGGCGCCCCGGCCGCGTCCACCAGGCACAGCACGTCATCACCGCTGGCCGGGAAGAGCACCACGGGATCCGTGGCATCGTCGGCGAGAACAGCCAACACGTCAGGGTGCGTCGAGGCGTCATGGCGCACCGTCAGTGTCCGGCCCAGCACGTCGATGGTGCGCTCGTCCTGCTCGTCGTCGAGGATCGCGGTCACGAAGCCCGGTGCGGCGATGGCGCTCGCGGACAGCGTCACGGCGTCCGTGAGCAGCGTCTCCATGCGCTCGCCGAAGTCCTCGTCGAAGACGCGCACAACGGCGTGCAGCGACGGGTTGAGGTGCTGCGCGGTGAGGCCGGCGTGGACGTTGCCGACATCGTCCATCTCGGTCATCACGATGGCCTTGGCCCGCTCGATGCCCGCGGCGCGCAGCACGTCGGGATCGCGCGGATCGCCCTCCACGATGTGCTCCAGCGCGGCGACGTCTCGTGCCGCATCGCGGTACCGCGGCTCCACGGTCCGCGCGACGATCACCACGCGCTCGTCCAGCCGGCCGAGCTCTTCCAGCGTGCGCACGGTGAGGCTCTCGAGCCCGCACAGGATGATGTGCCCGCGAAGAAGCTGGCCAGGCGCCTCAGTCACCCGGTCAGGGTAGCGGCGACGGCGCCGCCGAAACAGCCGCTGGCAGCCAGAACGCAACGGAGACCGGCGCGGACCAGTTGCCGGCGATGTCCCGCCACTGTACGGAGACGGTCGCCTGCCCCTTGGCAAAGCCGCCGCCGAGCCGCGGGTCTGCGAGCGGTACGGAGAGGGATGGAATGGCCGGGTCCAGCGGGTAGGTGATACCGGTGACAAAGCTGAAGTCCACTCCCAGGTCGCTCGTAGCAGAGACACGAACGAAGACGGCGCCGCTGCCGTTCTTGCCGTCGTCGGCCGTCATGCGCAGGTTCAAGGTCGTGCCGACCACCGGCAGGCTGCCGTGCTTCTGCGTCACCGCGGCAGGATCGACCCGGGCGGTGCCGCTCGGCGCTTGGGAGTCGACAACGTCACCGAAGCTGAACCGGACGGTGGCCCACAGGTCAGGCAGCGCGTGGTCGTAGCCCAGCACCCAGATGCCCAGCCCGCGCATGCCGAGCTCCACGATCAGCTGCTGCTTGGCCTTCATGCTGTCCACGTCGTCGTACCAGAGCTGCCGCCACGTCTCCGGACACGTGGCGCAGTCCTTCTTGCGATAGGCCGTCCAGGCGGAAGCCTCGTCCGGGTCGTAGTTGCGGCCGTGCGCCCGGGCGAGCGCGATCGCGTCGCCGTACTCGGTGGTCACGGAGTTGCCGTAGGTCTTCTGGTCCAGCGTGGCGCTGCCGGCCGAATCGCTGAACGTGGACCAGGCACGGCCGTACCAGGGCAGGCCCAGGATGGCGCGGTCGGGGCGGACGTGGTCCAGGGCCGCGTTCAGCGTATCCGTCAGTCCGCCACCGAACGTGGTGGCGACCTTCGGATCCACGGAGCCGGCAACAGCCGCGTCGGCCACGCGGTAGTCGTAGCCGAGGATCACCACGGCGTCCGCCGCGTCGTCGGCGGTCAGCGCCGCCAGGTCCCAGCCGCCGACAGACGCGGTGGTATCGAAGGTGAGCTGGAGGCCCGGCTTGGCCTTGTCCAGCTGGACGCGCAGCTCACGCACGAAAGCCGTGTACTGGTCGCGGACCTCCGACGGCAGCGGCTCGAAGTCCAGGTTGACGCCGTCCGCGCCACGGCCGGTGACCTCGGTGGCGATCGCCTTGGCCAGCGTGGACCGATTGGCAGGGTCCGAGAGCAGGGCGTCCGTCTTGCGAGCCTCGCCCGCGGTCCAGGAGAAGCGCTGGATGGTCAGCACCACCCGGTCGTGCTTCGCGTGTGCGTTGCGGATCAGGTCCGTGGTGGTGGCGCTCTTCCAGGCGGTCCAGCCCTGCGGAGTGGCGCCAGCTGCGGTCTTGCTGATCAGCGTGCCGTCCTTGCCGGCTTCCACGCCGAAGATCGCGATCGTCGTCAGCTCGTCTAGCGGCACCTGCGTGTCCGGCTGGCCGAGATTCCAGTACGGCAGGAAGCCGAAGATCTCGCGATCTGCCAGCGCCCGTTGGCGCGGCGGCCCGGACGGCGTGGGAGAGGCGTCGGGGGACGCCGTGGCGGCCGGGGATTGGGACGGGTTGGCGGCGATTTCCGAGGGATTCGTGCTCGCCGAAGGATTCGCGCCTCCGGACGGATTCGCGCTCGTCCCGATCGAGGTCCCGGGCGACGTGGGCCCCGCCAGCAAGCTGGCGCCCACGGCCACGAGCACCACCAGGCCGAGAACTCCGCCGACGAGCAGCGCGGCCATCCTCGGCGACATCGATCGCCCCATCGCCTGACCCTAGCACGGCCGGGCTATTGCACCGCCTGCGCGCGCGACCGGATCAGGACATGTGGCTCGTCACTGGCTGGAACGGAACCACTACGATTCCTCGATGAGGCGCAAACCGCTGCCTGATTGGCCGCGAGACCGCCTGTTCCGCATGTACGTCCGGGGTTACGTCGACCAGGGTTATCGCGTCATCTTGCGCGGCCCGGCGGCGGCTATCGTCCTTCGGCCCAAACGTTTCTCGTTGCTCGGCTTGCTCTTCTTCCATGCCCTGTACGTCGTCTACTACCTGGCCAAGCGAGACGAGCGCTATCGCATTTCTCTCGCTCCGAACGGCACGCTTCTGGAGACGCCGCTGTAGCGATCCCGAGGCATTCATTTCAAGTGCCAGACTTGCCGCATGCGACCCATCGTCTGGATCCCGGAACGAACGCCGTCCTCTGAGCGCGAGCGTCTTGCCACGCTGGCCGACGTGCAGGTCTTCCCGGCCACGGGGACGCTCGCGGGCTCGCTTGGAAAGGGCGACCTCCTGGTCGCGGCCTACGGCGCGTCACGCGCCCTGGAGGTCGCGGCGCACCTGGACGGTCTCCGCTTCATCCAGCTGTTCTCAGCCGGAGTCGACAGCGTGGTCGGCCGTATCCCGCACGGTGTTGCCCTCTGCGACGCCGCGGGCGTCCACGACGTCGGGGTCTCCGAATGGGTGATGATGGCCATCCTCGCGTCGTACCGACACCTCGCTGAGCATCTCGAGTCGCAGCGCGTGGGCAGCTGGCGGTCGGAGTCGCTCCCCGGTGAGGATCTGGCCGGCGCGCGCGTGGTCATCGTCGGCGCGGGCTCGATCGGCGCTGCCCTGGAGGCTCGACTGCTGGCCTTCGGCGCCGCGATCATCCGAGTCGCTCGGCGCGAACGAGCGGGCGTCCACGCCGTATCCGAGCTGCCGTCCCTGCTGCCGGATGCGGACGTGGTGGTGATCCTGTTGCCGCTTACGGCAGAAACGCGCGGCGTTGTCGACGCGAACGTGCTCGCGGCCATGCGGCCGGGCGCGCTGCTGGTCAATGCCTCGCGAGGCGCGGTGGTGGATACCGCGGCGCTGACGGAGGCCGTGGTGAGTGGGAGGATTCGGGCCGCTCTCGACGTCACGGATCCGGAGCCGCTGCCGGCCGGCCATCCGCTGTGGTCCGCTCCCGGCGTGATCATCACGCCCCACATCGCCGGCGACGTGCGCCACGAGGACGCGCGCGCCTGGCAATTGGTGTTCGAACAGGTGGGCAGACTGGCCCGTGGCGAACCACTGGCCAACGTCGTGATCGACGGCTACTAACGGGCTTCCGGGCAGTCGCAGGGGCCGAAGCGATCGGGCCTGATATGCTTGCAAATGCAAGTACATCCAGCCCGCTGCGAGGACGTCGATCGTGGGAACCATCATGGCCGGCGAGGACGCCGCGAGCGTCCTCCAGAGCGGGACGAGCAGCGACCGGGTCGAGCGGGTGGCCGAAGCGCTGCGCTCCCACAACATCGAGGCGATCGTGGTCGACACTGCCGCTGAGGCGCGCACCGCGGTGCTGGCCCTCATCCCGGACGCGGCGGAGGTCCACTGGGGCAAGTCCAAGACCCTGGAAGATGTCGGGCTCTCCCAGGAACTGATCGAGTCCGGCCGCTACGACGCCCTTCGGTCGCGCCTCCTCAACATGGATCGCAAGACCCAGGCTCGCGAGATGCGCAAGCTCAGCACGGCTCCCGACTACATGCTCGGGAGCGTCAACGCCGTGACGGAGGCGGGCGTGCTGGTCACCGCGTCGGGCACCGGCAGCCAGCTGGCGGGATACGCGGCCGGCGGCGGCCGCCTGATCCTGGTCGTCGGCAGCCAGAAGATCGTGCCGAACCTGGACGCGGCCATGACCCGCATCAACGACGTCGTCTTTCCCTACGAGAACGAGCAGGTGCGGGCGCGCCTGGGCGTGGACACGATCCTCGAGAAGCTGCTGCTCATCTACGGCGAGTGGCTGCCCGGCCGCACGACCGTGGTGCTGGTGTGCGAGCCCGTGGGGGTGTAGTCCGGACCCTGGGCGTCACCGGGTGGCCGGGTCGTGGACCTCGTCGCGTTCCGGTTTGCCGCAGGCGCAGATGGCCGAGCCGCTGGCGGCCACGTCGGTACTTCGCAGCCTGAACGGCTGCATCATCGTTGTCCAGCCCTGTCTGGCCTGAAACGCGTGCGCCACGTCCGGGTCGGGCCGCACCGCGAACGGTGACGTGAACGGAGTCGCGAGCAGAGCGACCACGTAGACCGGCAGGCACAGAAGCGTGAAGCCGGCTGCGGCAAGCACAGTGCGCGCGGCCACATAGATCACCACCGTCCGCGACCAACGCTGCTGCCACAGCTCCAGCGCCACCAAGCCGTCCAACAAGGCGCCGACAAAGGCCATGATCAAGATGTCGATCTCCACCCCGGGGCCCAGGTTGACGATCGCCAGCAGGAGCCAGATGGTGGCCGCCACGGCCATGGCGATTGCCGCCACGCGCATGCGACGCGAGCTCCGCCGAATCGGCGGGTCGGAGGCCGCGCTGGGAAAGATCGAGGCCGACGGACTCGGGCGCGCCAGCTGATTGGGTCGCGGAGCCGGCATGCCGCCATTGTGACTGCGGGTTGACCGAAAGCCGCGCGTGCCGCACCATCTCGGCGGCGCGAGGCATAGAGGGATTCGCGCGCATGCAAGGAGGGGGACGTCATTCCCGGGATCCAGACGCTCGTCGTCGCCGCGCTACTGGCCGTGGTCCCCACCCTGATCTACCTGGTGGTCCTCAACTGGATCGACCGGTATGAGAAGGAGCCCTGGACGCTCATGCTGGCCGGTGTCGTGGTGGGCGGCGTGGTTGCGCCCCTCCTTTCGATGGCCGTCCTGGGCCTCAGCGGCCGCGGCTTCCAGCTGACCCCGTCGTTCGCGCCGCGCGCCACGGGAGCCGATCCCGTGGTCGCCCTGGTGGAGGAGCTGATCAAGGGCGGGATGCTGCTCGGGCTGATCTTCTACGTCCGCGACGAGTTCGACGACGTGGTGGACGGCATCGTCTACGGGGCAGCGCTTGGCGCCGGGTTCGGCGCCGGCGAGACGTTCCTGTTCGCGATCGGCGGCGTGAGCCTGCCGGCCTCGACGCTGATCCGGCTGATGGTCTCGGGCCTGGACCACGCCCTCTATACGGCCACGTTCGGCGCGGTCGTCGGGTATACGCGCCTGGTGCGATCGCGCAATGAGCGCTGGCTGCTGATCGGCCTTGGCCTGGCCACGGCGGTGCTGCTGCACACGCTCCACGATTCGGTCCCGGCCATCCTGTCGCGCGTGCTGCCGTCCGGTTTCGGGACGATCAGCGTGCTCAGCAGCATCATCGCCGAACTGGTCCCGCTGATGGGCATCCTCACGCTCCTCGGCGCGATCGGCTGGGCGTGGCGCCGCGAGGCGGCCGTGCTCCGGTCGGAGCTGCTGCCGGAAGTCCAGAGCGGCGTCATCAGCCAGTCGGACTACGACACCATCACGTCGCGCCGCGGCCAGCTTGCGCGCACCAGCCAGGTCTACCGGAAGCTGGGCGTGCGAGGCGTCCTCACGGTCCGCCGCCTATATGCCACGGAGGGCGAGCTGGCGTTCCAGAAGCGCCGCATGCTGATCCGCGAGCGCCACCGCCCGTCTGAGACCAGCGCGGACGAGTTGCGCGCCCAGATCAAAGGTCTCCGCGAACGGCTGGGCGGCGCGGCGTGACCCCGGCATCCGCGGCTACTGCACAGCCCCGCGCCGCGCGCTCGTCCTGGCGCCGGCACCGCACCATCGTGCCGTTCCTGGCGTTGCTGCTCGCGGCGTCGGGCGCCACAGCCCCGGTACAGGCCGCCAACCCGGCCGCTGAGCAGCTGCTGCTGTCGCACGTGCCGCCGCAGATCGCCGCCACCTGCGCTGCCGCCGACACGAGCGACCCGCAGGTCCAGGCACAGGTGGCGTGCAAGCCCGGCGGCCCCGTCTCGGACGCCGCCTACATCCTCTACAACGACAACACCGCCATGGACGACGCATTCAACAGCCAGCAGGCCGCCTCGCCCAACGCCACCGGCGATGACTGCTCGCAGGGCCCGAGCCAGGGTTCGTGGACCATGGACGGCACCGAGGAAGGGCAGCTCTACTGCGACGTGTCCAACGGGCAGGCGTTCATCGTCTGGACGGACGACCGCTTCTCGATCCTGAGCGTTGGCGTGTCCACCTCCACCGACTTCGGCAGCCTGTTCGACTGGTGGGCCAACGACGCCGGCCCGATCGAAGGCAACGGGGTCCCTCAGCCAACCGTGGCTCCCACGGCCGGACCGCCCGCCACGCCCCGGCCGACCCAGGAGCCAGGAAGCACCAGCGGTCCCAAGATCCCCGACACGCCGTTCTCGCGCATCACCGGAGCGAGCATCCACCAGATCCTGTTCGCGTCGAACGTCGACCCGACCAGCGGCGCTCCCGTCGGCATCTCCGATGCGTTCCGGACGGGCATCCCCAAGATCGTCGCGCTCATCGCGTGGGACGTCATCGAGGTTGGCGCAACCCTGGACGTGAAGCTCTTCCAGGGCGACCGGCTGATCGATGAGCGGTCGGTGACGCCGGACAACCCGTATCCCAAGCAGCCGTCCATCGACCTGGATGGCGGCTTCGCCATCACGTTCCAGCCCGATGGCGGCTTTGCGGCCGGCGCCTACACGGTGGAGATGGACTACCACGCGCTGCCGGAGCAGGTCGCCTCGTTCGACGTCACGGACACGGGCGACGGCTCGCCGCTGTCCGCCAACGGCAGCCTCGGAACCCCGGGCTCGTCGCCGGACCTGGGCCCCGTTCCGTACGCGGACCCGTCCAAGGTCCTGGTGGTCACCCGCAGCTCCATCCTGCGCGCGAACATGGGCGCGGACACGGACGCCGTCCTGGCCGCGGCCGCCAACGTGGGCACGGTCCACGATCTCAACGCGGACTTCGGCGACAACACCCGGCCGGTTCCGCCCGCCTCCGCGATCCAGGTCGTCAAGGCGCTGCTCAAGGCCGGCTCCTACCGGTACCTGCTGATCCTCGGCAACGATGACACGGTCCCCATGGGCCATATCCAGCTGCCCGACTCGGTCAACTTCAGCGACGAGATCTCCGGCGAGGGCATCCCAGGCGACTACGTGGTCTCGGACGACCCGTACGTCAACACCAATGACGACGTCAACCAGATCCCCGACCTCGCGGTCGCGCGCATTCCCACCAGCGACGACGCACAGATGATGCTGACGCAGCTCGGAAACAACCAGCCAAAGCCCGTCGGCGCGTTCTCGATCGTCAACGAGGTGCGCCGCAGCTACGCCGATGGACCGCTCTCCGTGGTCAATGCGCTGACACCCGTGACGCTGTACTACTCGCCTCCGACGCTCACCAACCAGATCCCGCAGACCAACGAGTCCAGCGCGCGCTTCATCTACATCCTGCTCCACGGAGACGGCTCGGAGACGGACACCTGGTGGGGCGAGATCCAGAAGTGGACGCCGCTGAACGCCGCCGACCTGACGGCCGAGTGGACCCACGCGGAGAACGACTACTCCGAAGGGTTGACCGTGCCAAGCGCGGGCGACGCGGGTGCGATCGTGAACGTGGGTGCCTGCTTCGGCGCTTACACGCTCGATTCGCCGCTCGGGAACACGCACAAGACGCGCGACACCAGCCTGGCCATGAAGTTCCTGGCCTCGGGTTCGCGCACCTTCATCGCCGACACCTACATCTCGCAGAGCACCAACAGCGACCCCGGGGGCTCGCTGGAGGCACGCACCGGGTTCGAGATCCTGCTCTGGCAGGCGGTGCAGGGCGGCGCCACGCCGATCGACGCCTTCTTCGCCGCCAAGTCCCAGTACGGCCAGATGATCGAGGTGCAGTACGCCAGCGGCGACCCGGACCAGGCGCTCTCTGGAGACGCCAACTTCCTGGCGCTCCACGAAATGACCTACCTGGGCCGGCCGTGAGCGCCGTGCCGTCGTCCTCGGACAGCCCCGCCGCCGTACCGCCGATGGTGCGCGGTCGTCATCGCCGCACCCCGGTGATCGTGCTCACGGTCTGGGCGGCGTTGCTGGTGGTCGGCTTCGCGATCGTGTTCACGCTGGGCGCGCCCCTCGCATCCACCGGCCAGCAACGCGCCAGTGCCTACGATCCGCTGCCCGTGCCGGTCACGGAGCAGGCTGCCACGGACGCCGCCGAGCGCATTGTCAAGCTGGACTACTCGCAATACGCCGATGCCACGCGCTCGGTGCGGCACGGGACCTCGGGCGGACAGGAGATCTGGACCGTGACCTACAGCCGGCAGGATCCGGTCAGCGGCGTGCGCATCACGATTTCTGGCACAAACGGCTCAATTCGGGTCGCCACGTTCCCGTAGATCGCATAGAGTCATCGCGCCGTCGGGGTTCCCTGGAGCCCACGGTCAGGGGGCGAGGAGGCGACCGTGAGCGGGCGGCAACGGCATCCGCGTCTGGGCGTGGTGGTAGTGATCCTGTCGGTGCTGACGTCCTGCACCAGTAGCAACCCGACCGCGGTCCCCTCAGCCGGTTCGTCGGAGCCAGTCGGCGCCGGTAATTCCACGTCGGCGAGCACGGCAACCGGCACGCCCGTCGTGCCCGCTCCGTCTTCGGTCGCCACCGTCTCGGCGGCCAGCCCCGCGTCCGAAACAGCTGCGCCCACAGGCGCGCCGTCCTCAACCGCCCTCGCGGCAGCGACGGCGACCGCCACCGCGACCGCGACCGCCGGCGAGCCGAGTCCGGCGCCATCGGCCGGCGAGACTCCGCCGTCCGGCCCCGCTCGCACGCCCGGCACCCAGCCCGACCCCACCGCGGCCGCCGATGCGGTGCTGTCTGCGACCACCGAGGACGACCGAATCGCGGCGATCATGAATGTGCTCGCAGGTATCGGCATCGGCGTCCATGGCACGGACGGCACGCCGATCCTCTACGGCGCCGAGCGCAACGCCAGCGACTTCTGGCTGTATGACTTCGAAGTTCGCCTGCTCGCCGAGTCCCAGGGCGACAACGATCCCTTCACCCTGGACACCACGGCCGGTGCGCTTGCGGCCGCCGGGATCAGCAACGCCGGCCAGCCGGTCAGTGTCGATGACATCGCCGCGGCCGTCCACGACTCGGTCGCCGCGGCCGTGGCCGATCCATCGGATCCGAAGTCGTTCATCGAACTGGTCATTCGCGAACTCGGGCTTCGGGCGGGCACTCCGTACGACCTGGCAAACCCGGTTCCGGCCGGACAGGTCCAACTCGGGGCTCTGTCGTCCTTCCTGATCCTTGCCGACGAACTCCTACCGATCATCCAGGCGGCGACGCCGGCCGTGGCCGCGACGTCACTCACGGCCAGCGTCGACGGCCTGACGGCAAGCTCCATCGACCCGTGCAATGCCGTTGTGAGCTGGGCGAACAAGTCTTCCTGGGATGCCGGCAAGAAAGTGGCCCTGTTCATTGCGGGCGTGATCTCAAACGGTGTGAATGCCGACAAGGCCCAGATCTCGATCCTCCACTCGATCCTCGAGAGCCTCTCGATCCGGCCATCTCATAGCGGGCCCGTTGAGGTTCACTACTCGCACGGCGCGCCAAACCCGCAGACCTACGAGTTCGGGTTGGAGGTGTATCGCGAGCTTCCCCAGGCGGCCATCTCGTGCGGTCTCCTGGCAGGCGTGCCGCTGCCACAACTCGGCCCGCTGAACGGCGTGCCGGTGTCGTGGACCTACGGTGGCCTGCAACCGCACGGGACCGTCAAATGCGATGCCACGTGCACCAAGACGGTGTCGGGATCCGCGCGCTTGGTCTTCACGCCCAAGACCGAGTCCGCGCCCGTCGGCCTGGGTCCGACCGACTACGACCGCGCGCTGATCACTGCGCACGCCGACCTTTCGGCCTACTTCGGGATCACATGGCCGAACGTGGCCATCACCTACATGGTCTGGGATGTTGAGATCGACTGGCACCGCGCATACAGCGTCGACCTGGCGGTCATCTCGAATATCAGTGGCAACCAGATCCTGCGCGGCAGGGTCAGCGCCGCGGGTCGTATCCACATCAACTTCGACGTCGGCGGCGACAACCAGGGCTTCGCCGAGGGCCCGATCAGCACGCACACGACGGCACTGAGTGTTGCGCCGTGTTACGGGCAGGTGAAGGTCGTCGGGACCGGCGATGTCGGCATTGACGTTTCGGGCCTGAGCATCGCCGGCCAGCAGGAGACGCCGGCCGACCCACCGGCCAACTCGATCGTGATGGACATCGGACCCAGTGGCCTGGATGAAACGGACGACAGCTACACCATCCCGCCCTGCCACGGCATCCCGTTCAGCTATCCGCAGATCGGCAGCTTCTGGGTGTACCTGTTCGGTCTGTCCCACATTCCGACCGTGCAGACGGACCACTTCCTGACGGTCACGGACTGGACCTGGAAGGCGACCGACGCCACGTTCGAGTCCGGCGGGCTGCTGGCCGAGAAGGTGTACACCGAGACGTGCGGCGGCAGCTGCTCTGGGAAGACCACGCTCCAGCTGTACATCACACCCATCGACCAGACCCAGCCGTAGCCCGCGTGCGCGGAGACCGCTGAACCTGGCTCGCCGCGTTCAGGCCGGGGGCGCGGCTTCCAGCGCGTAGGCCACCGCATCGTCGAACGAGAGGCGTTCGCCCTCCTCCCACGCGGCCAGCTCGGCACCCTCGGTGGGCTTGGTGGTGGGCAGGTCCCAGTCCAGTCCGGGCAGCGGGTTGAGCACGAGGTCAGTGCCGGTAGCTCGCCGGAGCGCATCGACGGCGCCTGCCAGCTTGAACATCCGTTGGCTGTCTCCGGCCCGGCGCGCCAACACGCAGAAGTCGGCCAGCAGCAGCACCACTGCCGACTTGTCCCCCGTGCCGCGGAAGACCCGCAGGGCTTCGCCGAGATCGACCGCGGCACTCTCCGCACTGCCGATGGTGCCCGCCACCAGGCCCAACATGTGCAGGGTCCAGCCGATGCCGAAGCTATCGCCGACCGCGCGGTAGAGGACCAGGGCTTCGCGCAGTGAGAGTTCAGCGGCCTCGTAGTCCAGGTTCACGATCCGTGCCGTCGAGAGTCCCCACAGGACCGATGCCTGGCCCTTGAGGTCACCGAGCTCGCGATAGATCTCCAGCGCCTCCCGCATGTATCCGGTACCCGCCTCCGGAATGTTGCCCCAGGCCGCCGCATCGGGGTCGGGCGCGAAACCGATGTTGTAGAGGGACTCGGCGAGAAGGGTCCGATCCTCCCCTCGACGGGCGAACTCCAGCGCCTTTGCGTAGTGAACGCTGGTTTCGCGGATGTCTCCGCGCCAGTACGCCACCGAGCCGGCGGCACCATGCGCGCGGGCGAGCAGCCCGACCCGGGCCGCGTCGACGCCGGGCATGGCCAGGATGCGACCGAACCGGTCGCGCGCCTCGGCCAGGTGGCCCCGGATCTGCCAGAACCTCCACAGTGAAGTGACGATGCGGAGGCAGAGCTCGACCTCGCCACTGGTGAAAGCCCAGTCGATGGCGGCACGCAAGTTGTCGTGGTCCTGCTCCAACAGATCCAGCCAGCGGCGGCTGTCGGCGCCTGTCAGGTGCTCTGCGGCGGCGGCGGCCATCTCCGCGAAGTGATTGGCGTGGCGGCGGCGGAACGTGGCGCCATCCGGGGACCCGTCCAATCGCTCGAGGGCGTATTCGCGAATGGTGGCCAGCATCGCGAAGCGCGGCTCATCGGCGGTCGTCGCGACGCTGCGCACGAGGCTCTTGTCGAGGAGTGACTCAACGGCTTCCAGCAGGTCGCGGCCAAGGTCGGCGGCCGGGCCGCAGACCGCCTCCGCCGCGGAGAGCGTCGCTCCCCCCGCGAACACGCCGAAGCGCTCGAAGAGCCGCCGGTCCGGCTCGTCGAGGAGGTCGTAGCTCCAGTCGATCGCGCCGCGCAGCGTCTGCTGGCGCGACGGCCGGTCTCGCGGACCGCCGACCAGGAGCGTGAGGCGCTCATCCAGCCGGCTGCGAATGGCCGGCACCGGCAGCAACCGCACCCGCGCCGCGGCAAGCTCGATGGCCAGCGGCAGACCGTCCAGCCGACGCACGATCTCTGCCACGTCCGCCGCGTTCTCCTCTGTCAGGCGGAACGAGGACTGCACGGCCGCGGCGCGCTCGACGAACAGCCGCACGGCCTCGGAACGCGCCACGTGCGTGAGGTCAGACGCCTCTGCGCCGGGCAGCCCGAGCGGCGGGACGGCGAACTCCTGCTCTCCGTAGGCGTGCAACGGAATCCGGCTGGTCACCACGGTCCGCAGCTGCGGCAACTCGCGAAGCAGCCGCGACACGGTCGGCGCGGCCTCGATCACCTGCTCGAAGTTATCCAGCACCAGCAGGACCTTGAGGTCGCGGCCCCAGCCCAACAGGCGCTCGATCGGTGGCTGCGTGCCGGACTCCAGGCCGAGCGCCGCCACGATGGCGGACGCGACCAGGTCGGGGTCCGTCACTGCGTCCAGCGGCACGAAGAAGACGCCGTCCGGGAACTCGTCGGAGAGTTCCGCCGCCAGTTGCAGCGCCAGGCGCGTCTTGCCCGTCCCGCCGGGTCCGGTGAGGGTCAGCAGGTGCGTGCCGCCGAGCAGTGCGCGGGCGGCTTCCAGCTCGTCGCGCCCGACGAACGTGGTGAGTTGCACCGGCAGGTTGTTCGGGCGCGATTCCAGCGTCTTGAGGGCAGCGAACGCCTGGGGGAGACGTGCATCGTCGACCTGGAAGATGCGCTCGGGTTCCGCGAGATCCTTGAGCCGGTGCAGCCCCAGGTCGACCAGTTGCACGTCCTGCGGGAGGGCTCGGGCCGCGAGGTCGCGGGCCGTGTTGGAGACCAGGACCTGCCCGCCGTGGCCGGCGGAGGTGATGCGGGCGGTCTGATGGAGCGCAAGGCCTACGTAGTCGTCGGCCACTCGCTGCACCTCGCCGCTGTGGACGCCCATGCGGACCTTGATCCGGTGGCCTTCAGGCCAGGGATGCGCGGCGAGGGCGCGTTGCGCGTCAACGGCGGCCGCGATCGCGGACGTGGCATCTGCGAATGCCACGAACACCGCGTCGCCTTCCGTGCCGAAGACACGACCGCGGTGTGCGACGGCCGCCGTTTCCAGCAGCTCGCGGTGCTTTGTCAGCAGCGGTGCATAGGCATCGCCCAGCTGCTGGATCATCCGCGTTGATCCTTCGATATCGGTGAAGAGGAACGTCAGGGTGCCGCTCGGCAGGTCCGGCAGAGCCTGCGAGGCTGCGGTCGCCACGCGCGTCTCCTTGTGCTCGGCGCTGCTGGCGCTCCTAGCGGCTGACCGGGCGCATCGCGTAAACGCCGATCACCACGGCCACGGGCGGATCGTGGGAGAGCTCCAGGCCGATGTCTCCGCTGCGGATCAGCTCGGCGATGAACCTCGATTCGCGGCCCGGGAGCCCGACGTAGACGCAGCCCTGCGGAGTGAGGATCTGCGTGACCTCGTCCGCCGAGCCGTTCAGCTCGAAGCGGCGGCGCAGCTCGTGCATGGGCACGTACGGCCGCGACTTGATGAAGCGCCGCAGCTGGGCCTGCGTGCACCCGGCGGAGGCAGTCGGCTCGGTCGCGACGGTAGCCTCGGTCGCGACGGTAGCCTCGGTCGCGCTCGTCTCGTCCGGAGTCGTGGAATTGCCGCGAAATGCGCCGCTTGTCGGGCGTTCGCCGGGGGCGACATCCGCCGGGATGTCAGCAGCCACTTCGGCCATATTCGAATGTCTCCTGGGCGGGCTTCCCCTGGGGAGGCGCCTCGCCGGATCATACATCGGGGGTCGGGACGGGCACGGCGCCCTTGCCTTGGGCCTCGCCGAGCCGAGGGTGAGACTCGTCCGGCCGGTCGCTATTGCCGAGTCCACCCGGGGCACGTTCATGTCGGGCATGGGACATCTGCCCAGTCCACGATGGCGGAGCTTTCTGGACCGATTTTGCACAAAGTGTCCGTCAGATGGCGCCTTCCAGGGCGTATCGCCTGCCTGCACGGTGGTGAGCCCGGGCAAATTCGACACTTCGTGCACTTGGTGGACCGGAATCGCTCGACGCGAGGTCGGGCCGCGCACGTACGGCGTTCGCGATGCCCTCGAGCCAAACACTTTGTGCAAATCCGGGTCGGAAGCCGGGCCTATGCGGGAGGAGACCCCCGCCCTGCGGAGGACGCCCGATGCGCCAAGGTGTCAAACCGTCTACCCGAGCCCGCCCACCACTGCGAGTTCGCGCGGCGCCTGGTTCAAGTCATCCACGCCGGCTGGGCCACAGACCACGATGTCCTCGATGCGCGCGCCGTAGCGGCCCTCCAGATAGATGCCTGGCTCCACGCTGAACGCGTTGCCGACGGCCAGCGGCGCGCCGTTGCCCGCCACCAGGTAGGGATCCTCGTGCCCGTCCAGGCCGATGCCATGCCCCGTCCGATGGAAGAACGCCTCGCCGTAACCGGCGGCCTCGATGACGCCGCGCGCCGCCGCGTCGATCGTCTCCGCCGGCACGCCCGGTCGCACCGCGGCGCGCCCCGCCCCCTGCGCGGCAAACAGCACATCGAACAGCCGCCGGAACTCGGCGTCCGGCTTCTCCTTGCCACCCGTGACCCAGCAAGTCCGCGTGATGTCCGAGTGGTAGCCCTCGATGCTGCCGCCGATGTCCAGCACGATCGGCTCACCAGCCTGGATCACGCGATCGCCCGCGCCGTGGTGCGGCGAGGCGGAGTTCGGACCGCTGGCGACGATGGCGAAGTCCGCCCAGTCGTGGCCCTCCTCCAGCAGGAACTCGCGCACGTCCGTGGCCACGTCCGCCTCCGTCCGCCCGATCAGGCGGCCCGCGAAGATGCGCGCCACGGTCCGGTCCGCCGCCAGCGCCGCCTCCCGCAGCAGCTCGATCTCCTCGGCGTCCTTGACCTGCCGCAGAGGGCTTATGACGGTCGATGCGATGTCGAATCGAGCCTTGGGCAGCGCTGCCTGGAGCTTCAGCAGGAAGGCCGCCCGGAGGGAATCGGAGACCAGGAAGTGCGCGTTACGCAGGTCGTGGCTGCCCAGCGCCGTGACCACGTTCCCGAACGGGTCCTCTGTCTCCATCCAGGTGGACAGCTGCACCAGCCCGGCGCCGACGCCGGGTGCCGCCAGCGCGGCACTCTGCTCCAGGCGCGGCGCCACCAGCGTCGGCGTGCCGCTCGGCGGGACGACCAGCATGGTCAGGCGCTCGAGCGGCATGGCCTCGTAGCCCACCAGCCAGCGCAGGTCCGTCCCTACGCCGATCAAGAGGGCGCCGACGCCCGCCTGGCCGGTGGCCTCCTGCGCTCTGGCTAGGCGCTCGCGATAGCGATCGACCGAGATCCGACCCTTGGACATCAGGACCCTCCCCTGTTGAGCCAGCCCTCGACAAGGCGAGGTCCGTCCGTGAAGAACTTGTTGTAGCTGAACACACGCGACGCGCCGGCGCTGAGTGCCCGCTTGCGCGTCAGCACGTCGTCGTGCTGCGCGACCGCGATCACCGGCTTCTTGGCCGCCTTGGCGCGCACCACAGCCGCGACCGGGTCGAACCGCCGCCCGAGCATGTCCACGATCACGCCGACCACAGCTCGATCCGCGTCCTCCGACCCCAGCTCGGCCAGCGCGTCCGCCTCCAGCGCCGTGTCCAGCTGCGCCTGCGTGGACATGCGCACCGGCGTGCCGCCCGCGCGCGTCACCGATTCCATGAGCCGCGACGCCCAGATCAGGTCATCTGCCACCACCGCAACCGTGCCGCTCACCGCGGGTGTGCGGAGGTTGATCCGACGTCGTGCCTTCGTCGATGATCTCGGCTTTCATGAGCGATCTTGGACAATGCGACACCCGCGCTGGCACAGAGGACTCCCAGGCTGGCGGCGCCAAGCAGGTCACGTTCGACCACCTGCTTCGCCGTAGCGACGAGCAGGACCGCGAACGCAACCGCCGTGAAGATCGCCAGTGTCAGCCTGACGCGCTGCGTGACATAAAGCGCCATTCCCACCACGTAGATGACCCAGATGACGGACACCAGGGCCAGTGTCAGCCAAGCTGGCGGAATCGTCGAACCGCTCCGAATCGCGGACTGGGCCTCCTCGACTGCGCTCCAAAGCCAGAACCCGAGCGGAATGACGAGCAAGGCTCCCCCGAAAACGCCGAATTGATGGGGGGTCGGATCGCCAACCGGAGCCGTGGAAGCCCCGCTTGCGAGTGCACGACCGCGTATCCGTCGGTCGACGGCGATTGTCACAGCGCCCAACCACGCGCCGAGGCCAGCGACGAGAAAAGCGGTCGGTAGCAACGGATCACTGCCGAAGCTCGCCGCACCAATAAGCGCGAAAGCGCCGAGTAGCGCGTCGCATGCCACCAACTCCAGCCAACCAATGCGCCTGGCGAATCGGACGACAGCGATCAGGTACGCGGTGGCAAGCACGATCTCGACGAACAACACGTCCGCGGGACCGATGCTGCTGGCATCGTCCGCGCCGGTTTCTGGGTGAACGACACTCAGGCCCAGCGCGACCAGGGACAGGCCGAGCATCAAAGCGATCGGCAGGTTTGCGAAGAGGGCCATCCCGCGCCACCCGGGCGAGCGACGCACGGCGCCGGCCTAGCCGAGCAGTTGCAGGATGTGGCGGACCAGGTCCTGCGAACTGATGATCCCGGTAACGCGACCGTCCTCCACCAGCGGGATGTGGCGGAAGCCGCCGACGGCCATCTTGTGGATCGCCACCGCGATCGTGTCGTCCGCGCGCAGCACCACCGGGTCCACGGTCATGACCTCGGACACGTCGATGTCGTCAAGCGCCTTGCCGGCCAGCTTCAGGATCGCGTCGCGCTCGGTGAAGATGCCCTCCAGCCGGCCGTCGTCGCCGACCAACAGGGCGTTGGCACGCTTCTCCTGCATGGTGCGGATCGCCGCGCGCACCGGAGTCGTGGGCGACACCATGACCGGCGCCCGACTCTTGATCCGGTCGAGGTGATCGCGGACCAGCCGATCCTCCAGGCCGGTGGACGGGCTCGGGATGTCGACCGTGCGCAGGTCGGCACCGCAGTTGTCGCAGGTGTCCTCGCCCTGGAGGTTGTCGAAGCCGCAGACGGCACAGATCATCGGGATGCGCCTGAGTTGGGCTGTGCTGGAACTCTCAAATCGGGCGGATTCGTAAGTCGACGTTCGTGGCGAACTCTCAAATCGAGCATCTCCGGCCCCCGATGAGCGATGGACATGCCCAAATCAGTGACGGTTGCCATCAAATCGGTCGCATTCCGCTCGAATTGCGGGAAGGTCGACGCGTTCGGGCCGCGGGCTTCATCAGTCGGTTCCCGAAAGCGCTCGATTTGATGGCAAAGGCCCGCGACGCCGGCCAATTCGCCGGCCAAATGGCCGAGGTCAAGAGGCGGTCCACGTCTCGCCGCTCAGCAGCAGCTTGCGCAGGTCCCCTGGGCCGCTCTTGGCGACCGCGTCCTGGATCTGGGCGGTCATGAGCTGATCGTGCGTTGGCCGGTCGATGTCGCGCAGCACGCCGACCGGGACCGGGAACTCTGGGTAGAACATGCGCGAGAGCATGAAGGCCAGGTACGGATCCTCGGCCTTCTCGTCGTGCACCAGCAGGTCCTTCTCGGTCACGCCCTTGCCCAGCGCCACGACCTCCGGATGCAGGCCGCGCAGGCGGATGCCCTTGTCACGGTCCTTGCCGAAGATCATCGGCTCGCCATGGCGCAGGATCAGCATCTTGTCCTCGCGCACCTCGCGATCGGTGAACGAGCGCCACGCTCCGTCGTTGAAGATGTTGCAGTTCTGGAGCACCTCCACGAACGTCGAGCCGTGGTGGCGCCCGGCGCGCTCCAGCGTCTCCTGGAGATGCTCCGTGTGCGTATCGACGGAGCGCGCCACGAATGTGGCCTCCGCCGCCAGCGCCAGGCTCAGCGGCACCACCGGTGTATCGATCGTCCCGACCGGCGTGGACTTGGTCTTCTTGCCGAACTCGGACGTCGGCGAGGCCTGCCCCTTGGTCAACCCGTAGATGCGGTTGTTGAACATGATCAGCTTGATGTCCACGTTGCGGCGCATCGAGTGGATCACGTGGTTGCCGCCGATCGACAGCGCGTCGCCGTCTCCCGTGATGACCCACACCATCAGGTCCGGCCGCGCGGCCTTGAGACCCGTGGCCAGCGTCGGCGCGCGGCCGTGGATGGTGTGGAAGCCGTACGTGTTCATGTAATAGGGCAGGCGGCCGGAGCAGCCGATGCCGCTGATGAAGACGATGTTCTCCCGGGCGTAGCCGAAGTCCGGCATCACCTTCTGGGTCTGGGCCAGGAT
>CAZENL010000052.1:0-9868 GCA_964513505.1 uncultured Anaerolineaceae bacterium
GCGCTGGCGTCCGCGCTCGGCCTGCTGGTCAGCCCGCACGCCTGGGTCTACGACGCGACGCTGCTGCTGCCGGCGGTCGGGATCTTCGCCGCGCGTGCGGCGAAACGCGGCTGGCCGTGGCAGGACCGTTGGTTGCTGGCAGGTGCCTACGCCATCGGCCTGACCTGGGCGATCGGCGGCTTCGTCGGCCTGACGCTGGTGCCGCTGCTGGTCGTCGCCGCGCCGGTCGTGCTGTTGCGGCCCGCGTGGGCTACGAGACGGCGACTGGCCCGCTGACCTCGGCCTCGGGGGCGGAAACCTCGCCCGCGAGGTACTTCTCGATGGCCGCGCCGGCGCGCTTGCCGTCACCCATGGCCAGGATGACCGTGGCCGCGCCGCGGACGATGTCACCACCGGCGTACACGCCCGGGATGCTGGTCGCGCCGTGCTCGTCGGTGACGATGTAGCCCCACTCGTTGATCGCGAGGTCCGGCGCGCTGGCCGTGAGCAGCGGGTTGCTGCGCGTGCCGATGGCCACGATGACCATCTCGCAGGGGATGACGTATTCGGAATCGGGGATCCGAACGGGCCTGCGGCGCCCAGACGCGTCCGGCTCGCCGAGCTCCATGCGCTCGCAGCGCAGTCCGGTGACCCAGCCGTTCTCGTCGCCGATCACTTCCAGCGGGGCGACCTGGAGATCGAAGCGAATGCCTTCCTGCTCGGCGTGATGGACTTCTTCCTTGCGCGCCGGCAGTTCTTCCATGCCGCGCCGGTAGACGATGACGGCCTCTTCCGCGCCCATGCGCTTGGACGTGCGCACGGCATCCATGGCCACGTTGCCGCCGCCCACGACCACCACGCGCTGGCCGTGCAGGACCGGCGTGTCGGAGTCGGCGCGGAACGCGCCCATGAGGTTGACGCGCGTGAGGTACTCGTTGGCCGAGTAGACACCCTTGAGGTTCTCGCCGGGCACGCCCATGAACACAGGCAGGCCGGCGCCCACCGCCAGGAAGACGGCGTCGAACATGGCCCGCAGCTCACCCAGGGTCCACGTCTTGCCGATGATCGCGTCGACCTGGATCTCCACGCCGTGCTCGACCAGGCGGTCGACCTCTGACTGGACGATGTCCTTTGGCAGCCGGAACTCGGGGATGCCGTAGATCAGCACGCCGCCCGCGGCGTGGAACGCCTCGAAGATGGTCACGTGGTGCCCGGACTTGACCAGCTCGCCGGCCGCGGTCAGCCCAGCCGGCCCCGACCCCACGATGGCCACGCGCTTGCCGCTGTTGGGATGTGCGGCGTAGTCCAGCTCCGCGGGATGCTGCATGGCCCAGTCGGCCACGAAGCGCTCGAGTGCGCCGATCGCCACGGGAGCGCCCTTCTTGCCGCGCAGGCACTTGCCTTCGCATTGCACTTCCTGCGGGCAGACCCGGCCGGTGACGCAGGGGAGGGCGTTGTCATCCAGCAGGGATCGCGCTGCGCCGCGCAGGTCGCTCTTGGCGACCAGGTCGATGAACAGCGGGATGTTGACGCGCACGGGACAACCGGCGATGCAGGTGGGGTTCTTGCACTGGAGGCAACGCTCGGCCTCGGCTGCGGCCATGAGCTCGGTGAAGCCAAGGTTCACCTCGCCGAAGTCGGTGGCGCGGACGGTGGCTCCGCGCTCCGGCATGGCCGTGCGCGTGAGAGCCATCCGCTCCCTGGGATTGAGGACGGGTCGCTCGCTCATCGCACGGCCTCGGTGGCCGCGGCAGCGGTCGTCCCGGCACTCATTGCTTCAGCCAGCGTGCCCAGGCCCGGGATGCGGCATGCGGCGGCGCGCCGCTCCAGCGCGTCCTGTTCGAAGCCGCGGTAGGTGGTCAGGCGATCGGCGAGCTGGCGGTAGTCGACGATGTAGCCGTCGAACTCGGGCCCGTCCACGCAGGCGTAGCGCGTCTCGCCGCCGACGCTCACACGGCAGCCGCCGCACATGCCGGTACCGTCGACCATGATCGCGTTGAGGGACACCGTGATGGGCACGCCATACGGCCGCACGAGCTCGGTGACCGCGCGCATCATCGGCACGGGCCCAACCGCGTAGACCGCATCGATGCCGCCCGCGTCAAGCAGGTCCTTGAGGGCCTGCGTCACGAAACCGGGCCGGCCATACGAGCCGTCGTCGGTGCAGGTGACCACCTCGCCCTGGGCTCGCAGCTCGTCCTCCAGGATGACCCACTCACGGGAGCGGCCGCCGATCACGCTGGTGACCCGGACACCCTTGGCGTGCAGGCCCTGTGCGATGGGATACACGACCGCCGTGCCGACGCCACCGCCGACGCAGACCGCATGGCCGCTCTCGAGCAGCTCCGTTGGCCGGCCGAGAGGACCGGCGATGTCCTGGATGCTCCCGCCGACCTCGAGCTCCGTGAGGTCCATGGTGCTCTTGCCGACGGCCTGGATGACCAGGCTGATGGTGCCCCGCTCGGCATCGGCATCGGCGATGGTCAGCGGAATCCGTTCCGAGCCAGGGCCGAGGCGGACGATGACGAACTGGCCGGGCTGCCGAACCTGCGCGAGGCGGGGAGCCTCAACGACGAGCCGAGTGACGTTGGGAGAGAGAAGGGTCTTCTCGACGATCAGGTTCATGCGCGACCTCTACGGACCAAGCTACCCGATCATGCTCGCAGCGCCCTCCGAGCCCACCATTCGAGTAGCCCCACTTGGTGGGCCATTGGTCACGCCAGATTCGGTCCTCCCGGCCGCAGCGAAACAACCGCGCGGCGGGTCAGCCGGCGACGGCCGCCGGTTCCGCGAGCTTGCCCTTGGGCCAGTAGAGCTCCTTCTTGACGTGGAACTCCGGGAAGCCGGCGCCCATCAGCTTCGCTTCCGTGCTCAGGATCATCTCCGGGTTGCCGCAGATGTAGACCACCGTCCTGTCGGGGCGCAGCCCCAGGTCGTGGCAGACGCTCAGCACGTTGGCCTCCACGCGTCCCGTGCGGCCGGTCCAGCCGACGTTGCGCGGGTCGTTGGGCCGAGAAATGGTGGGCACGTACGTGATGGGGTAGGTCCGGTCGTGCTGCCACGCCTCGAGCGTGTCCCGGTAGCCGAGCTCATCCACGAACGAGCAGCCGTGGAGGATCACCGTCTTTCGAGGCTTCCCCTTCAGCATGTCCTCTCGCATCATGGAGATGAACGGCGCAATCCCCGTCCCGGTGGACACGAAGAGGTGAGTGCGCGTGTCCTCCGGCTCCTCGAGGAACTTGCCCTTGGGCCCGATCATGCGCATCCCGTGGCCCAGTGGAAGACGCCACAGCAGCGTGGTGAAACGCAGGATGGGCACCAGCCGGACGTAGAACTCGTAGCCCTCCGTGCCGGCGATGGCGGGCGGCGACGCGACGGAATAGGGCCGCTGCACGAGCTTGCCATTGGCATAGACGCCGATGGTCATGTACTGGCCGGGCTCGAACGGGGTGTGCTCGCCGTCGAATTTGACCCAGAACGTGGCCAGCTCGCCGGTCTGATCGACGCGGCGGATCAGCCGGGCGTTGTACTGCTCGTGGTGAACCTCGATCTCCCGATCGTCGTCATCGTGTTCGCTCATCGGCGTCGGCCGTCTCCCTGGTTCGACGTTCAGCTGTCGAGTGCCTGGCGAGTGTAGTGGGAGCCGCGGGGCTTGCGCCGGAGGCGCGGGCGCGAGATCCGTCATGGCGTGACCTCCTTGGTGTCGCGCTCGACGGTACGGGGCTCCGTCCTGTGCAATTTCGAATTCGCGGCAGCGACTATTCAGACGGAGCGGCCGGCCGGGACCTCCGGCGGTGCATCGGCTGGGGCTGCGGCCGCGTCGTCGCTGGTAGGGGCCTGCAAGTGCAGCTTGTGCAGCACGCGATGCAGTACCGGCGCGAAGATCACGCCGACCGAGATCAGGAAGATCACGCCGGAATACAGCGCGTACACGCCGGCGAAGAACTTGGCCGCGTCGTTGGTCATCGGGTCCACCGGGCCCATGCCGCCCAGGATCATCGACGCGTTCACGAACGCATCGATCCAGGGCAAGTGGTCCAGGTACGCGTACCCGAGGACACCAACGCCGAGCGAGCCCGCGAGCAGCAATGCTGCCAGCGCAGCGTGCCGGAGCACGCGTAGCGTGAATTCCCGCCTCGGCAGGAGTGGCTCCGACGAATGCTCGTACACGTCAGCTCACAGGAGAGCGGGGCGCTCCCACTCCGCGTCCAGGACGTGCTGGCCAAGGAACGCGAATACGGTCTCGTACCAGATGCGCGCGTTCTGCGGCTTCAGGATCCAGTGGTTCTCGTCCGGGAAATAGAGGAACTTGGCGTCGGCGCCGTGGCGCGACAGGTCCGTCCAGAGCTTGAGTGCCTCGCTGATCGGCACCCGGTGGTCCTGCTCGCCGTGGATCACCAGCATGGGTGTCTTGATGCGCCCGACGAACTGGTGCGGGGACGCCGCCTCGTACCTGCCGGGATCCTGGTACGGATCGCCGAATTCCAGCTCCCAGGACGGCCCATGGTCGGTGGTGCCGTGGAAGCCGCGCAGCTCCCACAGGCTGGCGTGCGTCACGATCGCCCGGAAGCGGTCCGTGTTGCCCGCCACCCAGTTGGCCATGTAGCCGCCGAAGCTGCCGCCCATGGCGGCCGTGCGGGTGGCGTCCAGGTCCGGCCGCTCGGCCAGTGCCGCGTCCACGGCAGACATGAGGTCCGTGAATGGCGCCTCACCCCAGCGACCCCAGCCACGCTGCACGAAGTCCTGGCCGTAACCGGTGGAGATGGCCGGGTCCGGCAACAGCACCGCGTAACCCCGATCCACCAGCAGGTTGGGGTTCCAGCGCCACGACCACGAGTTCCAGGTGCCAACCGGACCGCCATGGATGAAGACGACCAGCGGTGCCGGCTTCTGGGCGGACGCCTCGCGGGGGCGGAGCAGCCACGACTGCACCTCCACGCCGTCGGCGGCATGGGCTGTCAGCCGTTCGGCCACGCTTGGCGTGGCAATGTCCGCGTCGCTGAGGCCGGGGAAGGGGAGCAGTTCCGGCGTCTGGTCGGCGTCACGCGCGCCCAGCCGCACGGGCCGGGGCGGGGCCGTCATGGTGGCCCACAGGGCGTAGACCGCGGATCCATCCGGCGACGGATTCAGCTCCGAGAACGCGCCGGCCGCGGCGAGCAACGTGACGGCGCCGCCCTCCAGCTCGACGCGGTGGACAGCCACGTTCCCCAGGCGGTCCGCCGCGACGAAGACGGCCGAGGAATCAGGCGCCCACGCGAGCTCATGAGGCCACACCGCATCCAGGCCATCGGTGAGCGGCCGGCCCTCGCCGGTGGCGATCTCCACCAGCCAGACCCTGGCATCCGCTGCGTTGTCCGGATCACCGTTCCGGCTGCGCACCGCCACGGCCCATCGGCCGTCCGGCGAGACGCGCACGCCGTCGTGCCATACGTCGCCGGCGGCCAGCACCCGCTGTGCCCTGGTCTCGCGATCGATGAGCACCAGGTCCACGCATGGATGAGTGATCTCATCCTGGCGATGCCGTCCCGTGACCACCGCCGAGCCGTCCGGAAGGAGGTCGAAGGCCAGGTCCCTGTAGGCGCCGCGGGCGTCAGGGTCCAGGTCGGCTGGCTCCGCGATCTTGCCCTCCGGATCCGCCGGCAGGACGCCGGTGAAGAGGTGGCGGTCCCGAGGGCCCAGGTAGTGGTCCCACAGCCGGATCGGGAATTCCTCGAAGAGCTGTGCCTGGACGCCGGCATCCTTGCGCGCCTTCTCCTTGGCCGCGTCCTCCTTCAGGTCCGTGGCGCCGCGGTGGAAGCCGACCCCGAAACCGACCACGCTGGCCGCACGCGCGGCCCGCAGGCCGTCGATGCCGCCGGGCGGCGCCGCAATGACCCGCGCTTCGCCGCCGCCGGCCGGCAGCAGCCACAGGGCGGGATTCTCCTCGCGCTCCTTTGCCTCTTCCGGGGTCATGTCCGGATCGGGCCGGCTGGACGTGAACACGATCGAGCCGTCCGGAATGAACTCGGCACTGCTCTCCCCGGGCCCCGACCGGGTCAGCCGGTGAGCGGGCCGCGTGCCGGCAGGGTCCATCTCCCAGAGGCTGCTGGCGAACTTCTTCTTCTCGGCGTTGGGTCGAGAGACGGCGACGACCAGTCGGGCCCCGTCCGGCGAGAGGCGCAAGCCGGACAGACGCGGCAAGCCAAGGAAGTGGTCGAGGTCAAATCGATTGGTCATGAACAGATCATGTCACTGCGGGGCCCGATTCGGTCCCTCCGAATGCGTGCGTCAGTTGATGACCGGCGTGCGCTCTCGGCCGTTCCCGTCGACGGCCGCGCCATCTTGTCCGACGGCCGTCTGCTCACAACCCAACCGTCCGGTCGGAGGCGGGACGCTGCGCTAGCATCGCGGCACCGTGCCCAGGTACGTCCCCGCCGACTCGCTTCAGTCGCCGCGCTTCACCGGTCCGACGACGTTCGCGCGCCTCCCTCACGTGCGCGCCCTGGAGGACGTGGACGTGGCCGTGCTCGGCGTTCCGTTCGACACGGGGGTGACCTACCGGGTCGGCGGCCGTTTCGGCCCGGCTGCGGTGCGCAGCGCGTCGGTGCTGCTGCGGCCGCACAACGGCAACCAGAACGTGGCGCCGTTCGAGGTTCTGTCGTGCGTGGACTACGGCGACGTGGCGGTGGTGCCGGGCTACACGGAACGCAGCTACGCGGCGATCGAGGCAGACGTGCGCCCGATCGTCGACGCCGGCGTGGTTCCGCTGCTGATCGGCGGCGACCACGCCTGCACGCTGCCCCACCTGCGCGCGACGCGATCGCGCGGCCCCGTCGCGGTGGTCGACTTCGATTCGCACACGGACGCGTGGGACGACTACTTCGGCGAGAAGTACAACCACGGCACGTGGATGCGCCGGGCGATCGAGGAGGGCCTGGTGGACGCCGCGCACTCGATGGAGGTAGGCCTGCGAGGGCCGATCTACGGCGCAGACGACTGGCCGAACCTGCGCTCCGAGCTGGGGCTCGACTACCTGACCACGGAAGACATCTTCGCGCTCGGCCCGGCCGCGGTGGCCGAGCGGATCCGTGCCCGAGTCGCTGATCGGCCGGCCTTCATCAGCTTCGACATCGACGTCGTCGATCCGGCGCATGCGCCGGGAACCGGGACGCCGGAACCGGGCGGCCCGTCAGCGCGCGACATGCTGGCGATCGTCCGCGGCTTGACCGGCATTGACTTCGTCGGCTTCGACGTGGTTGAGGTGATCCCCGCGTACGACCCGGCCGAGCAGACCGCGTTCCTGGCCGCGAACCTGGCTTACGAGATGCTCTCGTTGGTGGCGCTGCGCCGCCTCGGAACGGCGTGAGCGGCACTCCCGCGGCGGGCGGCGCGCCCGTTCCCGGGGCCGGGCCCTCCGCACGCGGCTTCCGCTGGCCGGAAGGCGTGCGCGCCGCGGCCTGCTTCACCTTCGACCTGGACGCCGAGAGCGGGATCCTGTTCGAACATCCCGAGGCCGCCGGTTGGCTGGACGTGCTCAGCCACCAGGCGTACGGGCCACGCACCGGCGTGTACCGGCTGCTGGGGGTGCTGGCACGGCAGGACGTGCGCGCCACGTTCTTCGTCCCTGGCTGGGTCGCCGAGCGGTGGCCGGATGCGGTGCGTGCCATTCGCGACGATGGCCACGAGATCGGCCACCATGGCTACTTCCACGAGGGCTCGCGCGGAGTAACGGCGCCCGAGTTGGAGCGCCGCCTGCTGCGCGGTTTCGAGGCACTGGACGCGGTGGCCGGCGTCCGGCCGATCGGCTATCGCGCTCCCATGTGGGAGCTGAGCGCGGAGATGCCGGCGATCCTGGCGCGCCACGGATTCCGCTACGAATCCAGCCTGATGGATTCGGATGTGCCCTACCTGCTGGACTGCGGGGAGGGGAGCGGCGGGTCCCCGGGGAGCGGCAACGCGTCCTTGGTGGAACTCCCCGTCCAGTGGGCCCTGGACGATTGGGAGGCGTATGCCTACCTGCCCGGCATCACGGGCAGTGGCTGGATCGCGCGACCATCCGAGATGTTCGATCGCTGGACAGACGAGCTGGACTCGCTCATCGCCGAGGGCGGCTTGTTCGTGCTCACCAACCACCCGTTCCTATCCGGACGCGCCTCACGCGCAGCCGCGCTGGAGACGCTCATCACGCACGCCAAGCTCAGCCAGGGACTGTGGGTCGCGACCTGTTCGGAGATCGCGACCCACGTCGAAACGCTTGAGCTCCAGCCGTACGCGCCGAAGCCGGTGGAGTTGCCCCGGTCGGGCTAGGCAGGCTAGGCCTTCTTGAGCGTGTCCACGAGCCCGGCCTTGGCGCCGATCCAGTAGAGCGCGGCAGCCACCACGAAGCCCACCTCGAAGCCGAGGTCGGCGCCATGAAGGCTGTTGGTGGCGATGGTATTGACCGGGTAGCCGGCGTTCATGAAGTCGAAACCCAGCGTGGACTGCTGGAACGGCAGCGAGACCGCGAACCCGATGATCAGCGAGGCCAGCGCCCACCAGCCGCTTGCCAGGCTCGCGAAGCGCGACAGGCCCGAGACATCGGTGCTGCCGCGGCGCAGCCACCAGTCCACCAGCACCACCGCCGCCCATGGCGCGATCCAGTAGGCGATGAAGAGCAGGTAGTTCTCGAACTTCTCCGCGAAGTCCCCACTGTTGAGGTACAGCGTGAAGAGGAACCCGAGCGCCGCGACCACCAGCGCCGAGTACACGCGCTTGACGTGAATGCCGGCGGCCTGGAGGGACAACGAGCCGGTGTAGTCGTTCATGGCGTTCACAGCCACGGTGCCGACGACGATCGCCAGCATGGCCAGCGACCCGACCAATCCTCCGCCCAGGATGGTGTTGATGGTGCCGGACGCGCTGGCCGTGGACTGGTCGGCGACCATCACGCCCAGGATCTCGATCCAGGCGGCCGAGATGGAGAGCCCGAGCACCGTCCACAGGAAGACCCGCGAGCGCGACGCCGTTGGCGGCAGGTAGCGCGTGTAGTCGGACGCGTACAAGGCCCAGGCGAGCACGAAGCTGGCCACGATGGCGACGTAGGTGATGAAGGCGCCGAGGTCGTCGAGTCCGGACAGGGCGTCCGTGCGGGCCATGCCCGTGGAGGCCTTGCCGATGATCACCACGGTCAGGATCGCGAACATGACGGCCAGCACGATGGCCATGTACTTCTCGAAGAGGTGGATGGCCTCGTAGCCGACCACTCCCAACGCCGCCTGGAGCACCACGATGATGAGCAGGGACACCACGAAGGGGAGCGGCGTCAGGATCGACAGCGCCGTGGCCCCGAAGATTGAGTTGATGCCATCCCAGCCGATGCAGCTCAACCAGTTGAGCAGCCCGGGCACCACGATGCTCTTGCCGTACGCAAGGCGCGCCAGCGGCATCTGGGCCATGCCGGTCCTGGGGCCCATGATCGCCAGTGCCCCGACCACGATCGAGCCGACCACATTGCCCACCACGATGGCCAGCAGCGAGGTCAGGAAGCCGAGACCCAGGAAGTCGGCCGCCACCAGCGTGCCGATGAAGAACGCCGCCGGCACCAGGTTGGGCGTGAACCAGACCGTGAAGACACGCGCGACCGAACCGTAGCGGGAGGATTCGGGGATCGGCTCAAAGCCATGTCCCTCGATGCTCAGGTCGCCCTCGTGCGTGGGCATCGTGTCGCGCGTGAGCGCACCGACCGTCATTGTCGATCTCCCTCCTTGGTGTAGGTGACCGGGACACTGGACGAGCCGTCATGCACGACGCTGCGCGCGGGCTCCGTCTCCGCGACCACCCGCCCATGGCGCACCACCCACCGCGCCGCCGGTCGCAATCGGATCGCCTCCGCCTCGTCCTCGCAGTCGAAGATCGCGAAATGTGCCGGCAG
>CAZENL010000052.1:9968-19855 GCA_964513505.1 uncultured Anaerolineaceae bacterium
TTCAGGATCTGGAGCAGCTTGAAGGCGTAGTTGTCGTTGTAGGAGGCCATGGCCGTGGTGTGGCCGGCAACCACGCGGCCCTGCATGCCATCGCGCATGGTCCGGGCGGCCATGACCTCCAGGAAGCGGCTCTGCTCGTCATCGGTCTCGTCGCAGTGGACGTCGATGGGCCTTCCGGTCTCCTTGGCCAGGTCGAAGATGAAGTCCACCTCGGCCACGCCGTCGTCGCGCGTGAGCTCGTAATGGGGAATGCCGCCGATCACGTCGCAGCCCAGGCGGATGGCCTCGCGCATCAGCTCCTTGCCATCCGGGAAGGAGAGGATGCCGTCCTGCGGGAACGCGATCAGCTGCAGCTCCACCAGGTGGCGCATCTCCTCGCGCAGCTCCAGCAGCGCGCGTAGGGCCACCAGGTTCGGGTCGCAGACATCCACGTGTGAGCGGATGAAACCGGTGCCCTGTGCGACCTCCCAGAGGATCGCCTGCCGCGCTCGCTCCTTGACGTCCGCGTGCGTGAGCGTCTTCTTGCGATCCGCCCAGGTGAGGATCCCCTCGATGAGCGTGCCGGATTCGTTGTAGCGCGGATCGCCGACCGTGAGCACCGCATCCAGGTGAACGTGGGCGTCGCAGAGTGGGGCGGAGATCAGCCGCCCCTCCGCTTCCAGGACGCGATCGCCGGACTCGGGGCGCAACTCCCCGGTGGGCCGGATCGCGGCGATGGTGCCGCTCCGGACGTGGACATCGACCGGCGACGGACGTTCCCCGCGTGTCGGATGGAGGTGCGCGCCGCGCACGAAAAGACTCATTGGCGACCACCGCCAGACACCTTCCAGGAGCCCACGGTTGACCCTCCGCGCGTTCTCTCCGAGGGTCCGAGTCTAGGTCACTTGAGGTCGGTGATGGTGACCTTCTGCGCAGTCGCCACGACCCGCTGGGAGCCCGTGGCCATGGTGATGGTGAACGAGAACGAGTTGGTCCCAGTCGTGAGGTTGGTCACCGTGACGTTCGGCTTGTTGGTGGCGAATGGCGCGAGCAGGGTGAGGTAGCGGAGGGAGTTGCCACTGGCCACCTGCTCGATCACCGGTGCCGCGGCGACCGCGCCCCAGCCGTTGGGCAGCCAGCCCTGGAGCGGGCTGGTCTGGCCCTTGACGACCTGCGTCGTACCGGTTGCGATGAGCTGCCGGATGAGCACGTCGCCTCCCGGTCCACGCGTCCAGGTGTCGGCTCCGTTGCTCTTGACCTTGCGGTCGCTCGGCACGTGCCACAGCTGGGTCGCATCCTTGGACTTCGCCGCGTTCATGGTGTCGTCAACGACCATGAAGCCGAGACGCCGCGAGAACACCACGCGGCGGGTCAGGGTCACGTCCGAGTAGGCGCCGATGCTCAGGGTCCCGTCGTAGGCGCGCTTGGTGATCCGGCTGCGGGTCAGGGTGGTGGTCCAGTCGCTCTGCTCGGTGGCCCCCGGCAGGGTCAGCACGTTGTGCGCCGCGCGCGACTTGAAGAAGGTGCGCCACTGGTCCTGGTTGTAGTCCTTGATGCCCGGGTCGACGAGCAGGGGATTGCCGTCGGCGTACAGCGTCACGGCACCGCCGTCCTGGTGGCCGTGGATGGCCTGAGAAGGTCCGAAGCGCATGGAGAACATGCTTTCGTCCGCGAACGGCCGCGCGGTGCCCCAGCCGGTTCTCCCGAAGACCCAGCCTGCGTTGTAGACGCCGATCGTGGTGCTGGGCTTGGGGCCGGACGCGCCCTGCGTGGCGGCGAACTCCGCCGGCGTGCCAACGATGTCCGCTGCGGCCACGGCCTGACCGTCGCCGATCGTGAGGTAGCGCCCGTTGGGCAACGTGGCGAGGGCAAGGAAGAGGGGCATCTTGTCGATCCGCGCGAATGCCGAGGAGACGCTCTGGCCGCACGCCAGCAGCCGCTGTTTGGCCAGTTCGTAACGTTTGTAGTTGTAGTACTCGTAGTAGACCGAGCGCTCGTTGGAAGCTCCCTGGCTGTCCACGCTCTGCGGCAGCAACGTGCCGATGCGGCTCTCGGCAAGCTGCATCCAGGAGCTGCGGCCCAACCAACAGCCCGTTTCCAGCAGCCCGATGTCCTGGTTGAGCGCGTGGTTGCTGGAGTAGTCGTAGAAGTTGGGGTCGGCAAGCGTGGTGCCGTGCAGCCCGATCGCGTCCTGGAGCCAGGGCTTGGTGGTGGTCAGCATCCTGGCCAGGCAGCTGAAGGTGATCGCACGGATCGCGGTGGACATGTCGTTCCAGGACATGTTGGACGGCGGATGACTGCGCGGGTTGAGGTTGATCCAGGACTTGACCAGCGAGAGGGCGCGTTTCAGGTAGGCACGGTTGCCGGTGTCGCGCCATGCGAAGGCCAGCGAGAGGACCCAGGACATGGAGTGGAGCTGGAAGCGCCAGTTGTTGTCGTGGAGCGGGTCTTCCGTCCAGGTCAGGGTCTTGGGCAGTGTCACCGTCGGATGCGGCGGGAAGGTGTACTGGTTGTTCATGAGCGCATCCGCCGTGCCCGCTCCGCCGACGGTCACGCAGGTGCTCGGAAGCGCGGCCGTGCCGGCGCGCGGGCGCTGAGCCACATCCGTGGTCGCGGCCGCGGGCACACCGGCTGCGGCCGCCGATGCGGGAAGCACGCCGGCGGCGATGGTCGCGAGCAGCGCGAGCGTGATCCAGATCGGCGAGCGACGCCGCGTGAGAGCCAGCATGAACGGTCCTTCCCGCAGCGCCGCCGAGCAACGCGACCTGCCGGAGGGCATTCTGCCCTGCCGCGTCAAAACCGGCCCCGCAGGCCGCCTTGGTCCCCGGCCCGCAGGTCACGGGCCGCTCCGGACGGTCAGTGACCCGCACCTCCGGGTGGTCCGCCGGCAAAGGCGAGGATGCATTGGCCGACGCCGATGGTGGCGGCGATCAAGGCCGCGTTCCACGCCTTCAGCAAGAGCGCGACGATGGCGCCGACCACGCTGATGGCGCACATCGTCCAGGTGTAGATCTCGTGGATCAGGATGAACGCCTCCGTGACCAGGTCGTCTCCGCGCCCATCGTCCATGCGGTCATGCGCGGTGCCCGTGGCAGGATCGATCTCCCACCAGCCGATGCGGGGCGTGCCGTCAACGACGACGGCCGATCCGGGCGCGACCACCACCAACCCGTTCGCGAGTGCGGACGTCATGCCTCGAACGGCAGCCGCAGACGCACCTTCCAGCGCAACCTGGCTGCCCGGCTTCAACACCACCGGGCCGATCCCCTGTTGGCCGGCGAGCTCGAAGATGCCACCCACGGAGACGTACGAGAGCTGGCTCGGCGGATCCGATGTGATGGACATCGAGCCTTCCAGCAGCATGCGTTCCGCGACGTTGTCCACGACGCCGGCCACGATCCCGGCCGGGATGGGCGCATTGGCGTCGCTCAGGGCAACCGGCACGTGGTGGGTGTGCAGGATGTCGACCCATGCGGCCACGCTCCGATGGCCGTCCGCCGCGAAGCCCGTCGGGACGCCCGCGAACAGCGTGACGGAGGGCTCGTCATCGAAGTAGCGCGTCGTCGTGCGCTCGCCCAGCGCTTCCAGGCGGATCAGGTCGCGCAGCGACGTCCAGGCGTACGCGCCCATCGACACCAGCATGGTCTCGTCACCCGGCAGGGTGCCGTCCACCGGGAAGTAGTTCCACGGGACCGGGGAGGTCGTCACGGCGAACGCGGTCACCCCGGAGAGCGGCAGGTACACCGAGCCGTGGTCAGTTCCGGCGTCGGTGAGGACGATCGGCGGCAGCGCGGTGACGTCGACGGTGCCCGCCGCCCGATCCGCCGCGGAGATGCGGTCGAAGACGGTTCGCTGCGCGCTGCGAGTCACGCCGTCCGGCGTGGTGATGTCCACGCTGAGGTACTCGGCAACCGTCTCGCCATCGGTGGAGTTGTCCCCGCCGAAGGCGCCGCCCACACCGCCGCCCGTCCGGACGATGACCGGCCGGCCGAGCGTTTCCTGGCCGGCGACCAGAAGCATCGGCGCGAAGTGCTTCTCGCCGCTCAGCGCGGACTCGACGCCCAGAAGGTCCGTGCCCGGGTGGATCAGCGTGATCGACGTGGCTGCCAGCTCCGCGGACCGCAGCGTCTGGCTGAGCAGCTCGGTGTTCACCGTCGCACTGCCCTGGACCACGTCGGCGGTGATCCGGAGCGTCAGCGTGTGGTACATGGCATCCGGGAGCGTCAGCGCCGGGCTCCCGACGGCGGTGCCGTAGGCCGTGCCCGCGGCCGCGCCGGGAATCGACGTGTCCACGTCCACCCAGGTCGCGCCGAACGCGTACTGAACCCAGACGTGCTGTTGCTGCTCCGAGCTCGGCATCGTCAGGGGCGGTTCCGGCAGCGTGACGCCCGCGCTCGTCAGGGCGTCCTGGATCAGCCGGGAGCCGGCATCCACCTGGTCCCGGGCTTTTTCGAAGAGCGGGTCCACGTCCGGCGACCGCTGCCAGGCACCGCTGCCGTTCCAGGCCGCGCCGACGTCCGGCGGCAGGACGGTTGCGGCGATGCGTGTGCGCGCTTCGGCAACGCTCAGGACCGTGGCTGCCAGGAGCCGGCTCACGACCGTCTGATCGATGCTCCCGATGACGAAACGGCAGGGGATGAGTGATTCCTTGAGGAGTGCGGCCAGCAGGAGGGCCTGGTCCACGGAATTGCCGGCCCGGCTCCACAGGGTGCCCAGCGGGCCGCGCAGCGCGCCGGCGTACGGTTCGTATGCGATCTGGTCGGACACGAAGCGAAAGATCTGGTCAGGGTCGTAGGCCAGCTCGAAGGCCAGCTGGTGCAGGTCGGTCGTGGTCGGGGTCGGGGTGGGCGCCCCGGCCGGGCCGGTCGCGTCCGCCGCCTCCAGGGGCAGAGCGTCGAGCGCCGGCCCCAGCCCGGCCGCGACGGCCACCGCGCCCACGGCCTTCAGGAACGTTCGTCGATTCAGAACGGCGTCAGCCACGCTCATGGTCGGCCTCGCTAGCCATCTCAGGTCGGAGTGCTGGGCAGGGTCAGGACGAGCGGTGCGCCGGCTTGCACGACGACCGCATCGAATTCGATCTGGGGCTCGGTCAGCACCACCACGTGGTACGTGCCGGGCTTGAGCGACACGGCGGAGCCGTTGACCGTCCCTGTTGCGACCACCGTGCCGTCCTTGTCCAGGACGCGATACGGGGCACTCACGGCCTGCGCCAAGGCAGCGTTGAGGTCCCCGGAGCTGGTGGCATTGAAGAAGCTGCCGTGGCCCAGCTTGGCCCAGGCCGCCATCTGCTGGCGCAGCGACTTCTGGCCGATCTGGAACCCGACGATGTTGACGTGGACGTCCACGCCGGCCTTGGCCAGGGCCTTGATGGCCGCGGCCGGATTGCCGCCGCAGTTCTCTTCTCCGTCCGTCATGAGCACCACGATGCGCGGCCCGGTGACCGACTTGAGGTCGCTGGCGACCTGTGTCAAGGCCTTGCCGATCGGGGTGTTGACCGAGGACAGGATGTGAATGCCGTTGATCTGCGCGATCACCTGGTTGGGATCCAACGGCCCCAGCGGCACGGCGAGCCGCGTGTCGCAGGACGCGGGCGTGTCGCCGAACACCCGGAACGCCAGCGGGAGACCCGTCGGCAGCTTGTCACGCACCAGGTGCGTGAGGACGGACTCGGCAACGTCGATGCGCCGCCGCCCCTCCAATCGGTCGAGCATGCTGCCGGACGTGTCCAGGATCAGCTCCATGGCCACGTTGCTGGCCACCGGCACCTTCGACGGGTCGCCCTGGTTCGCTCCGATCACCCGCAGCGTTCCCGGAGAACCGCTGGTGCTGGGAGGCTTGACGAAGGACGCGGCGTAGGAAAGCGTGTACTGCGTCGGGCGCTCCAACCAGGTGGCCATGCGATCGAAGGCGCGATCCATCTCGCCGTGTGAGCGCGTGTACTGGTAGAAGCCGTCCGAGCTGCCGGCCCAGTCCTGCATCAGGTGCGTGGCCTGCGCGATCACGGCATCGGCCGCCACGTGCACGGAGAACACCAGAGGCCGGACCGCAGCCAGTCCTCTCCACAGGGCCCCGGACTGGTCGTAGGACGTGCTGTCCGCGTCCGTGACGATGACCACGGCGGTGGCGCCTTCGCGCGTCGCGAGCTCGTTGGTGGCATCCAGCAGCGACGTCTCGGCGGAACTGGATCCGTTGCCGGCAACCACGCCTTCGACGGAATCCTGCAGCGCGTACTTGTCGTCGGTCCAATCCTGGAGCAGGGACGGCTGCTCGAAGGGCATGATCTTCACGGCCTCGCGGCCCGGCACGACGTCGTTGCTGAAGCTCTGGATGCCCTCGTAGACGAAGGGCAGGTAGTTGCCCATGCTGCCGCTGGTATCGAAGCTGAAGATGGCGGAGAACGGCGGCTGCTGGACCTCCACTCGATAGTGCTGCCCGGGCACCACGCTGGCGGTATAGGTGACCGAGCCCGGATCCGTGCCATGCCCGAACTTCATGGGCACCGAACCACCGGCGTCGTCGACCAGGCTGAGGCTGACGCCCACCCGCGGAGCACCGGTGAGCGTGAAGGTCAGCGTGTTCTGCCCGGCCGCTGCCACCACGTCGTACCAGTCCACATCCTGTCCGGTATGGGCGGTGCTGCTCGCCGGCGTGTCGGGCGCCAGCGGAGTGGCCGCGTCCGGCGTGTCGTTGGGGTCCACGGCGTAGGTCGGCGCGGCCAGGTCCGGAGGGTTGGCCAGTTCATAGGGACCGGACGGCGTGGGTCCGAATTCCCCGAGCACGGACCGATGGCTCCCATCCGTCGGGACCTCCAGGGCTCGCAGCGTCCCCGGTAGCTCGCGGAAGAGGTCCGTCCTGGCCGCGTCTGCCGTGAACCGGACATAGCGCGCCCAGACGGGCGTCGCAAACGTGAACGGCGCAACGCTGCCATCGGCCTTGCGCGTGAGCTTCCAGTTGCCCTGCTGCGTCCACGGCCCGAGTGGACTGTCCAGGCTGGTCTCGACGTCGACGACGTTGTAGCGCCGTGCCGGGTCCGATCCCGTCGGATCGACCCATTGGAGGCTGCCGAGCTGCGCCGCACGGTCGTTCCAGAACCCCAGGATCCAGGTCGGCCGTACGCCGGCCCGGGCGGTGATGCCCGCCGGGTTGAGATCGGCGGTGAGCATGGTGGTGGGCGTGGGCGGGTTGTTGTCCTGTGGGTCCACCAGCACGATATGCCCACCCGCGGCGGGGTCTGCGACGTTGATGGGTGCCGTGGTCGGTGCCGTCCCCGGTGTGGCGATGACCTTGAACTCGCCGAGCGCGACGCGCGTGCCGTCTCCGTAGGTGGAGTCGATCTTGAGCTGTGCGAATCGCGCGGGGAGGGGAGCGGGCAGCGCGAACGACTGGTCGCCGGCCAGCGGCGACATGGTGGCGCTCAGCACCGATGTCCACGTGGTGCCGTCGTCCGAGAGCAGCAGCTCCACGTCCTTGGGCGCCTCGGACAGGTCGGCGTTCGCGGCCTGCGGGTTGAGCATCATGCCGGCGACCTGGACCGGCGCGTCACCGGCCAGGTCGGAGGTGAAGGTCACCGGCAGCGTGACGGCACCGCCGAACCCTGCGCCGGCCGGAGCGTACCCGTCGTAGAGTTCTGATTCCATGGTCGGGTCGTGGCTCGGGACGGGAGCGCCACCCAGCGCCAGCGACGCCACGTCCAGCCCGCCCAGCAGCGGTGCCGGCACGGACCAGTACTGGAACGGATCCACCGGTGGGGCATCACGGCCCGGAGTGACCTCCGCAAATGCCGTCTGCTGCGCCCCGCTTGCGTCGCGAGCTCGCACGGTCGCGCGGACGGGCACGTCCGCCCAGGCGTCGGCAGGCGCGACGAGGGTGACCGGGACCATGGCGGCGGCTCCGGCAGCGACCGTGATGTCCGCCTGCCCGAGCCTTACGGCCCATCGATCGTCGCTGGTCACGGCGTCCAGTTGCAGGTCCTCGGATGCCGCTCCCGTATTGCTGATCCGCAACTGGCCCACCACCTGCTGGCCCGCATCCCAGTACGCCGCCACGGCCGGCGCCGTCAGCGTCAGGCTCAGCGCCGCGGAGAGTGCCGCCGCCGGGGCGAACGGATCCTCCCGATCGATCTGCACGCTGTAGCGCCCGGTGCTGGTCTGGCCGGCAGACAGCCACAGCTCATAGTCGCCGGCCGGGAGGGCCAGGTCCCGGTCGACGACGGCGCCTGGGGTGCCGGCCGCGTCCCCGCCGACCTGGGTGTTCCCGGAAAGGATCCGCCAGCCGATGGAGCCATCCGGGGGTGGCGCGATATGTAGATGGACTCGCTCGGCGGCCTGCAACGAGAAGCGATTGACGTCCAGGTCCGTGAAGCGCACCAGGCGGCCTGTCCGCGGCGTTCCGAGCGCCAGTGCCTGCGCGTGCAGCGAATCGTTGTTCGGCTCCAGTTCGCCGTTCGGATCCGGCGGCCCGAGGGGGCTGAGCGTCAGGGTGTAGTCGCCCAGGGCGTTCACCTGGATCCAGTGGTCGCCCGGCACCAGGTACATGTCCTCGAGCGTCGCGCTGCCACCGCCGGACGCGACCAGACCGGTCTCCAGCAAGGTTCCATCCCGCGTCAGCCAGCTCACGCCGTCGATCTCCGTGCCCTTGGCATCCAGCTGCCACAGCTGGGGAGCGCCGCTGACGGTTACCCGGTAGACATCGATGTCTGACTGGGTGGCGCGGCCATGCATGACAACACCGGCCGTCCACGGTGACGCCGTGATGGGCTGGTCATTGGGCTCCGTCTCGAAGTCGGCAGCCGGCGCGCTGGTGGGGTCCACCCGCAGCAGGTAGGCATCGCTCGGGCTCGGATCGCCCCGGACCTCGATGGTGTAGTTGCCCACCGTGAGGAACAGGTTGCCCAGCACGTCGCCGCCGTCCTGGCTTCGACAGAGCAGTTGCGCGCCGGTGCTGTCGAAGAGGCACAGCTGCCGACCTGGTCCGGCCTGCCAGATGAGCTTGATGTCCAGCAGCACGGACGCCAGGTGGTCGTCGACGGTGAGGGTGTAGTCATCCCGGTCGCCGGCCTGCGAGAGCCGGCCAACCGCGGACAGGTTCGATGGGTCGAGTTGCACGGCGGTCGCGGCATCGTTGTTCGGTTCGGGATCTCCGCCCTGGTACGTCTCCGGCGTGGCCGTGAGGACGTACGCCTGCGACGCGCTGGTACCGGAAACATCCAGGATCACGTCCCTGGCGCTGAACACGAGGTCATGCAGTTCGGCGTGCCCCGAGTCTCCGGTGAACGCGCGGGCAAGCTCCGCACCCGAGCGGTTGCGGACGACGAGGACGCTGGACGTCCCGACCGGGCCCTGGAGGTCCAGGTGCCAGCGCGGCGTGCCGCTCGGCGGCGTCCAGTCGTAGAAGTCATCGCTGCCCTGCGAGTCGCCGGTGAGCGCCAACGGGCCGTGGACTGCGACGGCATGGCTCACGTCGTCATTGGGTTCGCGATCGCGATTGGCGGGCAGCGGCGATCCGGCCTGGATCTGGAATGAGTAGCCGGGGTCGGGCGGTGTGCCGCCCTGCGGCGTTGCCGTGCGCGTGAGGCCAAGCAGGTACCTGCCCGGCGCGAACAACACGTCGGTGTCGACGGCGGGTGCGACATCCAGCGCGGAGGTGGCCAGCTGGTAGATCTGGGAGCCGGCAACCACCGGCGTGACGCCCGGCGCCGAGGTGATGCTGAGGACTTTGATCGCGGTCACGGTGGGGAACACGCCGCTGAGCGAGAACGTCCAGCGCAGCGCTGCGGCAGACCCGCTGATGTCCCAGACGAACAGGTCCTGGTCGCCATCCGGGAGCGTGCCGTTCACGCAGACCGCTCCACTCAGCGATCCGGCGGCGCCCTCGGTGTCATTGGGCTCGGTCTCGCTGGTGCAGGCCGG
>CAZENL010000053.1:0-19615 GCA_964513505.1 uncultured Anaerolineaceae bacterium
GTAGTCGAGGCAGATGTACTGGCTGCAGTCGATTTCGTGGATTAGTTGGTTGAGGCGATTGACCGAGTAATCTGAGAAGAGTCGGCGTTACATAACTTCCCTTATCGGCAACGCCAAGGGAGCGCTGGCCCGAGCCTGAAGTACTTCATCACGCGTCGCGTGGCATGTCCCGCGCTGGGTTGACGTCTTCGTCTGTCCCGCCATCGGGTCTTGCGGAGAGCACCGACTTGAAAGAGTCGCGACCTCGAGCTCCTGCAGAATCCAAGTCAGCGGGTGAGACGACCGGAACGCGATGGCCGATGCTGCGCCGCAGGCGCGCATCGAGCGTGAGCAGTGGCACACCGAGCCCTTGGGCAAGCACGACGTATTCGGCGTCGTACGTCTTCGCCCAGCCGATCGACTTTGCCAGGGCGGTGGCCTCCGCGATCAGGTCACGCGAAGGGATCGTGTCGATCGGCGCCTCCGTGAAGCGCACGAGCGCGGTCGTCAGTTCGTCGTCGGAGATCTCGCCGCGCCAGCGCAGCTGATTGAGCCCTGACGCCACCTCCGACCAAAGTAAGGTCGGGGCTACGAAGCGATCGAGGGGCCAGCCTGCGAACCCCTCCTGGATCAGAGATCCGTGGATTGCCGCGCTAGCGTCGATGACGACTCGGTTATCGGCCAACGCGGGCAAGTCGCAAAGCGCGGACGACGTTCGGCACCGGGCGGCCGTCTGGCATCAAGCGCCAACGTTCGGGGATCGGCAGTAATTCGTCCGCGAGCAAGGGGTCCAGGTCCGACTCCTCGATGACGTGCTGCGTTCCGATCTTGCGGGCGGGTAACCGTCCACTGCGGATCCACCGGCGGATGGTCTCCGGGTCCTTGCCGGCCCGTTTGGCTGCCTCAGGAACGGTAATCATTGCACGATACTACTACAACTTCGGCGCTTGTGAGGGAGTAGGTTCCGTCGACCACAAACCGGGCGGAGCCTGTGCAATGGCTATGTGTGGCCGCAAAGGCTAGGCGACCTCAAGCCGACGCGTAGACCACCGCGACCGCCACCTTGGTCCTTGTTGCCGCGGTCGCGAAGTCGCAGGGCTCAGCGAGCGGGCGCCTGGTAGCGGAGATAGACGACGCCGTTCCCGAGTGTGCGCGTCTCGACCAGCTCGAGCGCCTTGCGGTTCGTCACGGCCGGGAAGAACGGCTTGCCGGCACCGAGGATCACGGGCTGCACGTACAGCCGGTACTCGTCGACCAGCCCGGCCTCGATCAGGGCCGCCGCGATCGTCGGCCCGCCGACGTCCATGTCGAACCCCGGCTGCGCCTTGAGCCGTGCCACCTCCCCTACCGCGTCGTCATGGACAAGCCGGCTGTTCCAGCCAACCTCCGAGAGCGTTCGTGAGAAGACGACCTTGGGCTTGTCCTTCCAGATCCTCGCGAAGTCGACCATGGCCGGCGTCGACTGCGGGTCGGAGTCCCCGGTCGGCCAGTAGTCGGTCATCAGCTCGTACATCCGCCGCCCATAGAGGAACGTGCTCATGGCCCGCGCCTCGTCGTTGAAGAGAGAGTGGAGCTCCTCGTCCACCTTGACCCAATCGAGCGAGCGATCCGGCGTCTCGACGAAGCCGTCCAGAGACACCGACATGGAGTAGGTGAGCCGGCCCATCAGGTGTTCCGTGTCGCGAAATTCATGTGGCGACAGTGCCACGCAGCGACGAGGCGCGCGCCGCACGAGTCACGGATGCCTGACACTGCGCGCATGAGCCATCGCCCGCTGTCCGAACTCGAAGCCGGCCTGGAGGAAGTCCGCCAGTCCCCGGCCGACACCGGCACCCTCCGCGCCATCGTGCGCCGCCCGGCCACCGACGAGCGGGAGCTCACCGACATCGCGCAGCTGAACGCTGACGATGGCCTGGTCGGCGATACCTGGAAGGCCCGCGGCAGCCGCTCCACCGCCGACGGCTCCGCCGACCGCACGGCCCAAGTGACGCTCATGAACGCCCGCCTGGCCGAACTGATCACCGGTTCGCCGGATCCGGCGCACTGGGCCATAGCAGGCGACCAGCTCTACGTGGACTTCGACCTCAGCGAGGCCAACCTGCCGCCCGGCACCCGGTTGGTCATCGGGGACGCCGAGCTGGAAGTGTCGGCCACCCCGCACACCGGATGCGCCAAGTTCAGCGCCCGTTTCGGCGTGGATGCGTTGCGCCTGGTATCGACTCCCGAGGGTCGTGCAATGCGCCTGCGCGGAATGAACGCCACAGTGGTGCGTACAGGCACCGTCCGACAGGGCGATCGAGTGACCAAGATCTGACACGAGGACGACGCTGATGGACGAACTTGCGGTACGGGAACGCGCCGAGGCGCTCTGCGCGGCGCTCGTGACCGGCGACGTGGGGCTGGCGACCGAGGACTTCAGCGAAGAGCTGCGCCGAAACCTTGGCGAGGTGCTGGCCCTGCTGCCCCTCCCCTCGAGCGCGGCCACGGTCGAGTCGATCGAGTTGAGCGGCTCCGGCTACAACGTGGTCATCCGCCTCGTGGGCGAGGCCGAGGAGGTCATGGTGCAGACGCGCTGGAAGGATCGCGACGGCCATCCGACGGTGATCGAAGCGAGCCACCTGAGCCGGACCGAGATCACGGCGGCGGACGTCGAGGCCGGCGCCGAGACGGACAGCGACCCCGATACCGAAGCGTAAGAACAGCGCTCTGGCTCCCCTCCCCCTCGCACAGGTATGCTTCCCGGCACATCGGCATTCATAGCTCGGAGGGTCGATCGACATGGGCGACAAGGGACCAGGCAGCAAGGGCGGCGGCAAGAAGCCCAAGGCGGGCGCCAAGCCGGCCGACAAGACAGTCGCGGCACCGGTCAAGAAGAAGTAGCGAGAGGCGGGCCCCAAGCCCGCCTCTCAGTTCGTCCGGGCCCTGGCATGGCACGACCGACGGCCGAGGACCTCGTCGACGCCGTGCATCGGACCATCGAGGACGTGATCGAGCCTGGGCTCGACGTCCTCTTCGTTGGCATCAATCCCGGCCTCTGGTCGGCCGCGACCGGCCACCACTTCGCGCGCCCCGGCAACCGGTTCTGGCGAGCGATCCAGCTGGCCGGCTTCACGCCGGACGTGCTGGCGCCGTCAGCGCAACGGGACCTGCTGCGTTATGGGATAGGCATCACCAACCTGGTGCCCAGGACCACGGCCACCGCCGCCGAGCTCACGGACGAAGAGATCCGCACCGGAGCGGTGCGGATCATCCAGAAGGTGGAGCGCTACCGGCCTCGAGCCGTGGCGTTCCTCGGCGTTTCCAGCTATCGGATCGCGTTCGGTCGGCCCAAGGCCCAGGTCGGGCGTCAGCCGGATCCCATCGGCGCGACGGAGGTCTGGGTGCTGCCCAACCCGAGTGGGCTGAACGCGCACTACCAGTTGCCGCAGCTCGCCGAGGCGTACGGTCAGTTGCGGCGCGCCATCCCGCGAGCTAGCGCGGAAAGCCTGGCAGCGGCTGAGAGCCGTCGTGGAACAGCGGCTGGCTCAGGGTGATGGTGGTTGCCTTGAGCTGGGCCAGGTCGATGCATCCTGTGCCGGCGGGGAGGTCGGGCCGCGTGCCTTCCATGACCGTGATCACCAGCACGCCCTGCGGGCTGGGAACGGCCGTGGCGCTCGACAGCGCGTAGCAGGTGTCCACACCTCCGTACCAGTAGACCGTCAGGGTCACGCCGTCCGGGGCGATGCTGATGTGGTCGATCGCGGCCGGATGGGCGTCCGTGACGCCTGGAACGGGCGTGACGTGCGTCGCGCCGTCGCCAGGAATGGGTTCATAGGGTCCTGGCGTGCCGGTGACCGGCTGGTTGGGATCGCCAGAATTGCCCGGCTGGCCGCCACCGCTCTGGCCGGGCTCGCTGCCGGGAACGCCCGTGCCCGGATACGAGGTGATGGGATCCGTGGCCGCGGCGGCGGGCGGGGTTGCCGTACTCGGCCCGTTGGTCGGTGCTCCGGCGGCGACCGATGCGCAGGCAACGAGCGTGAGGGTCGCGGCCAGCACGACCAGGATCAGGCTGGACCGAGCATGCCGGTTGGCAAGGGTGTGCATGGGTCTGGTCTCCGAGGCTGCGTGAGTGGGGTTCAGGAGCCGTTGGCGGGAGCACCGAGCGGTGTTGTGCCCTAGACGGCTGGAATGGTCGCAGAGGTTCCCTGGCGGGCCGCGGCCAGCTCGGGCCGCCGAACCGTCAGCACCCAGCCTGGGCGTCGTCGCGGGATCCCGAGTCGCTTCGCCCAGGTCGATCCGATGGCGTCGACGTCCGCTTGCGTGAGTGCACGAACACTCGGGTCCACGAAGCCGAGGCCCCGGTAGGCCTCTCCGAGCTCTCTGATTCGGGCCTGGTCCAGTGGGACCCCGGCCACGGCGTGGTCGCGCTCGACCAGGGAGAGCGTCACCTCCAACGTACCGCCCGGGCCGATCAGCGCCAGCACGCGCCCGGCGAATGCCGGCTCCGGCTGCAGGGCCCCACGCAGGAGCGAGCCCCAGGGCAGCGTGGCACGGACCGTGGCGAACGTGCCGTCGAGTTCGGCCGGTACGTCCTGGAGCGTGCCCACGAGGAAGAGCGCGTTGGTCAGGCCGCCGCGCGCCGGCTTCCGCGAGGCGCGATCGGATGCCTCCCGCATCGCCGCAGCATCGGTGTCAACGCCGATGACCAGGGTCTCCGGCTCGCGCCGGGCCAGCCGCAGCACGGCGGCCCCGTCACCGGTTCCCAGGTCCATTACCGCCCGCCGATAGCAGGCGACCAGCTTGCAGAGTTAGCCGACGTCCACGTCCGTGAGCCGCCGGCCGACGACCGTCTTCATGCGCGGATGGTACCCGCCGCTCAGCGCTCCTCGGCGTTGGAGCCGGTGATCAGGATGAGAATCGCGCCATCGGTCGGCGGGGGAGCGGCCAGAAACCCTGCCCAGGACGCGGCCGAGGCCAGCTCCGCGGTCACGCCCAGCGCGTGCTGGAGCACCACTTGGGCCTGCTCCAAGGCTCGTTCGCTCACGAGCACCATGTCATCGACCACGCCGTTCATCATCTCCAGCGCCCCGGGCACGGGCACGCGCGTGGAGATGCCGCCGGCGCGGGTGTTGACCGTCTCTGTCTCGATCAACCGACCTGCCCGCCAGGACATCGTCATGGAAGGCGCCTCCTCCGACTGCACGCCAATCACCAGGGTCGTCGGGGATGCGTGGCGCATCCACGCACCCACGCCCGCGATGAGCGCTCCATTGCCGACCGGGATGTAGGCCGTCTCCACAGCGGGCAACTCGCCGCGCTCGATCGCCTCGGTCAGTTCGACGGCCAGTGTTCCGGCGCCGGCGGCGGTCCAGATGTCCTCGCTGTCCACCAACAGGATCTGACCGGTCTCCGTGGCGAAGGCTGCCGAGAACTCGCGTGCCGCATCGAAATCGTGGCCCGCCTGGCGGACCGCAGCGCTGAACCGCATGATGCGCGCGAGCTTTCGGGGGTTCGCGTCCAGGCCCGCGAACACCGTGATCGGCACGCCGGCAGCCCTGCCCGCATAGGCAATCGCCTGGCCGAAGTTGCCCGTGGACGCCACCACGATGCCCCGTTCCGGGCTGGCAACCCCTCGATCCACCAGATCCCGGACGGCCAGCCAGGCTCCCCTCCCCTTGAACGAGCCGATCGGGTTGACGCTCTCCACCTTGACCACCACGGAGCGACCGGCGATTGCGGTCAACTCGTCCGAGACAAACTGGCCGCCGTCGCGGAACTCGGCCGGGATGCGTGACCGCGCGGCGCGAATGACCTTCGGATCGAGGGGGGCGGGCACAGTCAGCGGCCCGCGCCGAGTCGCCGCCGGATTGCGATCGGGTAGTCCGGGAAGTAGCGCGCGATCACCGTCAGCTCAAAGCGCGGCAGGATCGACTCGCGAGGCTCCCGCTCCAGCAGGAAACGGAACGACTCCCGGACCAGGGTTTCCGGCTCCGTCTCCTCGAAGCTGAAGTGCCCGAGATCGGCCTGGCGAACCCGCACGTCGTGATGCGTCGCGCCCGCGTCGTCGCCGACGCGAACTCGGCAGCGGAAGCCGTCCTGGATCGCTTCGCAGCCGACGAAGATCGGCAGGTCCGTTGGACTCACTCGGCCGCGTGGCCGGCCGCCGCCGCGGCACGCAGTTCGCCGGCCAGCGACGGCGCCACGCGGCCCTTGACGCGAACGTCCCGCGCCCGGTAGCTCAGCTCGACCGTGCCGCGTTCGCGGATGCGCGCCAGCAGCTCGCCGCGGTTGTACGGCACCGCGACGTCGATGTCCTCCCAGAGATCCGCGAGCAACGTGGCCAGCCGAACCTTCAGCGTGTCCAGCCCGAAGCCGGTCACGGCCGAGACCAGCACGGAATCGCCGTACACGGGCGCCGGGGCGTCGCCATCGGTAGCCGCTTCGCGCACCAGGTCCGCCTTGTTGTAGGCGACCAGGCGTGGCTTGTCCCCCGCCCCAAGCTCGTCGAGGACCTTCTGGACCGTCTGGCGGTGCTCGGGCGCATGCGGGTCGGAGGCGTCCACGACCTCGATCAGCACGTCGGCCCGGGTGACCTCTTCCAGGGTCGCCCGGAAGGCGTCCACCAGCTGGTGCGGCAGCTTGTGGATGAATCCCACGGTATCTGTGGCGATGACCGACTGGCCGTCGCCCAGCTTCACCGCGCGGCTGGTGGGATCGAGCGTGGCGAAAAGCCGGTCCTCCGCCAGCGCCGCGTCCGTGCCGGTGAGCGCGTTGAGCAGCGAGGACTTGCCGGCATTGGTGTAGCCCACGATGGCGACCGTGGTGTTGAGGCGCCGGTCGCGCCCGCGTGCCGCCGTCTCACGCTGCTGGCGAACCTGCTCGACGCGCTCCTTGAGCTTCTTGATCTTGACGCGGATGACGCGGCGGTCCGTCTCAAGCTGCGTTTCGCCCGGTCCGCGCATGCCGATGCCACCGGCCGTGCGAGAGAGGTGCGTCCAGAGGCGCGTCAGGCGCGGCAACTGGTACTCGAGCTGCGCCAGCTCCACCTGGAGGCGCCCTTCGTGCGTGCGGGCGTGCTGGGCAAAGATGTCCAGGATCAGCCCCGAGCGGTCCAGGATCTTGACGCCCAGCAGTGATTCGAGGCTCTTCTGCTGATTCGGTGACAGCTCGTCGTCCGAGATCAGCAGGGTGAAGCCGGTCTCCGCCTTGGCCCGGTTCAGCTCCTCCGCCTTGCCTTTACCCACGTACCAGTTGGGATCAATATGGCGGCGGTTCTGCCACTCGGCGCCGACCACTTCCGCGCCCGCGGTGTCCGCAAGGCTGGCCAGCTCGCCGAGCGACTCCTCCGCAGACCAGCCCTCGTCATCGCCGGTGTCGACCGCGATCAGGAACGCCTTCTCCTGGGGCGGCGCGAGGTCGATGACTGCGGAGCGGGCGGTGCTGGTCGGACGGGTCGTCATGGCGCAGCAAGGATACGGGGGAAGGTGGGGGCTGATCCAAGGCGCTCCGAACGGGTTGCGAACGCCGCAGATCGGTCCGTGGAGCGGTGCGCAAAAGCAACGACCGGTACGGAAGGACTACGCCCGAGGCCCGATTGACGTGCCAAGGTCTCCAGGTGACGCCCAACCCTTCTCCGATGCGGCACCGGCTCCGTTCCAGGGCCGGTCTGCTGGCGGGCACGTTCGCCGTCGTGTGCGTGCTCGCCACCACCCTGGCGGCCGCGCCGGCCTCTGCGGCCACCTATGCCCCCTCGGCGGGTCCTTCCTCGATGGCCAACACCACGGCCGTCCGGGGCGCGGCGGTCAGCCAGCGAAGCTAGGGTCTGGGCGGACCCGCGGCGATCCTCTGGGTCACGGACCGGACGGTCGCGGCCGCGCTCCAGTCAGCCTCGATCCACCACGTCGCGCCTGCCTGGGAAACCGGACGAACGATCAGCGAGGCTGCCTCTGCGTCGGCCGGCGTGGTTCCCTGGGCGACGATCTCGAACGGCCGCGCATCGGGCGCTGACCCGCGAGCGTCGCGCACGCGCGCCCCAATGGACGCGATTTCCGCCGGGTCCTCCGTCTGGAGCACCAGGCCGTCCCAGCGCAAGGCGCGCCCGATGGATCGGGTGCTCGGCCACGCGCCGACGACCCAGATCGGGATCCGCGGCTGTTGCACCGGGCGCGGCCGCATGGTCATCGGGCCGAAGCGGAAGTGCTCGCCCTGGTAGCCGAACGGCTCCCCGCTGGAGAAACCGTCCAGGATCGCCAGGGTCTCGTCCAGGATCGCGGCGCGGGTCTTGACGCCTGTCTCCTCACCGACATTGCCGAAGCCGGCGTCGTCGAGCGCGCCGAGGCCCACGGGCAGCACCAGGCGGCCGCCGGAGAGATGGTCGATGGTGAGGGCCTCGCGGTACAGCTTCCACGGCCGGCGCCGCGTGGGCGCGAACACGATCGCGCCGAGGGTGACGCGACTCGTGCGCATGGAAATCGCGGCCAGCACGACCCATGGGTCCCACATCGGGGTCTCCCCGATGGCGATCGCATCGTACGTGAAGACGCCGTCCCAGCCGGCCTCCTCCGCCTGCGCGGCAAGGTCGCCGATGGTCCGCGGATCGCCCTGGTTGACGATGATGCCGGCCTTCACGGACGGTCAGCCCGCCACAGGCCGGCCGAACAGGTAGAGCGCCCAGCCGAGTGTCTGCCGCCCCCACGTGAGGTACTCGTGGCGGGAGTGGTTGACGCGGTCCAACAGCTCGGTGAGGTCCGGATCATCCGGGTTGGCCTCCGCGTGCCGGGCGGCCGCCCGCCACTGGAGCGACTCGTACGTGTCCCAATCGTCGCCATTGCTGACGAGCGCGAGGAGCGGGACCAGGCCCTCCGCCTCGCCGGCCTGCACGTTCTCCGCGTGCGTGCCGAATTCCTCGCGGCGCATGCGGGACCAGGCCAGGTAGTCGGGACTCGGATCGGCAATCCAGAAGGGTTCTCCGACCAGGATCTGCCCGCCGGGCCGGACCGCCTCCCTGAGCGTGCGCAGCGTTCCACGATGGCCACTGAAGACCCAGCTGGCCCCGAGGCAGCAGGCCAGATCGAAGCTGCCTGGTTCGGCACCGTAGTCCGCGCCAGCCATTTCCAGCAGCTCCACCTCCGCCGCGGGAACGCGGCGGCTGGCCGACGCGCGCAGCTCGGCGATGCAGAACGGCGAGATGTCCACGGCCGCGCCCCGGAAGCCTGCGCCGGACTGCCCGCCGTACGTCTCTGCCAGCCGCAGGAACAGCTCGCCCTTGCCGCACGCGATGTCCAGCACGCGCGGATTGCGCGGGAGATCCAGGAGGCGGACGAGCGTCTCGAGCTTGGCCACGCCCGTCGGGTTGCAGATGACGTGGTCGCGGTGGGTGATGTCGTAGAACTTCCAGGGGTCCATCGCCGGTGGGCTGTCCTCTCCGTGGTTCTGGGGGTGCGCGTCCGCAGGGTAGTGCGTTTGGCACGTGGCGGGACACGGGCCCGCCTGACGTCAGGCCCTGATGCGCGCCACCCGGTCGGCGATCGACGGCAGGTCCGACCTGGCCGCGTCCAGGCCGGTGTACCAGGTCACCCCGGGCTCGCTCCGGAACCACGTCCGCTGGCGCCTGGCATAGGCGCGCGTTCGCTGGATCGTGCGCTCGATCGCGGCGCCGAGCGAGGCGCGGCCGGCAAGCACGTCAAAGGCCTCGCGGTAGCCGACCGCGCTGAAGGCACGCAGGTCCTCCGGGTAGCGCTCCCGCAGGGCGGCCGCCTCTTCCAGCAGGCCCGTGGCGAACTGGGTCTCGGCGCGCTCCGCGATGGCGCGGGCCTGGTCCTGGCGGTCCGGGTCCAGGCCCAGCCAGCGGATCGGCGCCGGGTAGCCGCGAGGTGCCGGCGGTGGCCGGTCACCGGTGACCGAGACGCGCTCCAGGGCGCGGACGACACGGCGCGGGTTGGCGAGGTCGATCGACGACGCCACGCCCGGCGCGACGCCACGGAGCTCAGCGACCAAGGGGCCCAGGCCGCCCGTTGACAGACGAGCCTCCAGACCTGCGCGCACCGCAGGATCGAAGCCGGCATCTTCGAGTGGCACGCCGCGGGCCACGGAACGGAGATAGAGCCCCGTGCCGCCGACCAGGATCGCGACGCCGCCGGCGGCCGCGATCGCGCGCAACGCGGCGGTGGCATGTGCCTGGAAATCGGCCGCGGTGAATGGCTCATCCGGGTCGACCAGGTCCAGCCCGTGGTGTGGCACGCGCGTCCGGTCCGCGGCGCCGACCTTGGCCGTGCCGATGTCCATGCCGCGGTACACCTGACGCGAGTCCGCGCTGATGATCTGGGCGCCGGGGATCCGCGCGGCCAGTTCCAGCGAGAGCCGGGTCTTGCCGGCGGCCGTCGCGCCGCCGATGACGACCAGCGCCGGCAGTGCCTGGTTCACGCCACGATCATGCGTTCGGGAAACGCCACTCTCCGGAACGCATCACGCGCTGCACGCGCAGGTCGCTGCCGAGCTGGACCAGGTCCGCCCGCTGGCCCGCCGCCAGGCGCCCGCGATCCGTCACCCCGATCAGGTCCAGCGGGTTCCGGGTCGCGGCCCCGACCGCGTCGTGGAGGGGAACGCGATGGGTCGCCAGGTTGCGTACCGCCGCGTCCAGCGAGATCAGCGAGCCCGCCAATCGGTCCGTTCCGGCGAGCACGCAGCGTCCGCCATTCACCTCCACCGCGAGGCCGCCGAGCACGCCGCTGTGAAGGTCCGTGCCGCCCAGGAGGATTCCGTCGCTGACCAGCACGAGTCGATTGCGCGGCTTGGTGCGCGTGACAATGGGCCAGAGCGCTGGGTGGACGTGGTGGCCGTCCGCGATGAGCTCCACGTAGACTTTGTCGTCGGTCAGCGCCGCCACCGCGAGACCGGGGTGATGGTGGTCGATGCCGCTCATGCCGTTGAACAGGTGCGTGGTACTGGCGGCGCCCGCTGCGTACCCGGCACGCGACGTTTCCAGGTCCGCGGCCGAGTGGCCGAGGCACACCGCGACGCCGCGATCCGACAGCAGCGCGATCAGCTCGAGCGCGCCGGGCAGCTCCGGCGCAATGGTGATCACGCGCATTTCCGGGATCAGCGCCTCCACCACGGCCGGTGGCGCGGCGGCGGGCGCCATCAGGAAACGTGGGTCATGCGCACCTTTCCGCTCGTGCGAGACGAACGGACCTTCCAGGTTGAAGCCCAGCGGACCGGCGCCGTCCGCGGGAGCTTCTGGCATCCACGCTCGGACCCGCTCCGCAAAGGCGGTCAGGCCTTCCAGCGGCGCCGACACGGCGGTCGGCAGGAACGAGGTCACCCCGTGCGTCAACAGCCCGCGCGCCATGCCATCCAGGTCGGCCGGCTCGCCCATGGCGTCGTGCCCGCCGTATCCGTGGACGTGCACGTCACAGAAGCCCGGGGCGATCACCGGACCCGCCAGCACGCCGGGATCCAGCTCCACGCCCGTGATCAGCGGGCCATCCACGTAGAGCCGGCCGGGGGCGACGCGATCCTCCAGGACCAGCTGTCCCTCGATCACCAGCGTGGTCATGCCTGCGGACCGTTCGCCGGGAGGTCGGTGTCGGTGTGCCGGCCGACCAGGGCGTACGGGCCGCCGCGCTCCACCGTGACCGGAACGCGACGACCGACAAGGGACGGGTCGCCGTCGAAGTGGACCAGCTTGTGCTCGCGGTTCCGGCCCGAGAGTCGGCTCGACGCCGGTGAGCTCGTTGCCGCGGTGGAATCGATGCCGTGGTGGTCGTCTGCGTGGGGGCTCGGCGCCCTGACCTCCTCCACCAGCACCTCGGTCGTGCGGCCCGCCCAGGCCTGGTTGATCGTCAGGCCGATCTCCTCCTGGACCTCCAGGAGGCGGTTGAGGCGGCGCTTCTTCTCCGCGGCGGGGACGTCGTCGGGGAGCTTTGCCGCGGGAGTGCCGGCACGGACCGAGAACGCGGCCGCGAACACCTGGTCGTAGCGGACGGTGCGGAGCAGCTCCAGCGTGGCCTCGAACTGCGCGTCCGTCTCCCCGCAGAAGCCGACGATCACGTCCGTGGTGAGGGCAATGCCCGGGACCGCGGCGCGCAGCCGCTCCACGAGGGCGAGGTACTCGTCGACGCGGTATTGGCGGCCCATGCGATGCAGCACGGCGTCAGCGCCGGATTGGACGGGAAGGTGCAGGTGCTCGCAGACGGACGGGCACTCGGCCATGGCCGCGATCAGGCGGTCCGTCAGGTCCCACGGATGAGACGTCACGAAGCGCAGCCGGGAGATCGCTGGCACGCCGTCCGCGGTACGGATGCCGTCGATCGCGCGCAACAGCGCGGCGATGTCCGGCCGTCCGTCCAGGGCCAGGCTGCGGCCCAACGTGCGCCCTCCGACCACGGACGCGAAGCGCGCCTCGGCCGCCAGGTCGTGTCCGTACGAGTTGACGTTCTGGCCGAGGAGCGTCACCTCCTGGTAGCCCGCCGCGGCCAGGGAGCGCGCCTCGTCGAGGATCTCGTCGAAGGGTCGGCTGCGCTCCGGGCCGCGGCTGAACGGCACGATGCAGTAGGTGCACGTCTTGTCGCAGCCGTAGATGATCGGCAGCCAGGCCTTGCCGGCTGCTCTCGCGGACAGGGCGGCTGGGCCGCCGCTCAGCCCGCGTGCAACGTTTCCGCTGGCCACGGCCGCGGCCCGCGCGACCGGAAGCGGGTCAGCGGTGGCGGCCAGGGAGCGTCCAACACGCTGGTAGGAGGCGGCCGCGCCCGGGGCCGTGGCACCGGCCAGCCCAAGCCGCTCTGCGAGTTCCGGTTCCTGGTCCGGCCGCAGGAACAGGTCCACCGCGGGGTAGCGGCGCTTCAGGCTGGGTGCGTTGTCGGCGCGGACGGAGCAGCCGGTCAGCACCACGCGCAGCGCCGGATTGGCTTCCTTCATCCGACCCAGCACGCCCATGCGACCGATGACCTTCTGTTCAGCGGCTTCGCGGATCGCGCAGCTGTTGATGACGATCAGCTCCGCCGCCTCCAGGCTCGGGGCCTCGGCGCAACCGGCGGCAAGCAGGGCGCCGGCCATCTCCTCCGAATCGGAGTGGTTCATCTGGCAACCCAGCGTCCAGACGTGGAAGCGCGGCAGGACCACGTCCTCCGTCAGGAACTCGGTCAGACGCCCGTCGTCCGGCGCGGCCGCGTGACGGGGTGTCTGTCCTCCCCCGGCGGGCCGCACCATGTCCAGGACGGGCAGGGCGCGGTTCACGGCTCTCCGTGGGCGGCTGCGGCTTCCGTGCCAGCTGCTGCCGTGCCCGCTGCGTCCGCGGCGGCGGCGCTGCCAGCAGCGCGCTCGCGGTGCCGCACCTGGATCGCGGCCAGCAGCCCCTCCCCCACGGAGTCGGGCACGTGCGTCGTCGCCTGAGCCTCGGCGTAGGTCATGGTGTCGCCATGGTAGTCACTGCCTCCGGTGGGAAGCAGGCCGCGTGCCGCTGCAAAGTCGCGCATGCGGACCACGGTCTCCGGCATGAAGGTGCGGTAGTAGACCTCCAGTCCCGCGAGGCCGATCCCCTGGAGGTGGTCGATCAGGGCCGGGCGATCCGGTGCGCCCGGTGAGTGGGCGAGCACGGCCAGTCCGCCCGCCGCGGTGATCGCGCGGATGGCCTCTTCCGGGCCGATTCCGCTGCGTGCTACATAGGCGGGCTGGCCAAAGTCCAGGTAGCGGTCGAACGCGTCGTCCACGGAGGTGGCGTATCCGGCGCGGATCAACGCTCGTGCGACGTGCGGCCGGCCCATGGCGTCCATGGCCACGTCGCCCTGGAGGAACTGGTCGACGGGCATGTCCAGCTCCCGCAGCCGGGACAGGGTCGACTCGATGCGCAGGCGCCTCCCCTGCCGCTGCCGCTCGCGAACGGCGCGGAACGCGGGATCGTCGATGTCGATGCCCAGGCCCAGGATGTGCAGCTCCTCGCCGTCGCGGCCGAGTCCGTCGCGTCGCGTCAGCTCGCCGCCGATGGTGTTGATCTCCACGCCGGGGATGACCTGCGGGCCGTCCGGGCCGGGGGCGTCGCCCAAGCCGGCGCGACGGATCTCGCGGTAGCCCTCCAGGCTGTCGTGGTCGGTGATCGAGACCAGGCGCATGCCAGCGGCCCGCATCTGGGCATACAGCTCCAGCGGCGGGTAGACGCCGTCGGAACGGCTCGTGTGGGTGTGCAGGTCCACCAGGTTGCGGCGGAGCGTGGTCATCGGGTCACCGAGTCATCGGGTCATCGGGCGGCTGGTGCGCTGGTGCCGATCAGTCGTCCAGCAACTTGCTGACCCGCTCCAACCCCACGCACGCACCGCTGGACGAATCCACGTCGATGATCAGGGCGTTGAAGATGATCGGCCCGGAGCCGACCTCGAAACGGGTGGGCAGGCCGGTCAGGAAGCGCGGCAGGACGGTGGCCGGGTTGAACCCTATGACGCTGTCGATCGGCCCCACCATGCCGAGGTCGCTCACGTAGCCCGTCCCGCGCGGCATGATTCGATGGTCCGCGGTCGGCACGTGGGTGTGCGTGCCGACCACCGCGCTGACGCGGCCGTCAAGGTGCACGCCGAAGGCCGTCTTCTCGCTGGTGAGCTCGCAGTGGAAGTCCACCAGGCGCACCGGGGGCAGCTCGTCGGCGCCTTCCTCCAGCAGCGTGTCGAGCATCAGGAACGGGTTCTCGATCGGCTGCATGTACGTGCGGCCCTGGGCGTTGATGACGCACAGCTCGCTGCCGTCCGCGGCGTGAAAGATGCCCCAGCCACGGCCGGGGATGCCGTCGATGCCGTAGTTGAGCGGCCGGAGGATGCGCTCCTCACGGTCCAGCTCGGGGATGATCTCGCGCTTGTCCCAGATGTGGTTGCCGCTGGTGATGACGTCCACGCCGGCGTGGAAGATGGCATGCGCCAGCGACAGGGTCAGGCCCATGCCGCCGGCCACGTTCTCGCCGTTGGCGGTCACGAAGTCGATGCCACGATCCTCGCGCAGGGCAGGCAACTCGCGCTCCAGGGCCACGCGCCCGGGCTTGCCGATGAGGTCGCCGATCATCAGGGCGCGGATGACGCCGGCTGGGGCACGCCGGGGCAGGGTCGGAAGCCGGTCCGCAGCCAGGACCGGGGCGGGCGCGCGTGTTGACACCAAGTCAGTCTGACGGATGCGGCTCAGATCGTCCGGGGCAGGTCGGGTTTGATGCGGGCCGGAAGATCGGCGGCGGCGCTGCTGGCGCTCGACTGTGGCGCGGGCGGGGTGATCGGATCCGCCGAGTCTCGTACCTAGAAGTGGCTCCACCAGGTGATCGCAGCGGCGCTCGAATTGCGAGTGAACGCGGCGACATCCTCGTCCGTCCACTGCACGCGCTTGTGCGACGCTCGAAGCTGTGCGTCACACAGTCCGCACAAGAAGGCATCCGCGCGCCCGGGTCGAGGGATCCTCAGGCGGTCAGAGAAGAAGATGCTGCCGACCGCCGTCTCCTCGCCGCAGGAGGCACAGGGCTGCTGGACCGAGGCAGCCGGTGCGGCATGACGCCTGCCGATCTGACCGACCTCACGCGCGAGGGCGGATACGCGATCCGCAAGCGAGTGCAACTGCTCTACCATTTGTAAGCTCCCGCTTCCGTGACGTGTGATGCAGCCTGCGCGGCCTACACGGCGGAGTCAAGTGCCGAATGGCTTGATCAGGTCGTGGCTCCTCGCGGGGAGGTTCGCGCACTACCAGAAGCGTGCGGACGGCACGTTCCCGCCGAGCCCGGAAGACCGGTACGACGGTCTGTCAGCGCGGGGCGGGTGCCCAAGTGGGGCCCGGTCTCATGCAGCTCACTTGGCGTACTCCACGGCCCGTGTCTCGCGGATCACGGTCACCTTGATCTGGCCGGGGTAGGTCAACGATTCCTCGATCTTGCGCACGATGTCCCGCGCCAGGCGCATGGACGCCAGGTCGTCGATCTCCTCCGGCCGGACCAGGATGCGAACCTCTCGGCCGGCCTGGACGGCGAAAGACTTCTCGACGCCCTGGAAGCTGTTGGCGATGCCCTGGAGATCCTCCAGGCGCTTGACGTAGGTGTCCATCGATTCGCCGCGGGCGCCGGGCCGGCTGGCGCTGATCGCATCGGCGATCTGGACGATGGGGCTCTCCACGCAGGTGTACTCCACCTCCTGGTGGTGCGCGGCGATGGCGTTGATGACCTTCTGGCTTAGCCCGTTGCGTGCCGCGATGGCGGCCCCGATCGCGGCGTGCGGGCCTTCCATCTCCGAATCGACGGCCTTGCCCATGTCGTGCAGCAGGCCGCCGATCTTGGCCACTTGGACGTCCGCGCCGATCTCGGCCGCGATCACGGCCGCAAGGCGGGACGTCTCCATGCAGTGTTTCAGCACGTTCTGGCCGTAGCTGGTGCGGTAGCGCAGCCGGCCCATGGTCTTGATGATCTCCGGTGGGAGGCCCGGGACGCCGCACTCGTAGGCGGCCTGCTCGCCGGCCTGGCGGATCAGCACGTCCACCTCGGCCTTGGCCTTGGCGACCACTTCCTCGATGCGGCCGGGGTGGATGCGGCCGTCCTGGATCAGCTTGGTGAGGGCCAGCCGGGCGATCTCGCGGCGGACCGGGTCGAAGCCGCTGATGAGCACCGATTCCGGGGTGTCGTCGATGATCAGGTCGATGCCGGTGGCCTGTTCCAGGGCGCGGATGTTGCGACCCTCACGGCCGATGATGCGGCCCTTCATCTCGTCACTGGGGATGGGCACCACGCTGACGGTCATCTCCGCGGTGTGGTCGACCATCACCCGCTGGATGGCCGTGACCACCACATCGCGCGCCTTGTCTTCCGCGCCTTCGCGGGCGCTCCGCTCGATGGACTTGATCAGCCGCACGGCGTCGTGGTCGGCTTCCTCACGGACCTGCTCCAGGAGCAGGGACTTGGCCTCGTCGACGGACAGGTGGGAGACGCGTTCCAGGGCCTGGATCTGCTCCTGGCGAGCCTGCGCCAGGGACTCGCGCGTCGTCTCGAGCTCCTGCTCCTTGCTGGTGAGCTTGCGGGTGCGCTCCTCCAGCATGTCCGTGCGCTGGTCCAGCTGCTCGTCTCGCTGGAGCAGGCGCCGCTCGAGATTGCCGAGGTCTGCGCGCTTGGCGCGGGCCTCCTCGTCCGTTTCGCGCTGGAGGCGCACCTGCTCGTCCTTGGCCTGAAGGATCAGCTCCTTCTGCTGGGTACGAGCTTCCGCCACGATGCGCGCGGACTTGTCCTGGGCGGCCTTGATCGATTGCGCGGCGAAGAGACCTCGCGCAATGAATCCAGCGGCCACCCCCAGTACCAACGCGGCCAACAGCACCGCAAGGACCACGGGATCGTTCATATGGCCTCCCCGTCCGGCTCATCGCCGGAGGTGTTCATCAGTCAGCGAGCCGTCGTGACGCGGCGGCCGGCGGCACGATCACCACGTGCTGCCGTTCGTGCTTGTTCCGGTCGCAGGTCGGGCAACCCGGCCGTTGAGACGGATCAGGCATTGGGCGAATCTGCCCGGAAGCCTACTCGCGATTTTCATACAGCGTAAAACTTCGCGCCTGCAGCCCCTCACGCCCCGAGGAAACGCTCGATCAGGCGATGGCGCCAGAGCAGCAGCAAGCCCACGAACCAGATGACGAGCGCGCCCGCGACGAGGGCGGCAGAGGCGAGGTCCAGCGGTTCCAGGGCGAAGATGCCGCGCAGCGGTTCGATGACCACCAGGGCCACGAAGACCACCGCCAGGACGATGGCCAGGATCATCGGGCGCCAGTCCGGGGTGATCGGCTGCACCACGGCCAGCCAGTCCGTCGGCGGTTCCACGAAGATCACCAAGAGGAGGCCGGCGAGCACCAGGAAAGTCGTCAGGGCCGACTGGGCGATCGGCGTTGCCGCGGTCACGGCCGCGGCGTGCTCGGCGGAACTGAGGCCGCCTGCAGGGGTGTGGGCCAGCACCTGGAGCTCGAGCGAGCCGTACAACACCACCAGCCCGATGAGGCTGCTGATCATCGCCGCCGGCACCACGAAACGGACGATCGTTCCGCTGATCGTCTCGCGGAGTTGCGCCCCGGGCTGTGCCCAGACCGCCAGCAGCGCGGCGGGGATGCCCACGGAGAAGAGCGTGATCGCGGACGCGTTGCGCAGCGCGATGGGGAAGAAGCCGATGACCAGCGACGACAGGATGACCATGCCCATGGTGGCGATCCTGGCCAGGAAGAGGCTCAGGATGTCGAACATCCCGTTGAGAATGCGCTGGCCCTCTTCCACCGCCGGAGCGAGCGCCGCGAACGAGTCGTTGGTCAGGACGATGTCCGCCACGCCACGCGTGGCCTGGCTGCCGCTGGCCATGGCCACGGCCAGGTTGGCCTTCTTGAGAGATAGCACGTCGTTGACGCCGTCTCCGACCATGGCCACGTAGGCGCCGTTTGCGCGCAGCGCCCCGACGAGCCGCTCCTTCTGGCTGGGGGTGATGCGCCCGAACACGGTCGCTCGCTCGGCCGCGCCGGCGACCTGGCCGTCGTCCATCTGTTCGAGGTCCACGCCGGACACGGAGGGCAGGTCACCGGTAAGTCCAGCCTGCCGCGCGAGCGCGACGACCGTGTCCGCGTCGTCACCGGAGATGATCTTCAAGCGGACACCTGCCCGCCTGAAGCGTTCCAGGATCTTGCCGACGTCCGGCCGCAACTCGTCCTCCAGCACCACCAGGCCCAGCGGTTGGAAGCCGTCGCCGAGTGCCGCGTCATCGTCCTGGCCGGTGATGACGGCAGCGTCCGCGTTGCGGACCACGAGCAGCACGCGCAGGCCGCGCGCGGCCCGTTCCGCGACCAGGGTCTCCAAATGCTTCCAGGAACCCGGCTGGTCATCGGGGAGCGGCGCCAGCGCGCTCCGGAGGAACTGCGGAGCACCGAGTGCATAGGTTCCGTGGATCCCGTCCCCCGGCGCAAAGGCCACGGCGCTCCACTTGCGGACCGATGAAAAGGGCACGTCCAACGCCGCGGCTCGTGCGGCGCCTGGGCAGGCCGCGGCGATCGCCTCGGCGGTCTTGTTCCGCTCGGCGGCGCTCGCCACTACGGTGCCAAGGAGTGCTCGGAAGGCATCCACGTCCCCGTCCACGGGGAGGAGCTCCGAGACGGAGAGCCGGTTGGCCGTGAGCGTGCCGGTCTTGTCGGTGCAGAGCACGGTCACGTGGCTGAGCGATTCCACGGCGTTCGCCTGCTGCACAAGCGCCCCGAAGCGCACCAGGCGTACCGACCCGAGCGCATAGGCGACGGCAATCGAGACGAACAGGCCGTTGGGGATCAGCCCGGCGAGCACCGTGGCCTGGCCCACCGCGTCGCCGGCGGAGACGAGCTTGACGATCGAGTTGACGACCAGGAGCAGCTCCAGGTAGACCACGATCAGCAGGGCAACGCGGATGACCTTGTTGACCTCCGCCTGCAGCGGCGTGAGCACGCGGCGAAACGTACGAGCGCCGGCCGTGATGCGGTTGGAGAGGCTGCTCTCGCCGACGTGCTCCACCACGAACCGGCCGCCGCCCGATGCGCAGAAACTGCCCGAGTAGACGGGGTCACCCTCAACCTTGAGGATCAGGTCGGACTCGCCGGTGAGCTGCGACTCGTCCGCCTGGAGGCGCCCCGCGACCATGCGGCCGTCCAGCACGATCTGGTCGCCCGCCGA
>CAZENL010000054.1:0-7275 GCA_964513505.1 uncultured Anaerolineaceae bacterium
ACCTGCCAGCAGGGCTGCAACGAGGGCGCCAAGGCCTCGGCAGACCTGACGCATTGGCCGAAGGCGATCGCCGCAGGCGCGAGGCTGGTCACCGGCGCGCGCGTCCGCCGCCTCGAAACGAACGCGGCGGGCCTGGTCACGGGCGCGACCTGGCTCGACGCTGACGGCAGTGAGCACTTCGAGCCGGCGAAAGTGGTGGTGGTGGCGGCCAATGCCATCGGCACGCCCAGGTTGCTGCTGCTGTCCGCCTCTCCTGCGCACCGCGACGGTCTGGCGAACTCCTCTGGACTCGTAGGCCGGCGGCTGATGATGCATCCCTTCGCCAACGTCGGCGGCCTGTTCGAGGAAAACCTTCAGAGCTGGCAGGGTCAGTTCGGCTGCTCCATCGAATCCTTCGAGTTCTACGAGACCGACGAGAGCCGGGGCTTCGTGCGCGGCGCCAAGTGGGGCCTGGCGCCCACCTTCGGACCGATCAACGCGGCACTCCCCAGCCGGGCCGGCACGCAGGTCTGGGGTCCGGACCACCATCTGCACGTCAAGTCCCACCTTGGCCACGGCGCCAACTGGGGCCTCTTCGGCGAGGACCTGCCGGACGAGGCCAACACGGTCGGCCTGTCGCCGACGCTCACCGACTCGTCCGGTATTCCGGCGCCCGAGGTGCACTACAAGGTGTCCGAGAACTCGCGGCGCCTGCTGGACTTCCACATCCAGAAGGCGTCCCAGTCGCTGCTGGAGGCCGGCGCCTACACCGTGGAAGTGGACCGCCTGATGCGCTACTCCGGCTGGCACCTGCTTGGCACCGCGCGCATGGGCAACGACCCGAAGACGTCCGTGCTGGATCGCTGGAACCGCGCCCACGACGTGCCCAACCTGTACGTCGTCGACGGCAGCTGCTTCGTCACCTCGGGCGGCGTCAACCCGACCTCGTCGATCGTCTCGCTGGCGCTGCGGGCGGCCGACCACATGGTGGAGACGCGCTTCGACCAGCAGGTGCCGACATGACAACCCAGACAGAGGACACGCCGATGGCCGATCCACTGGCGGGCATCGGTGAGGGGCAGCACGCGCTGCTCGGCGCCATCGCGGATCAGCTGATCCCGGAGGCTCACGGCATGCCCTCCGCCGGCGCGGTGATCGACGCGAAGCGTCTGCGGTTCGTGCTCATGGCGCGGCCGGATCTCGCGGAGCCGCTGGTGGCCGCGCTCGCCCCCGGGCTGCCGGCTGATCCAGGGGCTCGGCGTGCGGCTCTGGAGCGAGACAAACCAGACCTCATGGCCGCGTTGGTCAACGTGATCGTGTTTGCCTATTACACCGACAAGGGCGTCCGCGACCGGCTCGGCTATCCCGGCCAGGAGGCGATCACGCTCCAGTCCTGGAAGCTGCCGCAATACATCGAGGAGGGCCTGATCGACACGGTCCTCGCGCGCGGCGCGATCTGGCGCGACCCCGCGACCGGCACGACGGCGATCGAGGATCGACCCGCGCACGCAATGACCCCCAATCGCCAGGCATAGGGAGAACGAGATGGCCGTGACGGCGCCGGCGCAATGGCTCGATGCGTTCCTGGAGGATTGGCGACCGGGCACGGGCGAACCGCGAGACGTCCGGGAGCCCGCCACGGGCCGCCACCTGCTGACCGTTGCCCAGTCCACGCCCGACGATGTCCGCCGTGCAGCGGCGGCCGCGGCGGCCGCGCAGCCCGCCTGGGCGGAGATGAACTACCAGGACCGCTCGCGGATCCTGCGTCGTGCGGCCGAGATCTACGAGGCGCACCGAGCCGAATTCGGCACCTGGACGCAGCGCGAGACCGGGGCGCACCACAACAAGGTGCACCACGAGCAGAACTTCACCATCGGGGAGCTGCTCGCCGCGTCCACCATGCCGTGGCAGCCGTACGGCTCGCTGGTGCCGACCATCCAGCAGGAACGCCTGTCGATGATCCGCCGCGTGCCGGTCGGCGTGGTGGGCGCGATCACGCCATGGAACTCGCCGAGCGTGCTGGGCATGCGTGTCGTTGCGCCCGCGTTGGCGCTCGGCAACGCGGTCGTCCTCAAGCCGGATCCGCAGACGCCGGTCTGCGGCGGCGCGGTGTTCGCGGCCATCTTTCGGGAGGCCGGGCTGCCGGAGGGCGTGCTCCAGATCGTGATCGGCGACGCCGAGGCGGGCGAGGCGCTGGTGACAGACCCGAACGTGAACATGGTCTCGTTCACCGGGTCCACGGAGATCGGCCGCCTTGTCGGCTCGCTGGCCGGCGGCCTGCTCAAGAAGGTGAGCCTGGAGCTCGGCGGCAACAACCCGCTGATCGTCCTCGACGACGCCGACCTGGCCGCGGCGGCGAGCGCCGGCGCGTACTCCAGCTTCCAGTTCCAGGGCCAGGTCTGTTTCGCGACCGGGCGGCACATCGTGCATCGCGCCGTGGCGGACGAATACGTGGACCTGCTCGCGCAGAAGGCTCGCCGGCTGCGCACCGGCGACCCGTACCGCTCGGACGTGGAGCTGGGGCCGATCGTCAACGAGCAGCAGCTCAAGCGCGTGGATGACATCGTGCAGCGCTCGATCCGCAGCGGCGGCGCGCGCCTGGTGGAGGGTGGCACCTTCGAGGGCCTCTTCTACCGGCCCACCGTGCTTGCGGACGTGAAGCTGGACGCGCCGGCGTGGACCGACGAGATCTTCGGCCCGGTCGCGCCCGTGGTCACGTTCGGCACGGACGACGAGGCGGTCGAGCTGGCCAACTCCAGCGCGTACGGCCTGGCCGCCGGCGTCTACTCGCGCTCGATCTCGAGGGGTCTGGCGGTGGCCAACCGGATCAAGGCGGGCATGGTCCACGTCAACGACCAGTCGATCAACGACGAGGCGACCATCCCCTTCGGCGGGATGGGTCTCTCCGGCAACGGCGGCCGCTTCGGCAGTGAGGCCAATCTCGAGGCGTTCACCCAGTGGCAGTGGGTGACGGTACGGGACGAGGCTCGCTCCTTCGGCCCGACGTACTGACCGCCACGCCTTGGCATCGATCAACGAAGTTGCCCGGCTGGCCGGCGTCTCCATCGCCACCGTCTCGCGCGTGGTGTCGGAGGCGGACTACGCGGTCAGCCCGGCCACCCGCGAGCGCGTCCTGGACGCCGCACGGACGCTCGACTACGTGCCCAACGCCCTTGCGCGCGGGCTGCTCAAGAGCCACGTGCCGGTGGTCGGCGTGATCGTCCACGACATCACCGACCCCTACTTCGCCGAAGTCGTGCGCGGCGTGGACGATGCGGCCTCGCTCGGCGGCTACCTGGTCATCACCTGCAGCTCCGAGCGCAACGCCGAACGAGAAAACGCCTACGTGCGCCTGCTCCGCTCCATGCGCGCGGCGGCCGTGATCTTCGCAGGCAGCGGCCTGGACGATCCGGCGCTCAATGAGGAGCTGCCAAAGCACGTGGCGGCCATGCGCTCGTACGGCGCGGCCGTGGTCCACCTCTCCCCCCATGCGCTCGGCGAGCCGGACATCGGCGTTGACAACGCCGGCGGCGTCGCTGCCATCGTGGCGGCACTGATTGGATTGGGACATCGACAGATCGCGTTCCTGGCCGGACCGGCGTCCTTGTACGTGGCGCGTGCCCGGTTGGACGGGTACCGCCGGGGCCTCGCGGACGCGGGCATCGCGTTCGACGCTCGGCTGGTCGCCACCACCAGCTTTGACCGCGAGGGCGGCGCGATCGGCGTGGAGGCGCTGCGGGCCGGCGCTGCGCCGTTCACCGCGATCTGCTGTGCCAACGACCTGCTGGCTCTCGGCGCGATGCAGCGCCTGGACGAGCTCGGGGTGGCCGTGCCAGGGGACGTCTCCGTGGCCGGATTCGACGACATCGGCCTGGCTGCGATGGCCACGCCCGCCCTCTCCACCGTGCGGTTGCCTCTCCGCGAGATGGGCCAACGCGGTTTCGAGTACGCCCATGGCGTGATCGACGGGAAGCGGCCGCGCCGCGCCCTGATGCCAACCACCGTGGTGATGCGTGCCTCAACCGCTTCGCCTGCAACCACCGCCGACAGGAGCCACCCAGCATGAGCATCAACCTTCGCGGCATCGTGCCGGCCTGCGTCATCACCTTCGACGCCGAAGGGCGCTTCGACGAGGCTGCCTACCGCCACTACCTCCAGTGGCTGCTGCCCCAGGGCCCCGTTGCGCTGGCCATCAACGCCGACACCGGCGAGGGCCCGCACCTGTGGCCGGACGAGCGAGAGCGCGTCCTGCAGGTGGCGGTCGACGAGGCCGGCGACATCCCGGTCATCGCCGGGCTCAGCGCCCAGTTCACCGAACAGGCTGTGGAGGAGGCCAAACGCTGCGAGGGTGCCGGCGCGGCAGGGCTGCTGGTCTTCCCCATTCCCGCCTACCAGGGCGTGCCCCTGGACCCGGCCGTGCCGGTGGCGTACCACGAGGCCATCGCGCGCGGCTGCGGCTTGCCGATGATCGCCTTCCAGCTCCAGCCGGCGCTGGGCGGCGTGATCTTCTCCGAGGAAATCCTGCGGCGGATCGCCGCCATCGACAGCGTGGTGGCGCTCAAGGAAGCCTCCTTCGACGCGCGGCTCTATCTGGCCACGCGGCGGATGATCGAGAACCTGGAGCGGCCGATCGACCTGCTCACCGGCGACGACAACTTCATCTACGAGTCGTTCGTGATGGGCGCCGAGGGCGCGCTGATCGGCTTCGGCACGCTGGCGACTGCGCTCCAGGTGGAGATGGTCAAGCTCACCACCCAAGGCCGCTGGGACCAGGCGCGGGCGATCTGGGAACGCATCCTGCCCTTGGAGGAGGCCGTCTATGCGCAGCCGGTCCGCGACTACCGGGCACGCACCAAGATCGCGCTGCAGCAGCTGGGCGTCATCGACAACATCTCCATGCGGCCGCCCTTGATGCCCGCGTCGGCCGCCGACGCGGCGCGCATCCGCGAGGCGCTCGAGCGCGCGGAACTGCTCACGCCCGCAGGCGTGGCTTGACGGCGGGCGCCCTGGCCGGCCGGGTCGTGCTCGTCACCGGCAGCAGCCGCGGCATCGGCGCCGAGATCGCGGTCAAGGCGGCCGCCGAAGGTGCCGTTCTGGCCGTCCACTGCCGCCACGCGGATGACGATGCGGATGGAACCCTCGGACGCATCCGTGACGCCGGCGGCACGGCGGAACGCTTCGACGCCGACGTCCTCGACGGCGAGGCGGCCGAGCGCCTGATCGTCCGGGTGATCGAGCGCTTCGGTCGGATCGATGCCCTGGTCAACAACGCCGGCCTGACGCTGGTCAAGCCGTTCCTGGAGACGTATCCCGACGAATGGGATGCGGTCATCGCCACGGACCTCACCGCGGCCTTCCACACCTGCCGCGCCGCGTTGCCGTCCATGGTGGAGCGCGGCAGCGGCTCGATCGTGAACATCGCGTCGCGCCTCGGCCAGATTGGCGTCGCGGACACCGCGGCCTATTCCGCGGCCAAGGCGGGGCTGATCGGCCTCACGCGGGCACTGGCCAAGGAGTTCGGCCCGCACGGCATCCGCGTCAATGCCGTCGCGCCCGGCGTCGTGGAGACCGGCATGACCACGGACCTGGTCGACAGCGAAGAAGGCCGGCGGCGCCTCCGGGACATGCCACTCGGCCGCTTCGGGCGGCCGGAAGAAGTGGCGGACGCGGTCATCTTCCTGCTCTCGGACGCGTCCAGCCTGTTCCTCGGCCAGACCCTCAACCCCAATTCCGGAGGCTACATGCCGTGACCAGGGTCATCGACGTTCGCGAGGCCGTCGGCCTGGTCAAGGACGGCGCCACGGTGGTGGTCGGCGGGTCCGGAGCCGGCCACGCAGTGCCGCAGCGCTTCATCGACGAGCTGGCGGCCGTGTTCACGGCCGAGGGCCATCCGCGCGACCTGACCACGGTCCGCATCGTCGGCGTCGGCGATTTCGCGGAGCGCGGCTTTTCCCAGCTGGGGCTGCCCGGGCTTTCGCGCCGGACCATCGGCAGCAACATCGGCAACGAGCCGCGCCTCGGGGCGCTGGTGGAAGCCAACCAGCTGGAGGCCTACTCCTTTCCGCAGGGCGTGCTGTCACAGCTCATGCGCGAGATCGCGGCTGGCCGGCCCGGCCTGGTGACGGCGGTCGGCCTCGGCACGTACGTGGACCCGCGCCATACCGGTGGCAAGCAGAACGCCCGTACGACCGAGGACCTGGTGGAGGTGGTCACGCTGCGCGGCCGCGAGTGGCTGCTGTTCCACGCCTTCCCGATCGACGTTTCCGTGATCCGGGGCACCACCGCGGACGAGGACGGCAACCTGACCATGGAGGGCGAGGCGCTCCAGGGCGAGATGCTCGCGATGGCCATGGCGGCGCGCAACAGCGGCGGCATCACCATCGCGCAGGTCAAGCGGCTCGCGCAGCGAGGCAGCCTGCGGATGCGGGACGTCCGCGTGCCGGGCGCCCTGATCGACTACGTCTACGTCGATCCGGACCAATGGCAGACCTACATCACCCAGGATTCGCCCTACTACGCCGGTGCCATGCGGAAGCCCGTGACCGCCGAGCCGCCGCCCCCGCTGGACGTGCGCAAGATCATCGCCCGGCGTTCGCTGCTGGAGTTCCGTCGCGGCAACATCTGCAACCTGGGCTTCGGGATCAGCCAGCTGATCGGCCGGGTGGCGTGGGAAGAGGGCATCACCGACCAGCTGGTGCTCACCGTGGAGCAGGGCATCTTCGGCGGCGTGCCGGTGGCCGGCAACGAGGGCGGCACGGGCTTCAACTACCAGGCCATGATCGACGAGCCCGCCATGTTCGACTTCTACGACGGCGGCGGGCTGGACGTGGCCAGCCTCTCCTTCGCGGAGGTGGACGCGGTCGGCAACGTCAACGTGCATGCCTTCGAAGGCCGCATCCGCGGCGCCGGCGGCTTCCCCAACATCAGCGCAAAGACCCACAAGATCAACTTCGTCGGCACCCTCACGGCGCAGGGCCTGCGCATCGGGATCGACGATGGGGTTTCCATCCAGGCGGAGGGCAGCCTCCGCAAGTTCGTGCCACAGGTCAAGGAGATCTCCTTCAACGGCCACCTGGCGCGTGAGCGCGGCCAGGAGGTTCGCTTCATCACGGAACGGGCAGTGTTCGCGCTCGCCGATGACGGCATCGTGCTCACGGAGGTGGCGCCGGGCATCGATCTGGAGCGCGAGGTCCTCGGGCAGATGGGCTTCCGGCCGCGCGTCGCCGATGACGTCAAGACCATGGACCGGAGGCTCTACGCCAAGGGCCCCATGGGCCTCGCGGCCGACTTCGCGGC
>CAZENL010000054.1:7375-19428 GCA_964513505.1 uncultured Anaerolineaceae bacterium
TGGACCGGAGGCTCTACGCCAAGGGCCCCATGGGCCTCGCGGCCGACTTCGCGGCGCAACCGTGACCGGGTTGATCGCCCTGGACCTGGCGCGGGTCGCCCACCTGGAGCTGGTGAACCCGCCGTTGAACCTGGTCACCCGCGACCTGCTGGACGAGCTGGATGGCGCGCTCGCGACCCTGGAGGCTGCGGCGCCCACAGACGTGCGCGCGGTGGTGGTCACCGGGCGGGGCGATCGGGCTTTCTCGGCCGGGTCGCACGTCGGCGAGTTCGAGGCCCAGCGCGGACCGGCGGGCCGGGAGCGGCTGGCGCTCGAGGAGCGCGTTTCCAGCCGGCTCGCCAAGCTGCCGATGCCGACGATCGCGGCCATCGAGGGCAACGCCCTCGGCGGTGGCCTGGAGCTCGCGCTCTGTTGCGACCTGCGCATCTGCTCGGCCGGTTCCCGTCTCGGCTTGCCGGAGGTGCGGCTGGCGGTCACGCCGGGTGCTGGCGGGACCCAGCGGCTGCCGCGCGTGGTGGGTCCGGCGCGCGCCCGAGACCTGATCCTGACCGGCCGCATCCTGAGTGCCGAGGAAGCCGAGCGAATCGGCCTGGTCAACGAGGTCGTGCCCGACGGGAAGGCGCGCTCACGCGCGGACGCGGTGGCAGAGGAGATCGCGGAGCGCGGCCCGCTCGCGGTCCGGGAGGCCAAGCGGCTGATCGATGCCGCCTGGGACCTGGATCTGGAAGCCGGCCTGGCCGCCGAACTGGATGCCTCGGAGCGGCTTTTTGCCACCAAGGACGCCGTCGAGGGCGCCGCTTCGTTCCTTGGGAAACGTCAACCGCACTATCACGGCCGCTGATGCGGCCCACTGAGGGGAACCAATTCCATGGGTGAGATCGGGCGATTCGGGGTCTTCCTGCCGTCGTACATCTGGGAGGGCGACGGCCCGGAGCGAGCGCGCGGCCTGCGCGAGTTCGCGCGGGCGGTCGAGGACCTGGGCTTCGACTCGCTCTTCGTCACGGACCACCTGCTGGCCGCGAAACGGTTCTATTCGGTCTCGTTCCTGGAGCCGATGGCGGCCCTTGCGGTGGCAGCCGGGGTCACGGAGCGGGTCCGCCTGGGCAGCTCGGTCCTGGTCATGCCGCTGCGCAATCCGGTGATGCTGGCCAAGGAGCTGGCCACGCTCCAATTCCTGTCCCAGAACCGGCTGATCCTGGGCGCCGGCGTGGGCTGGAACGACGCCGAGTACGAGGCGGTTGGCGTGCACAAGTCAGAGCGGGGCAAGCGCACCGACGAGATGCTGGACATCATGCTGCCGCTGCTCGAGGGCCAGACGGTCACGTACCACGGCCGCTACTACTCCGTGGATGACGTCTTCATCGAACCCACCGCGTCCCAGCGGCCGGAGATCTGGATCGGCGGTGGGTCGCAGCTGGCGGATCCCAAGTCGCCGGACCTGCCGAGGTTCGTGGAATCGGTCAAGGCGCGCGTGCTGCGCACCGATGGCTGGATTCCCCGCCCGACCTGCCCGCCGGACGACATCGCGCGCGACTGGGTCGAGCTTCAGGCCTACTACCGCGAGCACGGCCGCAACCCGGACGAGTGCGTGGTCGCGCACGAGAACTGGCTGCACCTGGTGCTCAGCAACGACCCGAAGAAGGCGCGCGAGGAACAGCACCGCGCGTTCCTGAACGTGATGAGCTCCGAGCGCGGGCCGGAGTACATGGAGAAGGTCCACCTGTTCGGCACGCCCGACGAGGTGATCGCCTCGCTCCAGGCGCGGGTCGATGCCGGTGTCGAGTACTTCGTCCTCCACACCATGACGCCGGACCCGGCGCAGCTACGGGACTGGGTCGACCACGTCATCCCGAACGTGAAGTTCCCCGCCACGGCCGGGCCGGTGCGTCGGTTCGCCCCGGTACCGGTGTCGTCGCCGGCGTGACCCAGCGCGTTGCCCTGCTTGGCAAGCCGCTGCGGCGCCGGCATTCCCAGGTGATGCACGACGCGGCGTTCGCGGCGGCGGGTATCGACGCCCGCTACGAGTTGCTCGAGATCGAGGCCGACGAGGTCGAGGGCGTGGTGCGAGAGGCCCACGGACCCGGCTGGCTGGGCCTCGGTGTGACCGCGCCGTACAAGCAGGTCGTCGCCGGGCTATGCGACGACGTTGACGCGGAGGCGGTCACCATCGGGGCGGTCAACAACGCGGTGCGCACCGCCGACGGCCGGCTGATCGGCTTCAACACGGATGCGCCCGGTTTCCGCGCGGCAGTGGAGCTGACCATGGGGCGGCCGCTGGCGGGCGCGGACGTGGTCATCGCGGGAGCCGGCGGCGCGGCACATGCCGTGGCCTTCGCGTGCCTCGACGCCGGTGCGCGTCGGGTGACGCTCGGCAATCGCAGCGTCAGCCGTGCCCAGGCGTTGGCGCATCGCTTCGCGGGCGTCGGCAGCGGACGCGTGGCTGCGGCAGCGCTTGGCGATCCGACCTTCGTGGCCGCGCTCCGAACGGCGGACCTCGCCGTGAACGCGACCACGGTCGGAATGGTCGATCGCGGCATGACGATCGAGGTGGAGATGCTTCCCGAGGACGCCACGGTGTTCGACCTGGTCTACGTGCCCGCGGAGACGCCGCTGCTCCAGGCGGCACGCGCCCGGGGCCTCCGCGCGGCCAACGGCTCCGAGATGCTCATCGCGCAGGCCGCCATCGCGTTCGAGCGCTGGACCGGCGTAGGCGGCATGGCCGGCGTGATGCGCGAGGCCGTTGCTCCGTTGCTCGCGGACGCCGCAGCGCGCGCCTGAGCCATGCACGTTCCGCTCGACATCACCGACGGCCGCCTTACGTTCGGCGCGGAGCGCGGCGGGCAGCCGGCGCGCTTCGAGACGTCCGCGATCTACACCATCGGCCAGAACTATCGCGCGGCAGACGACGCATCCGGCAGCCGCCCGGAGCGGCCGCTCGTGTACGGCAAGGCGGCGACGTCCGTAGCGGGCCACGGAGCCACGCTGACCTGGGACCGCTCGCTGACCGCCAACGTGATGGGCGAGTGCGAGCTGGGCGTGGTGCTTGGCCCTGATGCGTCGGTCCTCGGCTACACCATCGTGAACGACGTGACTTCACAGGACCCGTGGCTCGATGGCGACCAGTGGCTGCTCGGCAAGTCGTTGCCGGGCTTCTGCCCGGTCGGACCGTGGATCGTGCCCGCCGACGAGCTCGACCCGACCGATCTGCGGCTCGGCCTCACGGTCAACGGCGTCGCGGTCCAGGACGGCCGCACGTCGCAGATGCGTTTCTCGATCCAGGAGGTCATCACCTACCTCGCCCGCCACGTCCGGCTGCGGCCGGGAGACCTGATCGCGACGGGCACGCCGGCCCGACTCGGACCCGACGCCCAGCGGCGACTGCAACCGGGAGACCAGATGACCGCCTGGATCGAGGGCATCGGCGAGCTCACCAACACGGTCGCCTGAACAAGCGCCACGAGGAGTACCGATGAAGCCAGCCACCGTCTTCCTTGGCGAGATGACCACCCTGGAGGTGGAGGCGTTCTTGCGCGAACACCAGACGGTGATCGTGCCGATCGGCTCCACCGAGCAGCACGGCCCGCACGCCCCGCTGATGACGGACGTGCTGATCCCGCAGGAGATCGCTCGTCGTGTTGCGCCGCGGATCGGAGCCGTGGTCGCGCCGTCCGTCAACTACGCGCTGTCGTACCCGCATGTCGGCTTCACCGGCCTGGTCCACATTCGCATTCCGACGTTCATGTCGCTGGTCGAGGACCTGTGCGCCGCGCTCGCCGCGATCGGGTTCACACGGATCGTCTTTCTGAACGGCCACTACGACAACACGTACGCCATCGCGTACGCCTGCGCCAATGCCGCGGACCGCGTGCCCGCGGGCGTGCGTGCCTTTCCGGTCAACTATTGGGACGGAATGACGCCCGCCGAGGGCGCCGAGTTCTTCGATCCATCGAACGGCCTGCACGCGAACCGAGGGGAAACGTCGGCGGTCCTGGCCATCAACCCGGCCCTCGTGGACATGGAGCTGGCGAACGCCGAGTTTCCGCCGTTTCCGGAGGTCACCAACGCCGCAGCCGTGCACACCGCGTTCTTCTTCTCCGCGCCGGGCTCGGTCCATCGGGCCACGCGTTCGGGCACCTGGGGCGATGCGCGCGCGGCCACGGCGGAATTCGGCGAGCGCTATCTCAATGTGGTGGTCGAGTCGACCGTCCGCGTGCTCGAGGACATCGAGAAGACCTTCGCGGCCATGCCACCGCGATGACGGCATGCCCGCATGTGCCGTGAGTGCAAGGGGACGCTCGGCCGGTCCCCGGCGTCCGAACGGCACTAGCATCACGGCCACGGCCGCCCGGACCATCGGGTCGTACGTTCGCAGTGTGTCGAAAGGGGCCGTTCGCTCATGACGGGAAGCGGGAGCCAGGAGTTCGCGGGAACAGGCGTCTTCCTGACGGGCGCGACCTCCGGGATCGGCCGCGAGGCGGCCACGATGTTCCTGGAAGCCGGCGCCAAGGTCGCCTGCGTCGGCAGGCAGTCGGCGCAGCTCGACCAGCTGGCCGCCGACTACGGGACGCGCTGCCTGCCGCTCGTGGCAGATCTCGCCGATGCCGCCGCGCTGCAGTCGGCCGCCGCCCAGGCGATCGAGCGTTTCGGCCGGATCGACGTGCTGGTGAACGGGGCCGGCGTCGGCTTCAGGGCGGACGTGCTGCAGACCACCCCCGCCCAGTGGGCCGAGACGTTCGCCGTCAACGTCACCGCTGCCTTCCTGCTCTGCCAGGCGTTCCTGCCCCACTTCCTGGCCAACGGCGCGGGCACGATCGTGAACGTGTCGTCCGTCGGCGGTCTCATCGGCATCCCCAATCGAGCCGCGTACTGCGCTTCCAAGGCCGCCCTCATCTCGCTGACGCGAAGCCTGACTGTGGAGTTCGCGGAACGCGGCATCCGGGCGAACTGCGTGGCGCCGGGCACCACCGACACGCCGTGGGTCGATCGCATCCTCTCGGGCGCCGACGATGTCGCGACGCTCCGCCACCAGATGGAGGATCGCCAGGTCATCCGCCGGCTCGGCCGGCCGGAGGAGATCGCGGACGCGATCGTGTTCCTGGCCTCGCCCCGCGCCTCGTTCTTCCACGGCTCGACCGTCGTCGTCGACGGTGGCTACACCGCCCGCTAAAGGATTCGCCCGATGGACCTGGCAGACACGCTCGCGACGCATGGGATCCTGCCCGTCGTCACCGTCCCGCGGCCGGATCAGGCCGTGCCACTGGCCAGGGCGCTCCTCGCCGGAGGGATCTCGTGCGTCGAGGTCACCTTCCGGTCCGATGCCGCCGCGGAGGCGATCCGGGCGATCCGGGCGAGCGTCCCCGAAATGCTGGTCGGCGCGGGCACGGTCCTCACCACGGAGCAGGCGGACGCGGCGATCGACGCCGGTGCGGCGTTCCTGGTGAGCCCCGGCTTCGACGCCACGGTCGTCCACCACGCGCTTGCGCAGGACATCCCGGTCATGCCCGGGATCGCCACGCCAACGGAGCTCCAGGCAGCCCTCGTGCGCGGCCTGCGCCTGGTCAAGGTCTTTCCGGCAGCCGCGCTGGGGGGCCCGGCCTTCCTGCGGGCGCTGGAGGGGCCCTACCCCATGATGCGATTCGTCCCCACCGGTGGCGTCACGGTGGCGAACCTCGCCGACTACCTGGCCCTGGACTGCGTGGCGGCCGTTGGCGGGACGTGGCTGGCCAGGGCCGGCAGCGTCGCCGCGGGCGATTGGGCCGAGGTCGAGCGGCTGGCGCGTGAGGCGTTGGCCATCGTCAAGGGCGCCAGGGCCGGCCGGACGCCCGCTGCCTCGGCAACCGCCGGAAGCGTGGCCTAGACGTGGTCCTGGCCATCAAGCCGGCGGAGGAGGCGCGCTGGGACCTGGTCGCGCTCGGCGAGGTGATGCTCCGCCTGGATCCCGGCGAGGATCGCATCCACACCGCGCGCCAGTTCCGTGCCTGGGAGGGTGGCGGCGAATACAACGTCGCGCGTGCCCTGGCTCGCTGTTTCGGGATGCGCAGTTCGGTGGTCACGGCCCTGGCGGACAACCCGATCGGCCGCCTGGTGGAAGACCTCATGCGCACCGGCGGCGTGGACCTGAGCCACGTCACGTGGGTGCCGTACGACGGCGTCGGCCGGGCCGCAAGGAACGGCCTCAACTTCACCGAACGCGGCTTCGGCGTGCGGGGTGCCGTCGGCGTCTCCGACCGCGGCCACACCGCGGTCAGCCAGCTGCGCCCAGGAGACATCGACTGGGACACCGTCTTCGGCGCGGAGGGGGCCCGCTGGTTCCACACCGGCGGGATCTTCGCCGCGCTGTCGTCATCGACCGCCGACGTGACCGCGGAGGCGATGCAGGCCGCCCACAGCCACGGGACGATGGTGAGCTACGACCTCAACTACCGCCCAAGCCTGTGGAAGGGCATCGGCGGCAAGGAGCGGGCCCAATCCGTCAATCGCGAGCTGGCGCCGCTGGTCGACATGATGCTCGGCAACGAGGAGGACTTCAGCGCGGCGCTGGGCTTCGCGGTGCCAGGCACGGACCCGGACCTGGCGGCGCTCGATCCCGCGAGCTACGGCGCGATGATGGCGGAGGTCGTCGAGGCATACCCGAATCTGGCGGTCGTGGCCACCTCCCTGCGCGTGGCGCACACCGCGACCAGGAACGACTGGGGCGGCGCGTGCTACGCGGACGGCCAGCTGAGCGTGGCCGCCCCGCACCCGGACCTGGAGATCCTGGACCGCATCGGCGGGGGCGATTCGTTCGCTTCGGGGCTGATCTACGGAATCCTGTCCGGACTGCCGCTGCCGACTGCCCTGGAGTACGGGGTTGCCCACGGCGCCTTGGCAATGACCACGCCGGGCGACACGTCGATGGCCACCCTGGCAGAGGTCCAGGCGCTCGTGGCCGGCGGTTCGGCGCGTGTGGTCCGCTGAACGCCCGACGGTTCCGGTACGCGTCGCGCTCGGGGTCCGCATCGCCTTCACGACAGGCCGGCTGGCCGTGCCGTTCGGACCGTGACTGGGATGGCAGAGCGTGACATAGTCGCCCAATACAATCGATCAACGATGGTCCGCCACTAACACCGCTTCTCAGAGGTCCCAGCATGATCGAGCGACACATCACGTTCACGGTCGATCCCGCGAAGAGCGAGGCGTTCGACCGCTTCTTCACCGAGCGCTACCTGCCCGCCGCGTCCGTGTCACCCGGCTACGTGCGGGTGGAGCTGCTGCGCGCCGCAGACGATCCGTCGCATTACGAGATGACCTTCCGCTGGCAGGACGGCGAAGCTGCCGCCGGATGGCGGAATTCGTCCGTGCATACGGATCTCCAGCCCGACTTGAAGGCGCTCTCGGCCATGGGCGAGATCCGCATCTTCGACGTGGTCGTCTGAGCACGTTCCGGACACGCCTGCCATGAAGATCAGTGGCTCGGCCACGTTGGATGCCCCGCGGGAAGCGGTCTATGCCGCGATCTGCGACCCCGCGGCCCTGCTGGAGGTCATCCCGGGCTGCACGGAGATCCAGCTGGTGTCGGCAGACGAGTACCGCGGCCGGGTGGCCATGCGCCTGCCGGCGATCGTGGGCACGTACGAGACGCGAGTCAGGCTCGTGGATGCCCAGCCACCGAGTTCCGGCGCGCTGGAGGGCAGTGCCACGGGCAGGATCGGGAGCGTTGCCGGCCGCGGCACCTTCCGGCTCGCGGACCAGGGTGGCAGGACGCTCATCGAGTACGAAGGAACGGGCGTCATCAGCGGCCCGCTCGCCCGCCTGGATTCGCGCTTCATCGAGGGCGTCGCCAGGTCGCTGATCAACGAAGGGCTGGCGCGGCTGGGCAGGCGGCTCCAGCGCGTCCCGGTGGCGACCGCCGGATGACCAGCTCACGCGCGTCGCGCAAGGAGTCCACACAGTGACTGTTCGCGAATACCTGATTCCGGGATCGCTGACCGAGGCGATCGGCCTGCTCCAACGCCACGGGTCGGAGCTCCTGGTCATGGCCGGCGGCACGGTGGCGATGCCGCTCATCAACGAGGGCATCTCTCTGCCGGAACGTGTCATGAGCCTGCGCAACGCGGGCCTTGACCGCATCGAGCAGCGCGGAGATGAGCTCGCCATCGGCGCCGCCACGACGCTGACACAGCTGCTGGCGCAGGAAGCCATTCCGCTCCTCAGCGAGGCGGCGCGGAACACGGCCAGCTGGCCGATCCGCAACATGGCCACCGTGGGCGGCAACCTGTTCACGCCGCCTCCGGGCGGCGATGTGGCAGTGGCCCTGCTGGCCCTGGATGCGCGCGTGCGCGTGGCGGGCGTGAACGGGGAACGGGTCCTGCCGTTGGCCGACTTCTACACGGGCTTCATGAGCAACGCGCTGGCGGCCGACGAACTGCTGGTGGAGATCCTGGTCCCCACCGCCACCCGCGAGACGGCCTTCCTCAAGTTCGGCCGCAAGCACGCCAACACGCCGGCGGTCGTGACGGTGGCGGTCGCCCTCCAGCGACGCGACGGCCGTGTCAGCGAGGCGCGAATCGCCCTCGGCGCTGCCGGTCCGCACCCCATCCGGGTCGCGCTGGCGGAAGCCGCCCTCGTCGGATCTGCGCTCGAATCGGCGGTCATCGACAAGGCGGCCGAGGCCGCCCAGCTCGAGTGCCAGCCGTTCACGGACGGCGTGGCCAGTGAGTGGTACCGCCGCCGCATGGTCGGCGTTTTCGTGCGGCGAGCCCTCGAGACGATCACCGAAGAGCATCGGGACCTGGTTGGGGGGACGAAGTAGATGGCATCGAAGATCGTCACGTTCGAGCTCGGAGGCCGCGAAGTGGAGGTCATGGTCAAGCCCATGACCACCCTCCAGGCGGTCCTTCGTTATCAGCTCGGCTACACCGGAGCCAAGGAAGGCTGCCGGCAGGGCGGTTGTGGAAGCTGTGCGGTCCTGGTGGATGGCGAGCCGATGATGTCCTGCCTGCTGCCCGTCGAGAACGTGGCCGGCAAGCGCGTCACCACTGTCGAGAGCAGCACACCCGCCGAGGGCCTCGACCCCGTCCAGCAGTCGTTCATCGAGCAGGGTGCGTTCCAGTGCGGCTACTGCACCTCCGGCATGGTCATGGTCTCCAAGGCGCTCCTCGCGCACAACCCGAACCCGAGCCGGGACGACGTCATCGAGGCTCTGGGCGGCAACATCTGCCGTTGCACGGGCTACGAGCCGATCATCGCCGCCGTCGAAGGCGCCGCCCAGGCACTCGCGAGCAAGGAGGCGGTAGCACGATGAACGCAGCACTGAACGTCGTCGGCCGCTCGCTCCCCCAGAGCGATGGCCTCGGCCACGTCACCGGCCGGACGCAGTACACCACCGACCGTACGTTCCCCGGCATGCTCCATCTCAAGATGGTGCGCAGCCCCGTGCACCACGCGCGGATCCGCGGCATCGACCTCTCGGACGCCGAGCGCGTACCGGGTTTCGTGCGCGCACTCACGGCCGCCGACGTGCCGCACAACGTCTACACCATCCTCGGCCTGATCGGCGTGGAGCCGGAGGAGGAGTTCGCCCTCACCCCGGTCGGCGAACGCGTCCGCTACAAGGGCGAACCGGTCGTCGCCATCCTGGCCGAGTCGGAGGCCGCCGCCTATGATGCGGTCGCCCGGGTGAAGCTGGACCTGGAAGAGCTACCGGCCGTGTTCGACGTGGAGGAGGCCCTCAAGCCCGGCGCCCCGATCGTCACCCACTGGGGCAACAACACCTTCATGTACGAAGGCCATCCGAGCCGCCGGGTGCGCTACGGCGACGTGGAGGCGGGTTTCGCCAAGGCCGACCACATCCTGGAGAGCGTCTACAACAGCAAGCCCATCGAGCACGCGCCGACCGAGACCACCGGCTGCATCGCGGTGCCGGAGGCGAACGGTCGCTACACGGTCTACACCAACTCGCAGGCCGTCTACTTCAGCCTGGACAACACCTCGATCATCCTCCAGGTCCCCGGCAACAGCCTCCATTTCGTCGGTGGCACGGTGGGTGGCGGGTTCGGCGGCAAGGTGGACGTCATCGTGGAACCGCTCGCGACGCTGGGCGCGATGCTGACCAACCGGCCCGTGAAGTACGCCTACAACCGCTCCGAGGAGATGCAGGTCTCGTCCACACGAAGTGCGTGGCGCATCTACCTGAAGGACGGCGTCATGAACGACGGCCGCATCATCGCCCGCAAGGTGGTCAGCTACGCCGACTCCGGCGCCTACAGCCGCCAGACGCCGTATGCGCTCACCAAGAACGCGGCCAACGCGGCCGGGCCGTACGCGATCCCCAACGTCTCGATCGACTCCTATTGCGTCTTCACGAACCGCACGCCCTCGAGCGCCATGCGGGGGTTCGGGATCACCATGGCTTCGTTCGCGCTCGAGGTCCAGATGGACAAGATCGCGGAGCTCCTCGGGATCGATCCGTGGACGCTGCACTTCATCAATGCCTACCACGACGGCGACGTCAAGCCACACCGCAAGGTGATGGAGGACGCCACGCTCATCGAGACGATGCAGGCGGCGGCGACCCTCGTCGGCCACGAGCTTCCGGCGGAGCTGCGGGCGATGACCTCGGCGCCGCGCAACGGCGGGGAGGACGCGAAATGACCAAGCTGCGCGGCACCGGGATGTCCGCCGTCAACTATCCGACCGGCATGAACCTGGGCGGCGACCCGTCGCAGGCGCTCATCCACGCCACCACCAGCGGCACGTTCGTGGTGTCGCTGTCCAGCACGGACCTCGGCCAGGGCCATCGCACGGTCATCGGGCAGATTGCCGCCGAGGCGATCGGCGTGGGCATGGCGGACGTAGTCATCGACACGGCCGACACGGACTCCGGGCCGCACGACATGGGCACGTTCGCGAGCCGGGCCACGCACCGTGTCGGCAACGCCGTCATGGCCGCGGCCGTGGAGGTGCGCGAGGCGCTGCTGGACATCGCGGCCGAGGAACTCGAGGCATCCCAGGCGGACCTGGAGTTCGACGGCCAGGGCAGCATCGTGGTCCGTGGCAGCCCGTCGCGGTCCGTGAAGATCGCCGACGTCGCGGCCGCAGCGCAATTCAAGTACGGCAAGACCATCGCCGGACGCGGCGCGTTCATGAAGCCCAAGAGCCCGGTCGATCCCGAGACCGGCGAGATGGATCCCGACTCGACCGAGGCGCACGCCTGCACGGTGGCCGAGGTGGAGGTGGACGACGAGACCGGCCAAGTCACCGTCCTCTCCATCAAGAGCGCCTACGAGGTGGGCCGCCAGGTCAACCCGGCGCTGGTCAAGGGCCAGATCGTCGGCGGTGCGTGGATGGGCATGTCCCACGCGCTCTACGAGACCACGGAGCCCTACTATCCCGATCCGGACCACAAGCCCAAGGACTTCAGCGAATACCTGATGCCCGGGGCCGCCGAGATGCCGGAGATCGACTGCGTGGTGCTGGAATACCCGTCGTCCAATGGCCCGTTCGGGGTCAAGGGCGTCGGCGAGATGACGGCCAACTCGCCGATCCCCGCCATCGTCAATGCCATCTACCACGCGACCGGCGTGCGCATCGACGAGCTGCCGGTGACGCCGGAGCTGATCCTCCGCGGGCTGGACGCCAAGAAGCGCGCAGCCGAGGCAGCCAAGGCGGCCGAGGCGACCGCGCCCGCCGAACTTGCCGCTACCGCGGCCCGCTGAGCAGGAGATGACCATGCGCCAGATCACGACCTGGGACGAGTTCCCGACCGTCGAGTACGTCCCGGGCGTCTTCCGGCAGACCGTGTCGGGCGAGAAATCGATGATGACTCGCATCGTCTACCGCGGCGGCGTCTTCATCCCGGAGCACCACCACGAGGCGGAGCAGATCATGCTCGTCGAGTCGGGGCGCCTGTGGGCCAAGGTGGGCGACGAGGAGGCCGAGGTCGGCCCCGGCGCGCTGCTCGTCATTCCTTCGAACTGGCCCCACGCGTTCCGCCAGCTCGGCGACGCGGACGTGGTCTTCTACGAGTGCTTCGCGCCGATCCGGCTCGAGTACCTGGTCGGCTTCAAGGGCCC
>CAZENL010000055.1:0-19229 GCA_964513505.1 uncultured Anaerolineaceae bacterium
AGCGCCAGCACGTAGGCGCTGATGACCCATTGGGTCGTCGACACCGACGCGTTCAGCTCTCGCGACAGGGTGTCGATCGCCACGTTGACGATGGTCGTGTCGAACATGACCGCCATCGCCCCGGTGAGCAGGATCAGCGCAAGCTTCAGGAACGCTGGATCGAGTCCCTCGTTCTTGGTTGGGTCTTTCATCTCCGGGCCTCATTCCCTTGTATTAGATACGCTGGTGTGTCTAAGGCCCACTGTACAATGAACTCATAAGAAACACAAGCGCATCCTAAGGAGGCCCCATGGCAGCCCATGGAAGTGCCGGCGCGCCGCCACCGGCCACGCGAAAGGCAGAGCCGTCAGTGCGCCGCCGAGGCTCCAAGCTGGAGGCGGCGCTGCTGCAGGCGGCTTGGGACGAGCTGACGGAGGTCGGCTACTCGGCGTTCACGATGGAAGGTGTCGCGGTCCGAGCCAGGACGAGCCGGGCGGTTCTATACCGGCGCTGGCCGAACAGCCCTGAGCTCGTGGTCGCTGCGCTGCAACACCACATCGGATCGGACCCGTTTCAGGTGCCCGACACCGGGTCGCTGCGCGAGGACCTGCTGGCCGTGCTCCGCCACCTGTCGACACAGGTTGGCGATCTCGCTGGCACCCTGAGCTTCTTGATCGCCGACTCCTTCAACAAGTTCGGGATGTCGCCCGCCGCCCTGCGCGAGCGGGCGCTCGCGGGCACCGCAAAGGGCGGCACCGCACTCGTCATCGAGCGAGCGATCGCGCGCGGTGAGATCGACCCGGCCCGCCTGAGCCCCCGGGTGCGCTCCCTACCGGTGGACCTGGTCCGCCATGAGCTGATCATGACCCAGGCGCCGGTTCCCGAGGCCACGGTCATAGAGATCGTTGACCGGATCTTCCTTCCTCTGGTTCGCGGTTGACGGCCCCCAAGCGGCCCGAGTCGTACCTTGTCACCCTCGCCGATCTCGGAAGAGACCCGGACGAGGTCGCGCTCCTGGCCCGCGCCCTCGCCGCACTGGATGCCAAGCATGCCCTCGGCCCCAAGATCCTGGCGGAGCCGCACGTGGCCGAAATCATCGAGGAGTTCGTCACGCGACTCCAGCGATCGTTCGGGTCGTTGGCGGCGGTGCGAGGCAAGCGCATCCTGGACATCGCCTGCGGATCGAACTCCAGCCGGTCACCCACGACCGGCCGGCGGACGGCTCAATTCGAGCCCTGGATGTGCCGGCTGCTGCTCCAGCTCGGCGCGGAGCCGGTCGGGGTCGACCTGGGTGACCTCGACGCTGAGGCTTTCGAGCACTGCGCCCTCGATCTCGGAGTGCCCGGTGCCCTCGATGCCCTGCCGAGCGCCTCCTTTGATGCGGTCCAGGACAGCCGCCTCTTCGGGTCGCCCGAGTTCCGCGAGAGGCATGGGACCGCAAACGCCGATCGGGTACGGCGTGAGATCTCGCAGCAGGAGCGTCGCCTGCTGAAGCCGGGCGGCATCCTCATCCACTCTGACGTGGATGGCTGACGCCGTTCGGTTCGCCTCCGGGGCACCACAGGACCACCGGTGGGTGTCGCCGGCCGCCGGCTCCGGTTACGTTCTTCAACTTGGGCATCAGCCACCGAGCGCGCGAGCGAAACCACGACGATTGGCAGCAAACCATGGACGAGGAACTGGCACGACTGTCCAGGCTCCTGGATGACCTCGAATACCACCGGGCCTTTGACGTAAGTGTTCGTTTGGAGCAGGCCGTGCGCGTCGAGCAGGAGGCCTTTGACGCTGGGGCGCTCGACCTCCACATGCGTGGCCGCCTGGTCGAAGCCGACATGCGTCTCCGCGCAGGGGAGGCCACCGAAGCCGCGACCCTGGCCAATGAGGTCAACCACTGGGCCGAGGACCACGGCCCGGCACCCCTGCTTGCCCGAAGCCACCTGATCCTGTCGTCGATCTTCGAAAGCGTCGGCGATTCTGCCCTGGGCCTCGACCACGCGCTGCGCGCCCTCGAGCTGCTGGAGGACGCCACCCCTGCCCGTACGAGGGGGAACTTCCTCATCCGCCTGGCAGATGCCTTGAGCGTGGCCGGATCACTCGAGTCGGCGCGTCAGCGCTATCGCGAAGCCGAGGGCGTGTTCGTGAGCATCGGCGACGTGGAGCGGCAGATCAGCGTCCTGAACAACCTGGCCTACGCCGAGTACGAGGGGGGCGACGCGCAACGGGCCTGGGAAGCCGCGGAGGAGATGCGCAGCCTTGCCGCGGCCAATCATTTCACGCTGAGCCCGCCGCTCCTCGACACGCTGGCCAGGGCCTCGATCGGCATCGGCGACTACGAGCAGGCAGCCGTCGCCCTGGAGGCCGGCCTCCAGGCCCTGGACACCCAGGGTGACGTCGAGGCCGACACGCCGGCGGGGCTCATGCTCACCCTCGCCGAGGTGCAACGGAGGCAGGGTCGCGTGGAGGCGGCACAGGCAACGCTTGACCGCTGTCGCGCCATCTGCCTTGAACGCGACCTTCGTGGCCACGTGGTGGAGGTCATGCGCGTGCAGGCAGAGCTCCATGCGGCGGCAGGGCGCTTCGAACAGGCGTACGAGGTCCACAAGGTCTTCCACGCCGAATCCGTTCGGCTCAACTCCGTGCGTCGCGAGGCAAACGCGCGCACCCGGCAGGCACTGTTTGAGACCACCGAGGCCCGCCATGAGGCAGAACGCTTCCGGAGCCAGGCCAGGACGGATGCCCTCACCGGGCTTCCGAACCGGCGGTACCTGGACGAAGAGATCCCGCGCTGCCTGGCGGATGTGGTCGCCGGCAAGCCGTTGGTGGTCGCGATCGTAGATGCGGACCACTTCAAACGAGTCAATGACACGTTGTCGCACGAAGTGGGTGACCGGGTCATCACGGAGCTTGCCAGAGTGCTCGAGGGAGCCCTTCCGGCTGCCCGCGACGACGGCGCGTCGCGGTCATGGTTCGTGGCACGCCTGGGCGGCGAGGAATTCCTGATCGGCCTGCCGGGACTCGACATGGCTGCTGGAACCCGTGTGCTCGGGGAGGTGTGCGCCGCCGTTGCGCGTCATCCATGGCGAGGGCTCATCGGCAGGCTGACGATGACCGTGAGCGTCGGGGCGACAGCGGCGCGGCCGCGTGACACGCAGTCGACACTTCTGGCCAGGGCCGATCACAACCTGTACGCGGCCAAGGCCGCAGGCCGGAACCGCGTCGTCGTTGACGAGCGTCCGGCTGGCTGGCTATCGGAACCGGTCGTCACACGGGGCATCGCGTAGACACCGACCACGGGCCAAACCACCAATAGGAGCCCGAGCCCAAGGATGCGCAGTGGCCGGCCCATCTCGATCGATCGAGAGTCCGTCTAGGAACGCCCGATCAACGCTCAGTGGGCGCGGCCGGTACGAAGCGCCAGAGTTCCTGTCCGTGGGTGCCGTCATCGGCCACGAAGTACACCGACGCGCCGACTTTCGTGAAGCTGCTCGGGGACGACGAGCCGTTCGGGTTGAGGTCGGCCATCGGCCTGGTGCCTTCGGCGGTGCCATCGCTCAGCCATGGCTCGGCATCGTTCGTCCCTGCCGTGAACACGATGGTGTTCCCGATGGCGGTCGCGCCCCGCAGGGAGAGCTGCCAGGCGGCGCCTCCGTCCAGGACCATGCGGGTTCCGGCTGTGGTGCCGTCGCTGATCCAGAGCCGGTCTTCCGCCCCGGCCGAGCTGCCGATGGAGTCCGTCCAGAAGAGCGAGCCAGCCAGCGCCACGAGTCCCGTCATCTCCACGGCCTCTGGGTTCACGACCTCGGTTCCCGCCTGCGTTCCATCGCTACGAACCAGGTTGGCTTCGATGGGCCATACGAAATCCGAGGGCTCCAACTCGAAGTAGAGCCGTCCTCCGAGCGTGGCCGTGGGTCCCAGGCCCATGTTCGAGGGCAGGCTAAGCGGGTGCCCACCAGACGTGGTCCCATCTGTCGCCCAAAGGCCAAAGGAGATCATGTGGCCGACGACCACGAAGACCGTGCTGTCAACGGCGACCAGGAAGTAGACCAACGTAACAGGGCCGACATCCTGGATCTGCTTCGTGCCCGCGCGGGTCCCGTTGCTCCGCCACAGGGTGGAATCGATCCCGAAGAAGAGCCGTCCGCCGCTGGCGGTCAGCGACACGAGCTCCGTGCTGCCTGGGCCGGCCACGATGTCCCTGACCAAGTGCGTTCCCGCTCGCGTGCCATCGCTGACCCAGAGCTCGCTGCCATGCACGCCGTCGTTGGCGCTGAAATACAGCTTTGCGCCGACCACGGTCAGCGAGGCGAGCGCCGAAGAACGCGCACCGGGGCGGATGTCCTTGACCATGCGGGTGCCGGCGGACGTGCCGTCGCTCCGCCACAGCTCACCGCCGTGGACGCCGTCATTGGCGATGAAATACACCACGTGGCCGATCGCCGCCAGGGTGTGCGGCTGTGATCCGGTCAGGCCCGTGCGGATGTCCTTGACCATCCGCGTGCCACCCGAGGTCCCGTCGCTCTTCCACAGCTCACGACCGTGGGTCGCGTCCCGGGCGGTGAAGAACAGGGTTCCCGCGACGTCGGTGAGCTCGGCGGGGTTCGACCCACTGTTCGGACGAATGTCCCTGACCAGGTAGGGCACGCCGGCCGCCGCCGGTGACGCAACCCGCGTGGAGCTCGAGCCCGCGACGGGCGAAGCCCAGGCGACGCCGACGAAGACGATGGCGATCGATGCCAGCACGGCGGCCAGACGCGTCCGGGCGGGACCCATCCATGAACCAACGACACGTGGACCCATGATCCGACCCCTTCCCCGGACGGGCCAGGTTCGCGCGGTCAGTTCCACGCGTCGCGCGCTCGACCCACTTCGGCTCCTGAAGGGTGGCCCCCGAACGCTGAGATCGCATCTGCCGTTCGTCACGATTCGCCTGGCGACCGCCCCCGACACAGCCGCAGACGCGACATAGGACAGGACCAGGATGTTCAGCTGCATGGAGCTCCCAGGCCGGACGACGAGAACCAGCGTCCACGGGCCACGATCGAGGATCGGCCCGAGCCTGGGCGGCAGGCCACGTCTGGGGATGCGCCACTCGGTGGGCTGGAACATACTCGGGCCCGGCACGCGATCAGCGGATTGCCCTTTGGCCAATCGACGCAATGGGAACGTCTTCATCCCGCCGCGGGATCCGACCCCATTTGGGAGATGCCACATGAAACTCGCAACGCGCATGCTCACGATCGGTACGGAGACGGCGTTCGAGGCCTCCGCCCGCGCTCGCGCCCTCGAGGCCACGGGTCGAAGCGTGATCCATCTCCAGGTCGGTGAGCCGGATTTCGACACGCCGGTCAACATCCGCGAGGCCGCCAAACGCGCCCTGGACGCGGGCAAGACGCACTACCCGCCGTTTCCCGGGATCCCCGAGCTGCGCGCCGCGATCGCCGCCGACTCCACGGCCCGGCGCGGCTTTGACGTCGCGCCCGAGCGCGTCTACGTCACCGTCGGCGGCAAGGGCGTCATGTACTACGCGATCCTCGCCCTGGTCGACCCCGGTGACGAGGTCATCGTGCCGGACCCCGGCTACCCCATCTACGAGTCGGTGACACGCTTCATGGGCGGTACGCCCGTGCCGATCCCCATCCGGCAGGAGAACGAGTTCCGCCTGGACCCGGACGAGCTGATCTCGCTGGTCACCGCGCGCACCCGGCTGATCGTGCTCAACTCGCCGGCCAACCCCACCGGCGGCGTGCTCACCCGCGGCGACCTGGAGCGCATTGCTGCCGTCGCGATCGAGCACGACCTGGTGGTGCTCTCCGACGAGATCTACTCGCGCATCCTCTACGACGGCGCCGAGTTCATCTCCATTGCCTCCCTGCCGGGAATGGCCGAGCGCACCATCGTCCTGGACGGCTTCTCCAAGACCTATGCCATGACCGGCTGGCGCCTGGGCTACGGCATCGTGCCCGGGTGGCTGTCCGAGGGCTTCGGCAAGCTCATCATCAACAACGTCTCGGGCGCAACCACGTTCGCCCAATACGGCGCCGTCGAGGCCCTGACGGGGCCGCAGGACTCCGTGGCTGCCATGGTCGCCGAGTTCCGGGCACGCCGCGACCTTGTCGTCGATGGCCTGAACGCCATCCCAGGCGTGTCGTGCCTGCGCCCGCTTGGCGCGTTCTACGTGTTCCCGGACATCTCGGGGACCGGCATGACCGGGGCCGTTCTGGCCAATCGGCTGCTCAACGAGGTTGGCGTCTCGGTCCTTGCCGGGACCGCCTTCGGTGGCGTCGGCACCAACCACATCCGCCTCTCGTACGCCAACTCGCGCGAGAACATCACGGAGGCCCTGGCCCGCATGCGCACGGTCATCGCGCCGCCTGTCGCCGCGGCCGTCTGAGCGCCACGCCCCCATGACCACCCAGGCGGTTGCGGTTCCCGACGCGCTCTACGCGGACGCGGAGGCGTCGTTCGAGGACTGGGAGCTGCTCAAGGACGTCGTCGACGAGCTGATCGACCTCACGCTCAACTACCGCCAGAGCGGGCACCCGGGCGGCTCGCGCTCCAAGGTCCACCTGTTCCTGGCCATGCTTCTCTCCGGCGCCATGCGCTGGGACCTGCTGCACCCATGGCGGCGTTTCGGCGACCGTTTCGTGCTCTCCGCCGGCCACACCGTGCCGCTGGTCTACACCACCCTGGCCGTGCTCAACGAGACCATGCGCGCCCGCTTCGACGCCGATCACGACCCGGCGTTCGCCTTCCCCGACGACGGGCGATGGGCACTGACCTGGGAGGATCTCCTCACGCTTCGCCATCGGAACGGCCTCCCCGGCCACGCCGAGATGGCCGGCAAGACGCTGTTCCTGAAGTACAACACCGGTCCGTCAGGACACGGCATGCCGCCCGCCGCAGGGGAGGCGCTGGCCCTGAAACTGGCCGGCTGCGAGGACGTCAAGGTCTTCGTCGTGGAGGGCGAGGGCGGCCTGACGCCGGGAGCCAGCCACGAGACGCGCAACGCCGCCTGGGGTCTTGGCCTCAGCAACCTGGTGTTCCTGGTGGACTGGAACGACCACGGGATCGACTCCTTTGCCGCCTCGTCGGTCGTGTTCGGCGAGCCGGCGGATTGGTTTGCCAGCTATGGCTGGCGCGTCGCCGGCACGCAGCAGGGCATGGAATGGGGACCGGTCACGCGTGCCGTGCTGGACGCCGCACGCGGGGCCAACCCGGAACGGGTGCCGTCCATGGCGTGGTTCCGAACCATCAAGGGCCGCGGCTACGGCAAGACGGGGGCCGCCAGCCACGGCACGCCGCACGCCATGAACTCCCCGGAGTTCTGGGCCGTGCGGCACGCCTTCATGGAGAAGTACGGGATGGAGTACGAGGGCGTGGACGCCGCCGCTCCCGCCCAGTCCGGTGCCCAGGCGCGCGAGAACCTGTCCCGCGCCATCGGCGTGCTCCGCGCGCGCACGGACGTCGTCGAGCGCGTGTCGGATCGCCTCCTGGAGCTTGCCCGCTCCGTGCCGGACGAGTCGCGCTCCTTCACCCTCGGCGGCCGCGACGGGAACGGCGCCGGGATCTTCACGGACCAGCGCCTCTACGACTTCCGGAACTACCCGCCGGAGCTGTACAAGAAACCCGGCGAGAAGGCACCCAACCGGGCCGCCCTGGGGAACTGGGGCGCCTGGGTCAACGCGTTCGCGAAAGCCGAGTACGGGCGGCCGCTCTTCATCGTCGCCTCTGCCGACCTGGCCGAGTCCACCAATATCGCGGGCTTCGGCAAGGACTTCGGCACGCTTCCCGGCTGGGGCTGGTACGAGCGGGACGCGCATCCCCAGGGGACCGTGCTGCCCACCGAGATCACCGAATTCACCAACGCGGGCCTGGTCGCTGGCCTCGCGTCGGTCAACCTCTCCGACGATCCGTTTGGCAGCTTCAACGGCTTCTGGGGAGCCTGCTCCACCTACGCCTCGTTCAGCTACCTCAAGTACGGGGCCATGCGCCTGTTCAGCCAGCTGGCCCAGGACGCGGACCTCAAGGTTGGCAAGATCCTCTGGATCGCTGGCCACTCGGGGCCGGAGACGGCCGAGGACTCGCGCACCCATTTCGGCATCTTCGAAACCGGGGTCACCCAGCTCTTCCCGGAAGGGCAGGTCATCGACCTGCATCCGTGGGAGTACAACGAGGTTCCGGTCCTGCTCGGAGCGGCGCTGCGCCAGTCGGCGCCGATCGTGGCGCTGCACCTCACCCGGCCGTCCATCGAGATCCCCGACCGCGCGGCGCTGGGGATCCCATCCCACTTCCAGGCCGCGCGTGGCGCCTACGTCATGCGCCCGTACCGCTCCGACCAACCGCCCATGGGCACGGTCTTCGTGCGCGGCACCGTGCCTACGGCCAACCTGGTCTCGGTCCTGGCGGAGTTGGACCGGCGCGGCCTGAACGTGAAGATCGTGGCTGCGCTGAGTCTGCAGCTCTTCGCGCTCCAGGACGCCGCCTACCGGGAAGCGACCGCTTCCGCCTCCGATCGCGTGGACGCGATGGCCATCACCAACGGCGCCTTCAAGCTCATGCGCGACTGGCTGGACGGGCCGCTTGCGGCCGAGTACTCGCTCTCCGCCGACTGGGACGACCGTTGGCGTACCGGCGGCACGGTGGACGAGGTGATGGACGAGGCGCACCTGAGCGCCACCCACATCGTGGCGGCCATCGAGCGATTCGCGCGCGACCGCGAGACGCGGCTGGCGCGGCTCCGTGCGGTGATCCCGGCCGATTGACGGGCGTTTGGACATGGACACCGGGACGCGCCCGGACTCGAGGATTCAACGACTCACCCTCGCCTGATTTCGTCTCCGCCGTCGAGGGCTCCTTCTTCGACTGTGGCTTCGACACCAACAGCCGAGGATAGGGGCCCCTCAGCCCGTCAAAACCTGATTGGGAACTTGAGCTAGCTACAGGCCAGAGCATGGACGCTCAGCGGAATCGAGACAATTGCGTGCATCTTGGCGCACGGCCCGTGCTAGGCTCCGCCAGCGCGATCTCCGAGGAGCGTCTCCATGCGTTGGCAGGGCGTAGCTGGGAGGTGTACGAGAGCCGTGGAACGACGACACGGGCGGGTGTCGCTGCTTTCTGTCCCGATGGTCGCGTTGCTGGTCCTCGCCGCTTGCGGGGGCGACGCTGCCACTCCAACTCCCAGCCCTGCTCCGTTGCCGCTGCCGGCATCCCGCACGCCGACGTCAACCCCGTTTCCCATCACCCCACAACCCGGGGCGTCGACGCCAATCCCCGTCTCGCCGCCCACGCCGTTCCCGATCACACCGGCTCCGGTCGCAGTCACGCCCATCCCGACGGCGACGCCATCACCCCCGCCGACGCCATCACCCACGCCGGTCGCCGTGGTGCCTAGTGCGACGCCAGCCGTGTGCCCGGTCGACTTTATCGGCTCGCTTCAGCTCGCCGTCTCGGATGGCCGCCTGCACGCCGTGGGAGCAGCGGCTGCTCCCGTTGCCCCCATTTTCTGTCCGACTCTCAGCGAAGTGGATTTGCTGCGATTCTTCATCAGCCGGAACATCCTCACGAAGCCGGCCGTGTCGTCCATCCAGGCGATCAGCGGAGTCGGGATCACCGTCGCCCCGGACGGGAATCCAGCTGGGCTGCCGATACCCATCACGTCCGGATTCGACTTTCGCACCAGCGTGACCTCCGGCACTCTGCTCGGCTCGTGCCCGAAGGGTGCGACTCAGCTGGACAAATGGACCGTGATCTGCGGCACGATTCGGCCCTCTACCTTGGAAATCAACGTGGATGTCCTGTTCATCCAGTGGACGTCGCCTGCCGCAGGCACTGGCATCCTGCCATTCCTCAACATCGACACGGATGGGCAGCCGGGCAACAACGTCAAGCCCACGGCCCAGTACCCCTTCGATACGAGAATCGGGGGCGACGCCCTGCTCCAGGTCGTCCCCGACGCGAAGGGCAAGCCGACCCTTGAAATGGCCGACGAGACAATCGGCAAACTGAAGCCCATGGACGGGTGGTACCTCTCGACCAACGACATGGCCGCGTGGGTCGTCGTCGATCCGAACCCCGCCGCGCGCTATCTGCCCGGCGTGTACGACTACACGGGCACCGACTTCACGGCCCCGCACGTGGGCTTCGACGTCGCCATCCCACCGCCGCCTCCGGGCCCGCCTCCGGACCCTGGCGACCCTCCCCTTATAGGGCTCCCCTTCGCTCCAGAGTGGCTAGCGCCCGATTGACCTCCGCCTCGCTCGATTCATCCCGATCCATTTCGGGCCCATCAATGCGGCAGCTAGCTGTTCTTCCCACGCAGGTTGTTGACGGGCAGGCGGCTGTCCGGCGAGTGACCAATGCGGTCGGCGACGATTGTAGAAGTCGAGGAAGTGCGGCAGGAGAGCGATGCGTTCAGCGGTCGAGCTGAAGGCGCGGGCGTAGGCCCACTCAGAGAGCAGGGTGCGCGCCAGCGCGGGCGGTCCGGAGTCAGTTGACACGCTGGCCATCGGCGGCCAATCCTTGTCCTCCGACCATGGATCACCAAGCACGCTCAGCCCTCAGTCGCCCGATGCCCAGGATCGGCGTCGTGCTGCTCGTCGTGGCCACTTCGCTGGTCGGCATCGCGATGCCCGTGCAGGGGGCAGGCTCGACCACGGAGGCGCTCCCGTCTCCCGCGGGCACCGAGGGTTCCTGGAGCGGCCGCTATGACCTCTATCGGAAGGGCGTCTTCTCGACGCAGCAGAAGATCACCTGGTGCGTGGCGGCGTCGATCCAGATGATGCTGAACATCATGGACGGCACCCAGGACCACTCGCGCACGACCCAGGAGCGGTACATCCGCTACGCGCGCAAGCACGACCAGTTCACCGACCCCACGATCACGGGCACGGACGGCCAGGGCTGGGTGGCGGCCCTCAATCACTACAGCCGCCTGACCAACTACCACATCGTTTCGTCGAAGACGTATTCGGGCGCGATCCGATCAGCCGTCCGCCGCCTGCGTGCCACCGGTGAGCCGGTCGGGCTGGTCATCGAGCATCACAACCATGCCTGGGTAATGACCGGCTTCGAGTCATCGACCGATCCGGCCGTGGATTCCGGCTTCAAGCTGAAGGCGGTCTACATCATGGGTCCGCTCTACCCCCGCACGCAGAGCAATGGCCTGGACCCTGCCCCGGACAGCCGCGTGACGTACAAGGGACTCAAGGCGTTCCTGACCACGTACATCGACGCCTCAGTGGCACCCAACAATCCGTGGGAAGGCACGTACGTCACCATCCAGCCGTGAGCGTCCGGGGCCCGGCCTCCTGACCGTCCGGCACAATCTGGGTGTTGGCGCTCCTGCTCCAGGCTAGGGCCTTGACGGGGCCTTGACAGAGGCCCCACGGTAGTAGATGCACGCCGGTGCCCGCCCCTGCCCGGGAGTCCCAGGCTCGATGTCTCGATTCGGTGTTCTTCGCTGGCCCGTCATAGGGCTTGCGGTCGTTCTCCTGCTTTCCACGCACCTCACTGCCGCTGCGGCCGCCGCGATCCCCAAGGACGCTGTCGAGCCCAAGGTGGTGATCATCGTCGGCCCGACCGGGGACGTCACCGACCACTACATTGCGGACGCGGATGAGGCCGCCGCGGCGGCACGGCGGTACACCTCGTCGGTGATCACGCTCTATTCGCCCAACGCCACCTGGGCCCGCGTCCGGAACGCACTCCAGGGCGCGTCGGTCGTGGTCTACCTGGGTCACGGCAACGGCTACCCGAGTCCGTATCGCTCCTCTCCCTGGCCATACACGGAGAACGGCCTGGGATTGAACGTGGCGGGTTCTGCCGGCAACGACGAGCACCAGTATTTCGGCGAGTACTACCTGCGCCAGTCCGTGAAGCTGGCGCCGGACGCCGTGGTCATCCTCAGTCACCTCTGCTACGCGTCCGGCAGCTCGGAGCCCGGGCTGCCCGATGACGGCCTGGACGTGGCCGTGCAGCGGGTCGACAACTACGCCGCGGGTTTCCTCGCCGTGGGTGCCTCGGCTGTCATCGCCGATGCGCACATGGGGCCCGCCTATTACGTGGATCAAGTCCTGAGCGCGCATCGCGGCGTGGCGGCCATCTGGAACACTGCCCCGACACTCAACAACCACGTGCTCTTCCGCGACAGCCAGCGCTCCCCGGGCTATCGCGAGTACCTGGATCCGGACACCGCAACCTCCGGCTACTACCGCTCCATGGTGGTGCGCCCCGGTCTCGCGGCCAAGGACGTCCGCAACGGCAGTACGGGGACCAAGCAGATCGTTCCGCCGCCTGTCCCCGTCGTGCCGACACCCAGCCTGCCGCCCGCCGTGTTCGGGGTGCCGCTGCTCTCCGCGGCGCCGGCCGCCGGCCACACGGTGCGCGTCACGTTGCCGATCGCGTCCGGCTCCAAGCGCCTGCCGAACGACATGACGTTCAACGTCCGCTGGGATCCACTCGCCGTCGATTCGGCACCTGTTCCACCGTCCAGTACGGGCGCAGACGGGTCGCAGTCCCAGGGCGATGCGGTTGCCAGCAGCCCGACCTGGATCCAGCCAGAGCTCCAGGGCGACGTGGTGCAGACGGAAGTCGCCGCGTGGCGCAAGACCAAGGTCACTGCGCGTGTCCTGGTGCCGCAGGCGGTCGGTGTCTACCGCCTGACCATCTCGGCTGCCGACAGTGACGGCGTGGACCTGCCGGCGACCCAGGCCCAGCAGCCAGAGTCCTACCTGGTGCATGTGATCGCATCCCTGGGCATCACCTACGCCACCGCCCAGGTCCTGGACGTCGGGACCGCCCAGCTGACCGCCCTGCCGATCCGGTTGACCAACAGCGGCATCGACCCGTGGTGGCTGCTGGACCTGCCCGATGATCAGCGCACCGGGACGCTCGTCGCCACGTGGGTTCCGCTCGGCGTGAACCCAACGGCCGTGCCGGCGCCCACGGTCACGGAGGCGCCGTCCGTCGCTGCCGGCAGCTCCACGGATATCGCACTGAGCCTCGTGGCCCCGCGCACCGCGGGCCAGTACCTTCTCGTGCTGGATGTCCTGACGCCCGACGGCGTGTCCATGGCGGCGACCGGCGTGCCGCCGCAGATGGTCGTGGTGACCGTCCACCGTGTGCCCATCACCCCGACCGAGGATCCGAATCCGTCCCCATTCTCGGAGATCGTGCCTACGTGAGCTCAGGCGACAGCCGAGCGCCGGGTCCGGCGATTGACTCGGGCATAGTCTCTGACTAAGATCAGAGAATGGGTCCGACGCTCATCCATCGGGTTCGTTCGTTCAACCGCACGGTGACCTCCTCGATCGGCGCGCTCGACGACCATTTCCTGGGGCGCGACCGCCCGCTCGCCGAGGCCCGGCTGCTGTGGGAAACCGGCGACGCGGGTGCGGAGGTGCGCGAGCTGCGCCGGCGCCTGGGCCTGGACTCGGGGTACTTCAGCCGGCTGCTGCGATCGCTCGAGCGGCACGGGCTGGTCAGCGTGGTTCCCGGCACCGCGGACGCCCGGCTGCGGCGCATCCAGCTCACACCGGCCGGCATCGCCGAGTGGCAGGAGCTGGATCGCCGCTCGGACCTGCTGGCCGCCTCGCTCCTGGAGCCGCTGCCGGAGGGAGAGCGCGAGCAGCTCGCGTCCGCGATGGCCGAGGTGGAACGCCTCATCATCCGCGCGCAGATCACCATCGGCGTGGAACCGGCCGCGAGCGCGGACGTGCGCTGGTGCTTCAGTCGCTACTTCGACGAGCTGGACCGGCGCTTCGAGAACGGGTTCGACGCTGCGCGGAGCAATCCCGCCGATGCCGCCGATCTGACCCTGCCGGCGGGCCTGGTGCTGGTGGCCCGGATGCGCAGCGATCCGGTTGGTTGCGGGGCGCTCAAGCTGCACGCGGACGGCGTGGCGGAGTTGAAGCGCATGTGGGTTGCGCCGCGACTCCGAGGCTCCGGCCTGGGCTCCCGGCTGTTGCGCGAACTCGAGCGTCATGCGGCAGAGAACGGCGCCACGACCATCCACCTGGAGACCAATCGGAACCTGGTCGAGGCCGTGGAGATGTATCGCCGGGCCGGGTACCGGGAGGTTCCCGCGTTCAACGCCGAGCCCTACGCACACCACTGGTTCGAGAAGCGAATCGCGTCCGAGGATGCCGCAACGACCTAACGTATCCTATGGCGGTCGTCTGGCGAAGCATCCGATGCTCGTGTGCGGGACCACCGTGGCCTGCGGGCTGACCAGACCGGCGATGGACGTACGGGAGCCAGAGCCCTGACCAAACAGCGCAGGCGAGCGCTCGCTTCGCTCCTGGCGATCTTCTTCGTGGTGGCCAGCAACGTGACGGCCTCAGCGGGCGGCTACGTCGGCGACTGGAACCGCGAGGACACGGCCGTCATCGAGACGCAGCCGTCCCACTTCAAGGACGATCCCAAGCGCCCGATCCTGGTGCAACCCAAGGGTGCCGTGAAGGTCGCCACGACCAAGCGCCCGAACATCGTGATCCTCATGTTGGACGACATGGCGGCCATGGACCCCCGCATCTGGGAGCGCATGCCGGCGCTGGGACCCTACTTCCTCCAGCACGGCATCACCTTCACCAACTACTTCGGCAACGACCCGCTCTGCTGCCCCGGTCGGACCAACGTGCTGACCGGTCTCTTCACCGATCACACGGGTGTCTGGACCAACGACGCCCGGCTCTTCGATCCCTCCGAATCGCTGGCGACCGAGCTCCAGGCCAGCGGCTACACCACCATGATCAGCGGCAAGTACCTGAACCTGACCACGCTCCTGGGCAGCAAGCGTCCTCCGGGGTGGACGTACTCGAGCATCTACGGCGGCGGGTACTACGACTACACGCTCTACCGCCAGGGCAAGCCTGAGTTCCACGACAACGACCGGAACGACTACGCGCCGGACGTATTCAGCAACGAGATCGTCCAGCAGCTGCGCAACGCGCCGGCCAACAAGCCGATCTTCGCGTACGTCGCGCCGTTCGTCGCCCACGCCGGCACGGACGCCAACGGCAGCCGGGTGACGGGCTTGCCGATCGCCGCCAACCGCTACAAAGGCAACGCGCGCTGCGCCGGGCTGGCGCCGTGGGACCCGCCCAACTACAACGAGGCAGACGTCAGCGACAAGCCGGCCTACATCCAGGCTCGCCGGCCGGTCCCATTTGCGGACGGCTGGCCGACCGTGCCGTTCTGTGACGCCATGCTGGCGGTGGACCAGGAGTTCACGCGGATCCGGAAAGAACTCATCAAAGAGGGCCGCTTCGACAACACGCTGTTCCTGCTCACGGCGGACAACGGAATGGCCTACGGCGCACATCGAGTCGGAACCAAGTACGTCCCGTATGCGACGCAGATGCCGCTGTATGCCTACTGGGCAGATGGGCGCGGCGTGAGTCCGGCCGAAGTGACCAATTACCTCTCCAACGTGGACATCGCGCCCACGCTCTGCGACCTCGGCGGCTGCACCATGGGCCCCTATCCCAACGGGCAGAAGAACCCGGACGGCCAGAGCTTCCTGGGCCTGCTGACGCCGCAGAGCTCATCCGTCCCGGTGCGCACCTCGCTCTATGAAGAGAACCGCGGCAACACCGATGGCTGGCCGCCGTGGCGAGCGCTGCGCACCACCACGTCCAGCCGCCAGGGCCTCTGGCACTACATCGAGAACGACACGGACACCGGTCCGAACAAGGTCGAGCTCTACGACGTGTCCGGCGGGAACTGCTGGGATTGGTCGCCCGGCATGCCCGGCGACCCATGCGAACTCACCAATGTCGCGTCAACGCACCCCGGGATCGTGGCTGCCCTCCACAGCCAGCTGGCTTCCTACGTCACCAACGTGGACCCCGGAATCCCCGTGCCACCCACGCCGATGCCAACGCCGACTCTGGCCGCGTCACCCGACCCGACCCCAGATCCGACCCCAGATCCGACCGCGGAACCCACGCCGGATCCGACGGACCTGCCGACACCAATGCCAACCCCCAGCCCCGGAATGCCCTAGAACCCAGAGGCGACCCCGAGCCCAGGGACCTGGGCCACCACGCTCAGTACTTGTAATACGGGGTGGGCGTTGCCTTTGCCGGCGCCGTTGTCGGGCTGACCGAGTGAGCCGGGGTTGACGCCGCGGGAGCGGTCGTGATCGCCGGGGTCGCGGCGGCGGCGGGAGCCTGCGTGGCGACAACGGGAACGGCCGTGGCGCCGGCTCCGGACTGCTGGCCGCAGCCGGCCGCGATCAGGGCGCCGAGAATGGCCGGCGCGATCAGCCTGCGCCATGCGGCGTGCTGGTTCCATCGGATCATCGTGTTTCCTCCTTGAGCATGGCGACCGGACGGTCTGGGCGGTCTGTGCGGTTTGAGGTTTCATACGCCACGGCGGGTCACCTCAGATGTCTGGCGGCCTTCGCGCAGGCATCCGGTTGTGGCAGTTGCTTCCGCGGCCGGTTAGGATCGGCCGACGCGCTCCCGCGCCGAGTTCGGCGCGTGGCATGCAATCGCCGGGAGGACGTCGAACCGTGACGACTGAGGGCCAGGGCCAGGGACCGCTCAACGATCCGCGGCTGGTCGAGCGCCGCGGCGACCTGAGTGGGCTGAACGCGGCGCTCTTCGTGATCCTGGTGATCGTCGCCTTCGCGGCCGCCGCGTACCTGCTCGCCACCGTGTTGCACATCGGGGGAGCCGGCGTCTCACCATCCGCAAGTCCCTCGGCCGCGATCGCGTCACCGTCGCCATCCGCCACCGTGACCTCGTCGGCAACGCCAACGCCTCTTCCGTCACCGACGATCGCCCCAAGTCCGTCGGCCGCCGCATCGGCCGCGCTCCGCGAGCCAATGGACGTCGTCGTAGGCGGCCACGTCCTGGGCACGGTCACCGTCAACTCCGTGCAGTACCCCAAGACCGTGGGCGGCAAGTCCGCCGGAACGGGGGTGCGCTGGCTGGCGGCGCGCATCCGGTATGACGCCACGGCGGACCTGTCGTACGACACGGGCCAGTGGATCGTGGAGGACGCCACCGGCAAGCAATACGCATGGGCCGGCGTGGACTTCAAGCCGGCGCTCGGTCAGGGCACCGTCGGCGCCGGCCAGAAGGCCAGTGGCAACGTGACGTTCCGGGTCCCCCTGCATGGGACCCTGTGGCTGGTCTACACCGGCGGCGACGGCGAGCGTCGCGTCCAACTGCCGGCTCAATGAGCGTGGACCCGGCCTCCCCGCGCCAGCCATTCGGTTCGTGGCCGTCCCCGCTGAGTGTCGACCTGGCCGTGGCCAGCGCACGCAGCCTGCGGGAGCCGCACTTCGATGGTTCGCGGCTCACCTGGATCGAGGGTCGCCCGGAAGAGCGCGGCCGCTCCGTGGTGATGTCGCTCGATCAGGAGAACCGGCCGGTGGACGTGACGCCCGCCGGGTTCGACGCGCGTACGCGGGTCCACGAATACGGGGGTGGCGCGTACACCGTCTCGACCGGCCTGGTGGTGTTCTCCAATTTCGCGGACGGACACCTGTACCGCAACACCATCGGCGACCAGCCGGACCAGCTCACCCATGAGGCGGGCCTCCGCTATGCGGACCTGCTCATCGACGCGGCCCGGTCGCGGGTCTTGTGCGTGGTGGAGGATCACCGCTTCTCGGCAACCGAGCCTCGCAACCTGGTCGGGGCCGTCTCGCTTGCCGATGGATCGCTGACCGAGCTTACCGGCGGAGCGGATTTCTTCAGCACTCCCCGGTTGAACGCTGCGGGTGACCGGCTGGCGTGGCTCCAATGGAACCGGCCGAACATGCCCTGGGACGGCACCGAGCTATGGGTGGGTCATCTGGCCCGCGATGGTTCGGTGGGAACCGCGCACCAGATCGCCGGCAGCCTCACCGAATCGATCGTCCAGCCGACATGGGCTCCCGATGGCAGCCTCATCTTCGCCTCGGATCGCACCGGCTGGTGGAACCTGTATCGCTGGCGCGAGTCGGACGAGATGGCCGTGGCGCTGGCGCCGATGGACGCGGAATTCGCTGGGCCGGCCTGGCAATTCGGGCTCTCCAGCTTCCAGCCGCTCAAGGACGGTCGCATCGCTGCCGTCGCACGCTCCAAGGGCCGCGACCGCCTGTACCTGCTGAGCGACGACGCGGAACCGGTGATGGTGCCGCTGCGCTGGACGGAGCTGGACTACCTGGTCGCTTCCGGCACGGTCGTGGCGGCGGTCGTGGGCTCTGCCACGGAACCCAGCGCGGTGGCCATCTGGGACATGGATGCCCCGGATCCGGTGGTGGTCCGCAGCGGCGGCGAACGGCCGATCGACGCCGACTGGATCTCGATTCCACAGCCAGTGGAATTCCCCACCACCAACGGCGAAACGGCTCATGCCCTGCTCTACGAACCGGTCAACCCGACGGTCTCCGGCCCGGACGGCGAACGGCCGCCCCTGGTCCTGATCTCCCACGGCGGCCCGACGTCCAACGCCGTCAGCCGCTTCAACGCCACGATCCAGTTCTTCACCACGCGCGGCTTCGCGGTCGTGGACGTGGATTACGGCGGCAGCACGGGCTACGGGCGCGAGTATCGCAATCGATTGCGCGGCAACTGGGGCATCGTGGACCTGGAGGACTGCGTCAATGCGGCGCGCTGGCTGGCGTGGCGCGGCACGGTGGACGGCAGCCGAATGGCCATCCGGGGTGGCAGTGCGGGCGGCTACACCACGTTGTGCGCCCTCACGTTCACGGACGTGTTCTCGGCCGGGGCCAGCTACTTCGGCGTCGGCGACCTGGAGGCGCTGGCTCGTGACACCCACAAGTTCGAGTCGCGCTACCTGGACCTCATGGTCGCCCCGTACCCGGACGGGGTCCAGGTCTACCGGGACCGCTCACCCATCCATTTCGTGGATCGCATCAAGGTGCCCGTGCTGGTGCTCCAGGGCGCGGACGACAAGGTGGTGCCGCAGGCCCAGGCGGACCTGCTGGTGGCGGCGCTGCGGCGCAACCGCGTGCCGTGCGCGTACCTGCTCTTCCAGGGGGAGGGGCACGGCTTCCGCCAGGCGGACAACATCCGCAGGTCGCTGGAGGCCGAGCTGTCGTTCTACGGCCAGGTCTTCGGCTTCATCCCGGCCGATGACCTGCCGCCACTGAACGTGGAGCGGCTGGCAGCGCGCCGTTGACTGAGAGGCGCCAGGCGCCGTTCTGACGCGTTCTTCCCAACATGGCTAGACTTCTAGATCGCGGGGTGGAGCAGCGGCAGCTCGTCGGGCTCATAACCCGAAGGTCGGCGGTT
>CAZENL010000056.1:0-14422 GCA_964513505.1 uncultured Anaerolineaceae bacterium
TCGCGGCACTCATCGAGCAGGCGGAGATCCGCGCCGCCGGCCGGCCGGTCACGCTGATCCGCGTGCGTCACGCCTCCAGCATCACCGAGCCCAGCCTGCGCCAGGCCTTCGAGATGCTCACCGAAGGGACCAGCCTGGCCGACGTCACCCTGGACACAGAGACGTTCACGCTGGACTTTCAGTGCGCCTCCTGCGGGTTCGACGGCGTCCTGGGCCACGACGACCTGATCGCGGGGTCCATCGCGGTCTGCCCGTCGTGCGGCGAGATTTCGACGCGGTCACGTACGGCCGAGCTAGAGCTCCTCGAGGTCAGGACCGCTCCCTGACGCTCATGCGCGCCTGAAGGGCCGCCAGGGCGGCGGCCAACGAGGCTGCGAAGACGAACCCCAGGAGTGCTACGGGCAACCCCCTCGGTGAAGACGGGGCCGCTCCAGCGGTGGCGGTGTCCGGCAGTTGCGCGAGGATCGCCGCCTGCACCGAAGCCAATGTGGCCGGTGGATCGGTCTTGAAGCGCAACACGTTCGTGTCCAGGAGCGCGCCGCTCCCTTGGAAATACCAGAACGCGTCCAGCCGGTGGTGGTCGTGCAGGAAGTGGTGCGCGAAGATCACGGTCTGTCCGGCAGATCCATCGGCCCCGTCGTTGCAGACACTGGTGACGATCCCGTCGAGCCGCAGGACACTCGGGACATTTCCCTTGAGCGTGCGGACGACGTCCAGCACCATCGACCTCTGCGTGGGCTCTAGGCTGGCCGCCACCGTGGCGACGACGATGTAGTCGGCTCGGGCAACGACCGTGGCGAGGCGCGGCGGGGTTGCCTCACAGGCATTGACACTGGACACCGGCACGGACTGCGCGGCGATGGCGGTGACGACCGCGAAAAGTGTTGCGAGGCAGGCGGTCCTGTGAATGCTCATCCGTCCATCGAGCCTCCACGCCGAGCGGGCGGCAATTCCTCAGAGCGTCTCGTTGGCGATGTCGAGTTCGCGCTGGGTCCAGCTGACGAGGCGGGCCACCTGGTCGGCATTCAGGACGTCGCAGGCCCAGTCCCAATGGATGGAGACCACGTCGTTTGGCTTGACGTCGCTCACGAAGCCGACGCCGTCCCTCCAGGCGGTGATGCGTTCCGCGCGCGGCGGACCGAAGGCAAGCTTGTTGTCCACGATGACCAGGGGCACCGTATTGACGACCAGGAAGTCGCCGTCGCGCTCCTGCACGCGCCCCCAGCGGATGCGGCAGGAGTCCATCACGTGCAGCACCTTGTCCGCCTGCTCGCCGCGCATGAGGCCCACCTTGGGGAACACGTCCAGCACGTGGAACGCGTGCACCGGCTTGGCGCCGGACGGGGCACTCGACTCCAGCCATTTCCAGGTGTGCTGCCCGACGCGCGGCCGGAAGCGTGCTTTCAGCGACTCACCGAGCAGGTTTGGCGTCACCTTGTCGAGCAGCGGGCTGCCCAGCCAGTAGGCATCCACCACGCGACGATCGAGCGGATCGGCGATGGCGTTGGCGCGGGCGATCAGCTCCAGGTACGGATAGGCGCCCTCGAACCCCAGCGCCAGTTCACGCAGCTCGCGCTCGTTGCCGCCGCCGCTGCCCTCCCCCAAGAGGGCGTCTGCGTCATCGGGTCCGCACAGCCCCAGGCGGTTGGGGCCGTACGCGTATCGGGCGAAGAGGACCGGGCCGACCGGCTGGTGCCGGACGGCGTCAGCCATCGGCAAGGGCACGAGCCGCATCGTTCCGGCGCATCCGCAGGCCGCCGGCGGCGACCAGCACGACTGCTACCACCATCAGCAGGTAGCCGGCGACCACGCGGCCATCCGGCAGCGCGCCGTTGGAGATGGTGCTCAGGACGCCCGTCACCACCGCACCCACGACCAGGATGCTGGTGACCATGGTTGCCGGCGCAGCCTTTAGTGCCGCGAACCACGTGGACACGTAGGCCGCGAGCAGGATGCCCGTCACGACGATCCAGAGCAGGCCCTGGCTGTTGATCTGGAAGAGGGCCGCCAGCTTGCCGGTGAAGGCCAGGTAGCCGACCAGGATGACGGCGCCGAGGCCCATGCGGGCGGCACCCAGCAGCGGGGCGGACATGCCAACCAGCAGGCGCTTGGCCAGGATGATTTCCACGGACCACATGAGCGTGGCGATGGCGATCAGGGTCTCGCCGGTGCCCCAGCCCATGCCGGTCGGCGGCGCGACGAGCACCAGCCCACCGAGCAGCACGACCAGCGCGCCGATCTGGATGCGGCCGATGCGCTCGCCGAGGAGCGGCATGGCCATTACGGCAACCCAGATGAAGAGCGTCTTCTGGATGAAGGCCGCGCTCGGCGCGGTGGCCTGGGCGAGGCCGGTGAAGAAGAGCACGAAGGGGATGCTGCCGCCCACGATGGCGATAGCCAGCAGGCCAAGCCGGCGACGGCCGTCCAGGACCTTGCTCTCGCGCGCGGCACCGAACGACAGCGCAAGCGCGATCAGCAGGACTGCCGCCACGCCGTTCTTGGCTGTCGTATAGACGGCGGCGTCCGGCACCTGCTTGACGCCGTACGAGTTGAGGTAGATGGACAGGCCGCTGATGGCGGCCGTGGCAAAAGCGAGGATCACGCCGCGTTCGGTTCGGCTCCTCGGGCGTAGTCCGGCCATTGCTGTCTGTCCTCCTGTGACTGGGCTGGTTACTAGGCTGGTTGCTGGGCCAGGTCGAGCAAGGCCCGAATCTCGGATGCCTCGTCGGGGTCAAGGATCTGGAGCACGGTACCCGCGGACACGATGACCCAATCGCCGACCGCGGCCTCCGGCACGAGCAGCAACGACGCCCGGCGCCGGCGCTGTTCCGTCTCCACGACGGCCATGTCGTCCGCGATCTGAAGGATCTGCCCTGGATAGGCCACGCACATGCTCAGAGTCTACGCGGCGCGTCGGCGGCCTCGGCAGGGCCAGAAGCCCTGCGCGGGACGGCCCCGACGGCCCCCGTGATCGGGCCCATTCGCCTTGCGACCGCCGGTACAGGCCGAACGTCCCGCCGCATCCGCGGCCCAACGGCCCTGTCTCCGGAAGGCATGGCGCTGCGACAGTTCTGTCGAGGCAACGGCCGGCGCGCGCCGGCCGTCACCCGCCGCCATCGATCCTGCGTCGCACGTCGACCGGGCCCGAGCGGACCACATCGTCGCGCGGCCGCCGACCGTCCTCAAGCACTCGTGAGGAAGCTGGCGGCCGTCGCGTCGACTCTCGGGCGCGAACTATTGGCCCGTATCGGCCGCGCGCCCGCACGTGGCAGCCTGCGCGGTGATGCCCGCGCCAAGGTCACGCCCAACCGTGTGCCGGAGATGACGACCAGACACCTCGTCTCCGGGCGCGCCCTCGCCTGGAACGCGCCAGGGCGCCGGCGGCCCAGGATGGGCGATATTGCCCCGGTCGGAGGAACCCTCGCGGCCATCGCCGGGATTGCGGTCCTGCTCGGCTGGGCGCTGAACGTGGAACTGCTCAAGTCCACGTTTCCCGGCCTGCTGACCATGAAGGCCAACACGGCCGTGTGCTTCGTCCTGATGGGCAGCGGCGTGGCGCTCTTGTCGCGGACCGGGAAGGGCACGCTTGGCCGCTCCGTCGCACTCGCTGCCGTGGCGGCCGCCGTCGCAATCGCCCTCGTGATCGGCGCCCAGTACGTCGTCGGAGCTGACTTCGGCGTGGATCAGCTGCTGTTCCGCGAGCCTGCCGGGGCGGTCGGGACGCTGGTGTCCGGGCGCATGTCGCCTTTCACCGTGGTCAGCTTCACGTTGCTCGGCGTGGCCGCCCTCGCCGGCCCCCGGGCGCGACGCCTGGTGATTGCCTTTGGCGGGGTCGTGCTGACCGCGTGTGCACTGGGCATCTTCAACTACCTGCTCCAGGCGGACATCCCGTCGGCGGTCGCCGGTGTGACCCAGATGGCCGTCAACACCAGCGTGGCGATGGGCATCCTGAGCCTTGCGGTCGTCGGCCTGCTCGGCGCCGCCAATCCGCTGGCCGCCCTCGCGGGACGATCGGCGACCGCGGTTCTGCTGCGCTGGGTTCTCCTGGGACTGATGGTCGTGCCCGTCGTCACGGTCTGGTTGGTGCGGCAGGGGCAGGAACGCGGCCTCTACGACTCCAGCTATGGCACGTCTCTGTCACTCATTGCCGCTCTGGTCATCAGCGTGGTCGCGATCCTCTACTCGGCTCGCTGGGCGAACCGGGTGGGCGCCCAGCGCGAGACGGCGGAGCTGGAGCGGGACATGTTCTTCGAGCTCTCGCTGGACCTGATGACCGTGGTTGGCGAAAACGGGCAGTTGCGTCGCGTGAACGGGGCCTGGGAGACGGCTCTCGGGTATCGCCCACAGGAGCTGATCGGCAAGCAGATGTTCGACTACGTGCACCCCGACGATCGAGCGTCAACGATCGCCGAGTCCCTTCGCGATCATGCGAAGGGCGAGCCGGTGCACCGCTTCCGTAACCGCTACCGGCACCAGGACGGCAGCTACCGATGGTTCGAGTGGATGTCCCAGGCCGCGCCGGACCGGTCGGTCCGCTTCGGCGTTGCGCGCGACGTCACGGCGCAAAAGGGCTTCGAGGAGAGTCGTTTCAAGCGGCAGCGCGCCCTGGAGGTGCACAACGCGGCCCTGAGCGAGCAGGCACTGCGGGATCCGGTGACCGGCCTCCACAACCGCCGGTTCTTCGACGAGGAGGTCGTGCGCATGGAGCGGCGCTGGAGCGAGGTCGCCGGGGCCCGTGGGCCGGTGTGCGTGATCATGTTCGACCTGGACCACTTCGGAGACGTCAACAACCAGTACGGCCATCAGGCGGGTGACGCGGTGCTGCGCCACTTCGGTGGCCTGCTCAAGGAGCGGTTTCGCGAGGGCGACCTGATCGCCCGCTACGGCGGCGAGGAGTTCGTGGCGGTCCTGGACGGAGCGCACGCGGCCGACGCTGTCCGGATCGCGGAGGGAATTCGCGCTGCCCTGGAGGATGCGCCTGCGGACATCGGGACAGGCTCGCCGATCCGGGTAACCGTCTCCGCCGGCTGTGCATCGCTCGGCGAGGACGTGAACATCGCGGCCGGCCTCTTCCTGGCGGACGTGCTGCTCGCGCAGGCAAAACGAGCCGGACGCAACCGGGTCATCGGCCAGTAGTCGGGGTCCAGGACTGAGGCCCGCCCGGTCGCCCCTCCGGAAACGGGAAGGCGCCCCGTCCTTGCGGACGGGGCGCCTTGCGGTAACCGCTTCTGAACCGCTTCCCTTGTTGCGCCGGTGAAGACCGGGCGGGGAGGGTCAGGCTGGAGCTTCTGCGCTCACGGTGCCGGATCCGCGATGGATCAGGACTCCCGGGTGCCACGGGGTGCCCAGGCGAGGGAGCAGGTAGCGGTCGACGCCGTAGTAGCCGGAGACCTTCCAGGCCAGGATCAGGCCGATCGCCATGGTGAAGAGGACCGGGTTCGTGGATGCCGACCCTGCGAGCAGGTAGCTCATGTTCATGAGCGCGCCACCGAAGGCGGCGAAGCCGGTGAGGATGCCGAGCACCAGGCCAAGGCCGACGGCGATCTCGCCGAGGATGATCAGCCAGGCGAACCAGTTCTCGGTGTGGTTGTTGATCAGGATGTTCAGGAAGTCGCGGTACCAGCCATAGGTAATCGCGGCGTGGCCCTGTGCGGGAACCGCGACGGCACCGTTCCAGTACCCGAGGAGGGCCGAACCGCCGTTGGTCCAGGCTGACTCACCGAGCTTGGTGAGGCCCGCGTCCAGGAACGCGAAACCGACGAACAGGCGGATCGGCAGCCACAGCAGACCGGCCCGCGAGTTGCTGAACAGGAACCGGGCGAAGGCCGGACCTTCGATCTCGACCGTCTCGGCCCCGGGCTCCTTGCGGTCCTGGAAGAGGACCACGACCAGGAGGATCGAGAGCGCCCAGAAGGCGACCGTCACGATCGTGTTGAGCGTGTCCGTGGGATTGGTCCACGGATTGACCAGGTAGGCGAGCAAGATCGCCGCGATGGCGGCAATGGGGATCACCCACCGACGAAGAGCTGACATGTTCATTTGCCTCCCAGCAAGCACCCGTGGAACCCGGCTCAAATCGAGCCGTGCTCACCATGCGGTTTGAAGCTTAGCCATCAACAGGGTCCAATGGCACGCTTCGATGGGCCATCGCGCTCTCTGCTCGGGGAGCAACGGACAGGCTGAATGGCCCGGTAGCACCCAGATCGTGGCCGCCGGGTCCCTCATCGGCCCACCGATGAGTTATGCCGAGGCTCAACGTTTCACCCTCGAAACCACCGGCGAACCCGCCGCTGGAGCAAGGAGAACACCGTGGACTGGACGCTGGAACTCGTTGTGGTGCCCGTGGCAGACATCGATCGCGCCAAGGCCTTCTATGGCGACCAGGTCGGCTTCGACCTGCTGGTCGACCATCACGCCGGCGCCGACTTCCGCGTGGTACAGATGGTGCCAAGGGGCTCTGCCTGCGCGATCGCGATCATGAAGAACACGGCCATGGCTGCCGGCTCACTCCAGGGCCTGCACTTGTGCGTCTCCGACATCGAAGCGGCCCGCGCCACCCTGATCGAGCGCGGCATCCAGGCCAGCGAGCTGTTCCACTTCGGCGAGGAGGGGCAGATCTCCGGGCCGGACCCGGAGCGCGCCAGCTACAACACGTTCCTCTCGTTCAGCGATCCTGACGGCAACGGCTGGCTGGTCCAGGAAGTCCATCGCAACGAGGCGGGCGCATGACGGACGAGGCCGAGTTCGCGGCACGGATGGAGCGGCACCGGCGCGAGCTGCACGTCCACTGCTATCGGATGCTGGCCTCCTTCGACGAGGCCGAGGACGCCGTGCAGGAAACGTTCCTGCGCGGCTGGCGCAACCGGGACAGCTTCGACGGCGGCCCGCTCCTCCGGGCGTGGCTCTACCGCATCGCCACGAACGTCTGCCTGGACGTGCTGCGCTCGCGTTCCAGGCGTCTGGCGGAGATGCGCACCTTCGCCGAAGTGCCGTGGCTCCAGCCGTACCCGGACCGGCTGCTGGACCAGGTTGCGCCGAGTGACGACGAACCGGACGCGGTGGTCGTGAACCGGGAGACGATCGAGCTGGCGTTCCTGGCCGCGCTCCAGCTGCTGCCGCCGAGGCAGCGGGCCACGCTCATCGCGCGCGATGTGCTGGGTTGGCCGGCCGTGGAGACCGCGTCCCTCCTGGAAACCACCGTTGCGGCCGCGAACAGCGCGCTCCAGCGCGCCCGCGCGACCATGCAGGAACACCTGCCGGCGCGTCGCTCCGAGTGGTCGGCCGGCGCGCCCAACGACGCCGAACTGGCACTGCTGGCACGCTTCATCGACGCGCACGAGCGCGGTGACGTGGCTGCGGCCGTGGCCATCGCGGCCCAGGATCTGCGCGTCACCATGCCGCCGCATCCGTATCTCTTCGAGGGGCGCGACACGATCGCCACGCTGATGGCCCGCGCGTTCGCCACCGGAGACGAGTGGCGGCTGGTGCCCACGCTGGCCAACCGCATGCCCACCGCGGCCAGCTACCTGCGCAAGCCGGGCGACACGGAGTTCCGCGCCTTCAAATTCGATGTCCTGCGGATCCAGGATGGCGTGATCGCCGAGATCACCACCTTCGGGGCGGAGCTGTTCCCGGCCTTCGGGCTGCCGCCGACGCTCTGAGGGCTACCAATCAGGCGAGCAGGCGCGCCGCATCCCCCGCGATGACCAGGTCCTCGCGCGCCTCGATCACGGCGATCGCCGGCGCCATGGATGACTCCAGGATGGCGTCCGGTTTCAGCCCCGCGATCTTGGCCGGCGGCTGGAAGTCGAAGCCCAGCGAGCCCAGGCGTCGAACGATGGCAGCTCGCACCTGCCCGGCGTTTTCACCGATGCCGCCGGTGAACACGATGGCATCGACGCGCGGCAACGCGGTTGCCGCGGACCCGATCGCGGCCGCGGCGCGCCGGGTGAACATCTCCACGGCCAGCGTCGCACGCTCGTCGCCGCGCGCGGCGGCCGCCTCCACCTCGCGAAGGTCTCCGCTCACCCCGGAGACGCCCAGCATGCCCGCGTCGTGCTCCAGGGCCGACTCCATGGCGGCCGCCTCCACCTTGCCCTCCACCAGCAGGCGCATGAGCATGCCGGGGTCCACCGAGCCCGAGCGGGTGCCCATCATCAGGCCTTCCAGCGGGGTCATGCCCATGCTGGTCTGCACGGAGCGCCCATCCAGGACAGCGGTCACCGAGCAGCCGCTGCCCAGGTGCGCGACCACCAGTGCGTGGCTGCCCTGACCCAGCCAGGCGCCCACGTGCCGCACGGCCCACTCGACCGACAGGCCGTGAAAACCGAACCGCCGCACGCCCCAGTCCGTGAACCACGCCTCCGGGACCGGGTAGCGGTATGCCGCCGGCTCCATGGTGGCGTGAAAGGCCGTGTCGAATGCGGCCACATGCGGGATCCGCGGCAGCAGGTGCTGCGCCGCGCGGATGGTGTCCAGGGCCACCGTGTTGTGCAGCGGCGCCAAGGCGGAAGCCGCCAGGATGCCGGCCAGCACGCGGTCGTCCACCAGCGTGGTTTCCACGAATTGGGTACCGCCGTGAACCACCCGGTGGCCCACCGCATCGAACGATTCGAGCGGCGCCCCGAGGCGCTCCAGCTCTTCCAGGGCGGCGTGGATGCGCCCTTCGCGGTTGTCCGTGAGCGTGGCGTCAGAGCCCCACTCGAGCTTGGTGAATGCCCGTGTGGTCTCGGGCGTATCGATGACACTGGCCCGCAGCGAGCTGGAGCCGGCGTTCAGGACCAGGACGCGCACGGTGCCAGCGTCCGTTCGGTCAGTGGGGCCAGGCCCAGTTCTTGATCTCCGGCGGGTCGTCGCCGTGCTCCTGCGCATAGGCACGCGCGGTGACCCGTGCGTCGACCATCTTCTGGCGCACCAGCGCGGCCCGTGAGCCCAATCCGGGCACACGATCGATGACGTCCATGACCAGGTGGTAGCGGTCCAGGTCGTTGCGCGACACCATGTCGAAGGGCGTGGTGACCGTGCCCTCCTCCTTGTAGCCGCGCACGTGCAGGTTGGCCTGGCCCGTGCGCCGGTAGGCGAGGCGATGGATCAGCCACGGGTAGCCGTGGTAGGCAAAGATCACCGGCTTGTCCACGGTGAACAGGCCGTCCCACTCCCGGTCCGATAGTCCGTGCGGATGCTCGGTGTCCTGCTGGAGGCGCATCAGGTCCACCACGTTGACCACGCGGACCTTCAGATCCGGCAGGTGCTGGCGCAACAGGTCCACCGCGGCCAGGGTCTCCAGCGTGGGCGTGTCTCCGGCGCAGCCCATCACCACGTCCGGGTCGCCGTCGTCGTTGCTGGCCCAGTCCCAGATGCCGATGCCGCGCGTGCAGTGCAGCACGGCCTGCTCCATGTTCAGGAAGTTGGGCGCGGGCTGCTTGCCGGCCACGATCACGTTGACGTAGTTGCGGCTGCGCAGGCAGTGGTCGCCGACCGAGAGCAGGGTGTTGGCGTCCGGCGGCAGGTAGACGCGGATGACCTCCGCCTTCTTGTTGACCACGTGATCGATGAAGCCCGGGTCCTGGTGGCTGAAGCCGTTGTGGTCCTGGCGCCAGACCAATGAGCTGAGCAGGTAATTCAACGAGGCGATCGGCACCCGCCAGGGAATCTCGCGGGTGGTCTTGAGCCACTTGGCGTGCTGGTTGAACATCGAATCGATGATGTGGATGAAGGCCTCATAGCAGTTGAAGAGGCCGTGCCGGCCGGTGAGCAGGTAGCCCTCCAGCCAGCCCTCGCAGAGATGCTCGGAGAGAACCTCCATGACGCGCCCGTCCGGCGCCAGGTGGTCGTCCGTCGGTAGTGTCTCCGCGTCCCAGGCGCGGTTCGTGGCCTCGAAGACGGGGGTCAGACGGTTGGAGGAGGTCTCGTCCGGCCCGAAGAGCCGGAACGTACTGGGGTTCTCCTTGATGACGTCGCGCAGGAAGTTGCCCAGCACCTTGGTGGCTTCCGAGATGGTCGACCCGGGCGCCGGCACGTCCACGGCGTAGTTCCGGAAGTCCGGCAGCGCCAGGTCGTGCATCAGCAAGCCGCCGTTGGCGTGCGGGTTGGCGCTCATGCGCCGCCGTCCGGTGGGCGGGAGCGCGGCCAGCTCCGGCCGCAGCGTGCCCTTCTCGTCGAACAGCTCCTCGACGCGGTAGCTGCGCAGCCACTGCTCCAGCTGCTTGCGATGCTCCTTGTTGCCGATCACGTCCGACAGCGGCACCTGGTGCGAGCGCCAGGTGCCTTCGACCGGCAAGCCATCCACGACCTTCGGCCCGGTCCAGCCCTTTGGCGTGCGCAGCACGATCATCGGCCAGCGCGGCCGCTCGGGGGCGGTGGTGCCCTTGCCGGGCTTGCGTGCCTTGGCCTGGATGGCCGCGATTTCGTCGAGGACCTCGTCCATCACCTGCGCCATGCGCTTGTGAACCACCATCGGGTCGTCGCCGGCGACCACGATCGGCCGGTACCCGTAGCCCTCCAGCAGGCTGATCAACTCCGCTTCCGGGATGCGCGCGAGCACCGTGGGGTTGGCGATCTTGTAGCCGTTGAGATGCAGGATCGGGATGACGGCGCCGTCCGTCACCGGGTTGAGGAACTTGTTGGAGTGCCAGCTGGCGGCCAGCGGGCCGGTCTCCGCCTCGCCGTCGCCGATGACGCAGAAGCAGACCAGGTCCGGGTTGTCGAAGACGGCGCCGAAGGCGTGGGTGAGCGCGTAGCCCAGCTCACCGCCCTCGTGGATGCTGCCGGGGGTCTCCGGCGTGACGTGGCTGCCGATGCCGCCCGGGAACGAGAACTGCCGGAAGAGTCGCTTGAGGCCTTCGGCGTCACGCGAGATGTTGGGATAGACCTCGGTGTAGGTGCCCTCCAGGTACGCGTTGGCGACCGTGGCCGGGCCGCCGTGGCCGGGACCCATGACATAGATGGCGTCCAGGTCGCGCGCCTTGATGACGCGGTTCGCGTGGGCGTAGACGAAGTTCAGGCCGGGCGTGGTGCCCCAATGCCCGAGCAGCCGCGGCTTGAGGTGCTCCGGCTTGAGCGGCTCCCGCAGCAGCGGGTTGTCCAGCATGTAGATCTGGCCGACCGAGAGGTAGTTGGCGGCACGCCAGTACGCGTTGATCAGCTCCAGGTCGCGCTTGGACGGCGCGGCGGTCTTGGGCGCAGCGTCCGCGGCAGCGGATTCATCGTGGGTGGGCTTGCGCAGGCGCACACGGGCGGGCATCCCCGGACCTCCGATAGGGGCAGGCGATGCGATCGCACCGTCGGCGGGTTGTACTCCGAGGGTACCCCTTCGGGCGTTTCGGGCCGAATTCCTCAGGCGGCGCTTTCTCCGGCCGGCGTGGTTTCCGGCTTGACTCCGGACTCGGCGTCCAGCGCCCTGCCGATCTCCCGGCCCCAGGCGTCGATCTGGTTCCAGGCGCGGAAGTCCCCTTCAGGGGCGCGCAGCGCGACCACGATGGCACGCTCCGCGAAGCCGAGCTGGTGCTTGCTCAACCGGCCGGGGAAGAGGCGGTGCTGGCGCGCGCGAGTGGCCGTGGTGACGGAACTCACGTCCACCGGGTCCGCGTCGGGCTTGGCCGGATCGCCGATGGGTCCGCTGGAGAAGAGCCAGACGGGCATGGTGACCAGCGCCGCATGGTGGCGCTTCACGAACGCGCGGGACTCCTCCAACCAGTGGCCGGCGTAGACGGCGCTGCCCAGCACGACCGCTCCGTAGCCCTCGATGGAGGCGAGTTCCTCTGGGCGAGCCACCACCGCGTGATGCCCGGTGTGCTCGATCGATTCCGCGATGGCGACCGCGATCTCCGCGGTTGCGCCGTGCTTGGACGCGGCCGTGACCAGGACGCGCATGTCCGTCTCCTTGCTCAGTGAGGGGGATGGAGGGATCCGGGCAGGCCCTCGAAGACTGCCGGCTTCCACGGCACGGCACAGCCGGTCAGGTGGATCAGCCCGTCCAGTGCGATGAAGGCGGCCACGCCGCGGCGAAGCATGTTCGATCTCCGGTGGGAGTGGACCAGGTGATCGTCCACAGGTTCGCACTGGGAGCGCAGAGCGAGACGGCCCGAAGGCGGCATGCCGGAAGGCCTTGCCGCCGCCGCGAGCGGATCCACCGCGTGACCGTGGCCGGGGTGGCACGATGGGAACGTGCGCGCGATGGTGCTGGTACGGCCAGGTCCGATCGACTCGGCGCCTCTCGAGGCGCGCGATCTGCCCGACCCGCAGCCTGCGCCGGATGAGTTGTTGATTCGCGTGGCGGCTTGCGCCGTATGCCGCACGGACCTTCAGATCTGCGAGGGCGATCTCCGCCCGCCGGCGTTGCCACTGGTCCCTGGCCACCAGGTGGTCGGTCGCGTGGAAGCCGTCGGATCGTCCGTGCGCGACTGGTCGGTTGGGGACCGGGTAGGCATGGCGTGGCTCGCGTCCGCAGACGGGACGTGCGCCCTCTGCCGGGACGGCCACGAGAACCTGTGTGCCGCGGCGCAGTTCACCGGCCTGGACCGCGACGGTGGCTACGCGGAACGAATCACGGTCCGGGCCGCGTTCGCGCTGCGAATCCCCGAGGTCTTTTCGGATGTTGATGCGGCGCCACTCCTGTGTGGGGGCGTGATCGGGTACCGGTCGTTGCTCCTCAGTGGCGTCCAGCCCGGCGGCCGCCTGGGCCTGTTCGGCTTCGGCGCGTCCGCGCTCCTGACGCTCCAGGTGGCCAGGCACCAGGGAATGGCGGTCTACGTGGTCACGCGTTCTGACGCCGAGCGGCAACGAGCGCTGGCCCTCGGTGCGACCTGGGCTGGCGGCTACCAGGAGCCCGTGCCGGCGCCCCTGGACGGCGCGATCACGTTCGCCCCGGTCGGCTCGGTGGTCGTGGAGGCGCTGCGCTCCGTTGGCCCGGGCGGCACGGTGGCCATCAACGCCATCCACCTCGACGGGATTCCGGCCTTCGACTACGACCTGCTCTGGCGCGAACGGGTGATCCGCAGCGTCGCCAACTTCACGCGACAGGACGCGGCGGCCTTCCTGGCCCTGGCGGCCGAGATCCCGATCGTGCCGCAGACACACGTGATGCCGCTGGATCGGGCCAATGTTGCCCTGCAAGGAGTCAAATCGGGCGAGCTGGCCGGCACGCCGGTCCTCCGGCCGACGGCCGACCAGTCACCCTGAGGCGGATCATCCGATTGGGGCCGCCGACACCACGGCGAGCCTTGGCGATTCGTCAATCGCGGGCTGAAGCATCGAGCGGGACGGCGACACCCGGCAGGGCCGTCCGGCACATCCAGACGTGACCAAAGGTGGCCTTTTCGGCGAACTCCGGCGGCAACTGCGCCGTGTGCCCATCGGCCACCTGCGGCGGTGCCGTGTACCCGCCTGCGGCGGTCCAATCGGCACTGGCTGATCGCGCTTGCCGGCGCTTTCATGGATCATTGCCGGGAGTGCATTCGACCTCCCGGCTCGCGCGGAGGTACGACCATGAAGGCGATCATCGGTACGGATGGGTCGCCGTGCGCCCAGGTAGCCATGAACCTGGCGGCAGCGCTCCCGTGGCCGGACGGTTCTGAGCTGCGCGTGGTCGCCGCCGTTGATCCCATGTCGCTCTATGGGCCGTTCGTGGGGTTTGCACCCGGCGTCGGCGAGTTCGAGGTCAGCCTGGACAACGCCCTGGAGGAGGTCACCAAGGCGGCCGCCGATCAGCTCCGCGTTCAGGGTCGAACCACGGACTACAAGGTGGTGCTCGGCCGGCCTTCCACCGTCCTCCGTGACGCGGCGCGGGAGATGGGCGCCGATGTGATCCTGGTTGGCAGTCGCGGCCATGGCTCGATCGCATCCATGGTGCTCGGCTCGGTGTCCGCGGAGGTCGTCGACCATGCGCCGTGTCCGGTGCTGGTGGCCAGGGGCACCCGGCTGGAGCGAATCCTCCTCGCGCACGACGGCTCGGACAACGCCTTCAGTGCGGAGCGGAAGCTCCGAGACTGGCCGATCTTTCATCACGCGCACGTCGATGTGGTGAGCGTCGCCGATGCGGCCCAGACCTGGGACGTGATGCTCTCCGCCGAGGTGGGCTTCCCGCCTGAGCGACGGGGCGCGCTCGAGAGCGAGTCACAGCAGCAGCACGAGACCATCGCCGAGTCCTCGTCTCGCCGCCTGGTTGCGGAAGGACATCAGGCGGAGACCGTCGTCCCGTTCGGCGACGCGGCACACCAGATCATCTCCATCGCCGGGCAGCACGGCGCCGACCTCATCGTCATGGGCACGCGCGGCAACACGGGCTTCAAGCGACTGGTCCTCGGCAGCGTCGCCCGCAACGTGCTGACGCACGCGCATTGCTCCGTGCTGGTGGTGCCGCCCGCGTCCTGAGGATGTAACGGGGTGGCGATGAGCGGCTGCCCACGTTGAGCGGCGCCGGCCA
>CAZENL010000056.1:14522-18987 GCA_964513505.1 uncultured Anaerolineaceae bacterium
GTTGAGCGGCGCCGTGGTGACCAAGGCAGTTCGCGGCGCCCGGGCCGACACGGCTCTGCGACACGATTCCAATCCGATTGGACAGCGACCCCGGACGGACGTGCCCACGTGAGCGCTCCGGCCCTCTTGCCACAGGGAGTCGACCTCATCAGCGTTTCGATTCGCTGATCAACGGCGCGGGCTTCGTCGCATTTCCGCTCCGCGATGCGTGGTGAGGCTTCCTCTGCATGGTCGCGACCCGAGCCATAGTCCGATTCGACCATCCCGTGTCCAATCCGTTTGGAATGCTGCGCGGCTGGCCGTCGACCGGGCCCGCGCCGTGCCGTGGTCCGCGCTCGGTCCGGTGCCTCCGAATTCACGCTCCGAGTTTGGCCGTGCAGGGGAACCCGCCTGGGCTGACCGCGCCGAAATACGCGCCGGACGAGAACTGCAGCTAGCCTGTTAACAGAGCGGCAGCCGTGGCGCGTCCTGGCGGACGCGGGCCGCCCGGACGACCATCGAGGTCCTTGTCGTTAGGTGGCCACAATCCGAATCGGGCCGAGGCTGGGCCTGGATCCCGTCCGTCGCCTGGTCGCGCCGCCGAGCGCCCCCGCGCAGGATGCGTCGCCGCCCTTCTGGTCGCTCACGATGGACGCGGCCTATGCGGCGGTCGGCTCCTCCGCTACCGGCATCTCGGCGGCAGAGGCTGCCGCGCGGCTCGCCAGGAGCGGCCCGGACGCCTCCCACGGCGGCCGGCGCGCGAGTGACGTCGCGCTGCTGATCCGCCAGTTCGAGAGCCCCATCGTCCTGATCCTGATCTTCGCGACGGTGATCTCGGGCGTGCTGGGAGACGTCACCGACTCGCTCATCATCCTGGCGATCATCGTGCTCTCCGGCCTGCTGGGCTTCTGGCAGGAGCGCGGCGCGTCGCGGGCCGTGGAAGCGCTGCTGGCCGTGGTCCAGGTCAAGGCCGACTGCGTGCGCGGCGGCGCCCACGTGCAGGTGCCCGTCCACGACGTGGTCCCGGGCGACGTGGTCACGCTGGCGGCCGGTGACGTGATCCCCGGCGATTGCCTGCTCATCGACTCGAACAGCCTGCTGGTGGACGAGGCGACACTGACCGGCGAGACGTTCCCGGTCGAGAAAGCGCCCGGCGTGGTGGCCGCCGACTCGGCGATCGCCAAGCGCAGCAACAGCCTGTTCCTGGGCACGCACGTGCTCAGCGGATCGGGCACGGCCCTGGTCATGCGGACGGGCGCCGCCACGGAGTTCGGGCACATCTCCTCGCGGCTCAAGGAGCGTCCGACCGCGACCGGCTTCGAGCGCGGCATGACCGCCTTCGGCTACCTCCTGCTGCGCGTGATGCTGGTGCTGGTCGCGGCCATCTTCGTGATCAACGCGATCCTGGGGCGGCCGCTCCTGGACGCCGCGCTGTTCTCGCTGGCGCTGGCGGTGGGCCTGACGCCGCAGCTGCTGCCCGCGATCGTGACCATCAGCCTTTCGAGTGGCGCCCGGGCCATGGCCAAGCAGCGCGTGATCGTCAAGCGCCTGGACGCGATCGAGGACTTCGGGGCCATGACCGTGCTGTGCACCGACAAGACGGGCACCATGACCGTCGGCTCCGTGGTGCTCCAGGGCGCGCTGGATGTCGACGGCAAGCCGAGCGATTCCGTGCTCCGGGCAGCAGCCCTGAACGCCCACTTCCAGCAGGGCTTCGTCAACCCGATCGACCAGGCCGTTCTCGCGCCCGGGAAGGTGGACTTCGGCACGGCCAAGCGCCTGGCGGAGCTGCCCTACGACTTCAGTCGGAAGCGCCTGAGCGTGCTGGTCCAGGACGGCGACGCCGTGACCATGATCACCAAGGGTGCGTTGGACGACGTGGTTGCGGTATGCACCCATGCTGCGGGCTCGGGCGGCAAGGACGTTTCCATGAGCTCGGTCGTTGCCGACGTGCGCAAGCGGTACGAGGACTTCAGCCGGGACGGACTGCGCGTGCTCGGCGTGGCCACGCGAGCCATGCCCAAGGCAACCGCGCTGGCCGCGACAGACGAAGCCGGCATGACCTTCCAGGGCTTCCTGACCTTCCTGGATCCGCCCAAGACGGACGTCACGCAGACGCTCGCCGACCTGGCCGCCAACGGCATCTCCGTGCGCATGATCACCGGCGACAACCGGTTCGTGGCCCAGCACGTGGCGGGCATGGTCGGCCTCGCGGGGACGGAGGTCGTGGCCGGCGACGAGATCCAGAAGCTGGACGACGCCGCGCTGGCGGCGCGCGTCGCGGACGTCACGATCTTTGCCGAGATCGAGCCGGCCCAGAAGGAACGCATCATCCGCGCGCTGCGGGCCGGGGACCGGGTGGTGGGCTACATGGGTGACGGCATCAACGACGCGCCCGCGCTCCACGCGGCCGACGTGGGCATCTCCGTGGACACGGCCGTGGACGTGGCCAAGGAATCGGCCGCTATCGTGCTGCTGGACAAGGACCTGCGCGTCCTGCTGGACGGTGTGCGCCAGGGCCGCCGCACGTTCGCCAACACCATGAAGTACGTCATGACCACGACCAGTGCCAGTTTTGGCAACGTCCTCAGCATGGCCGCGGCGTCGGCATTCCTGCCCTTCCTGCCGTTGCTCGCCGACCAGATCCTGCTGGTCAACTTCCTGACGGACTTCCCCTCCACCACGATCGCCACCGACGACGTGGACGAGGAGCAGTTGAGCAGTCCGCACAGCTGGGACGTGCGCTTCGTGCGGGACTTCATGATCGTGTTCGGGCTGGTCAGCTCCGCCTTCGACTTCCTGACCTTCGGCGTGCTCCTGATCGTCTTCAACGCCAACGAGACCACGTTCCGCAGTGGCTGGTTCCTGGAATCGGTGGCCACGGAGCTGCTGGTGCTGTTCGTGCTGCGCACGCGGCGGCCGTTCTTCCGCAGCCGACCGAGCCGGCTGCTGGCCGTGAGCAGCATCGGCGTGGCGATCCTGACCGTGCTGCTGATCTACAGCCCGTTCGCCGCGCCGCTGGGCATCGACGCACTGCCGTTGCCCGTGCTGGTGACGTTGATCGCGATCACGGGCCTGTACGTGGCCATGACCGAGGTCGCCAAGCGGATCTTCTACGGCCGCTCCAAGGCCTTCGCCGCCGAGGCGATCTAAGCCCCGCCTCAGTCGCGGTCCCGTCGCGGACGGGAGAAGTGCACCCTCAATAGGGGCCATCCGGCCGTGCCGCGGGGGCTTGCCAGCCGCTGAAATGGACACTGATGGAAAGCGTACCTTCAGCGAACACCCAAGCAGCCCTGTCGATCGGCCACAGGAACCTCGACGGGATCGCCGTCGGTGCCGCCGCCGTGGTCGGCGCGGTGCCCGCAGACGTCGCTGCTGAGTTGGCCCGCGAGGGCCTGGTTCCCGGAGCGCTGGTGCGCGTGGCCGGCCGTGTGGCGGGCGGCGGGCCGGTCATCGTCTCGCTCGGCCGCGCTCGGCTGGCACTGGGAAGGTCCATCTGCCGCTCCATCGAGGTAACCGAGCCGTGACCAGCGGATGTCACGGTGCGCTCCCGGCCAACGGTGAGCGGATCAGCGGCGAGGCGACTCCGCCCGCGGCTGGCTCGACCCCGGTCATCTGCCTGGTGGGGCGGCCCAACGTCGGCAAATCGACGTTCCTTGCTCGCGCCTCGGCGACGTACGTAGAACGCAGCAACGTGCCCGGCACCACGGTGTCCGTGGAACGTCGTGCCCTCGGCGTTGAAGCTGCTGAACGCCGCGGCGTCCGCGGTGCTCTGAGCCGCGTCGCGCACCGATCCCCCACCACGGAGACGGCCGCCTGGCTGGTTGACCTGCCGGGCACGTCGGCCATGGCCGATCGCCCGACCGGTGGCCCGCTCTTCTGGGAGATGCTGCTGGCCGAGGAGCCGGACGCGCTGCTGGTCGTGGTCGACCAGACGGACCTGGCACGCCACCTGCCCATGGTCCTTGCCTGCCGCGACCTGGGCCTGCCGGTGGTGGTGGCCGCCAACTTCGGCGACGAGGCGGAGGACCGCGGCATCCAGGTGGACCTCGGGCGTCTCTCACAGATCCTCGCCATCCCCGTTTACCGCACCGTTGCGCGACGCGGCATCGGCGTAGAGGCCGCCGAGGCAGATGTGCTGCGACGAGCCACGCGCCGGCGGGCCGTCCTGGCCGGCACGGCCTCCAGCACGGCCACGCTGCCCGCCTCCATCTACCCGATGGCCATGGAGGCGCGGCTGGGCATGGACGCCGGGCTCATTCGGGCTGGCGCCCCCGCACGAGCTCTCGGTGCCGCCGCGCTGGACCTGGACGGGCTGGGCGAACTGGCGGCGCGCCGGCTGATCTCCTATCGCGGCGCCGCGTCGCTGCGGCTCGCCGATGAGCTGGAGCCGCTGCGCTGGCAGGCGGCGGCGAAGATGACGGCACAGGTCGAGCGCTTGCGAGGCGCCGCAGGCCCGGGCGCGGGTGCCGGCACGGAAACCGGG
>CAZENL010000057.1:0-18982 GCA_964513505.1 uncultured Anaerolineaceae bacterium
AGCTCGCGCTGGCCGCGGCCGATGGGGATCAGCGCGTCGATGGCCTTGATGCCGGTCTGCACCGGCGTGTCGACCGACTGGCGCTTGATGACGCCGGGGGCGACACGTTCCACCGGGCGGAAGGTCTTGGTCTTGATCGGCCCCTTGTCGTCGATCGGCCGGCCGAGCGGATCCACGACCCGGCCGATGAGCTCCACGCCGACCGGCACCTCCACCACGTTGCCGGTGGTCTTGACCGTGTCGCCTTCCTTGATCTTGGTGTAGTCGCCGAGGATCACCGCGCCCACGGTCTCTTCCTCGAGGTTCAGCGCCATCCCGCTCACCCCGTTGGGGAACTCCAGCAGCTCCGACGCGAGGGCGCCCTCCAAGCCGTAGATCTGCGCGATGCCGTCGCCGACCTCGACCACCTGCCCCACCGAGCGCATCTCGGTGGTCGTGTCGAAGTTCTGGATCTCGCTCTTGATGATCTGGGTGATGTCGTCGGATCGGATGGCCATGCGGCGGTCCTCGTGTGGGCTTCGGAAGGCTCTGGTGGTGGGTTGCTGATGGAGTGCGGCTAGATGACGCCGGCTTCGAGGCGGCTGCGCAGACGCTCCAGGCGGCCGCGGACGCTGCCGTCGATCATGCGGTCACCCAGGCGGACGATCACGCCGCCGAGGATGGCTGGATCCACATGCTGCTCGATTTCCAGCGTGCCCCCGACCATCTGGCCGAGACGCTGGCGGATCGCCGCCTGCTCGGCCGCATCGAGTGGCGTGGCGCTGATGACCGTGGCACGCACGATGCCGTTGCGCCGTTCGTATTCGGCGCGATAGGCGGCGGCAACGGCACCCACGAGGTCCACGCGACCGCGCCGCATCAGCAGCAGCACCAGGTTGCGTGCCTTCTCGGAGACACGCGTGCCGAGCGCCTGCCCGACGGCATCCGCACGGACCGGGATGGGGATGGCCGGGTTCGCCAGCAGGCGCTGCACGTCCGGCGGCTCGAGCAGGGCCGCGGCCAGGTCCAGGTCCTTCAGCCATACGTCCAGCGTGCCGTCCTGATCCGCGATCTGGAAGGCTGCCTCCGCATAGCGGCGGGCACTGCCGCGAGCGTTCTTCATCAGTTGCGCTGGTTCGCAGCGGGGACCTCGGCGGTCACCTCGGTCAGGAACTGCTCGACCAGGCGGCGCTGCCGTTCGTCATTCATGGTCTCGCCGACCACCTTGGCGGCGGCCAACAACGCCAAGTCGGCGACCTGCGAGCGAACTTCGGCCACCGCGCGCTGGCGCTCGGCGTTGATCTCAGATACGGCCTGTTCGCGCTGCCGTTCGATCTCCGCGCGTGTCTCGGCAATGCCGCGCTCACGCTCCTCATCGCTGAGGCGCTGTGCCCGGGCCAGGATCTCCTGCGCCTCCCGACGAGCCTCGGCGAGCGTCTTCTGGCGCTCGTCCGCGGCGGACTCACGCTCACGCCGCGCTTCATCCGCGTCGCGCAGGCCCTGTTCGATGCGCGCCCGGCGCGTTTCCAGGTTCCTGGTCAGCCCGCTGAAGCCGAAATACCAGGCCAGGCCCGCGAACACGATGAACGTGGACGCCGAGATCAGGATCCAGAACAGGTTGATGGTCATGCGGCATCTCCCGGTCGCCGGACCCGGGCTGCGGACGTCGCCGCCGCGCCAGGGACGGCCAGGGTGTTCACCTCAGGGACTCTGCTAGTTGGTGATGAAGATCGAGAGGAGGCCGACCACGATCGCGAGCACGCCAAGGCCCTCGGCGAATGCCGCCAGGATGATGGCGAGACCGCGGATCTGCCCTGCCGCGTCCGGGTTGCGGCCGATGGCACCCGCCGCGAGGCCGGCCAATATGCCGATGCCGATGCCGGGGCCGATGACGCCCATGGCCGCCAGACCTGCGCCGATGTGTTCCATGCTGCCAGTTCCTCCTACGCCCGGGTGATTGGCCCGGGTCTTCTTGGGCCTTTGGTGGCGGCCGAGGCTCTAATGAGCTCCGGCCGGTTGCGGGACGCCTTCGATGGCCGCCACGACTTCCTCGCCGATGTGGCCTTCCTCATCGTGATGGCTCTCGATGGCCAGCACGATGAACATGAGGGTCAGGACGCTGAAGATGAGCGCCTGGATGAAGTTGAGCATGAACTCCAGGCCAAGCAGTGCCACCGGAATGATGGCAATGGTGAGCGACGTCATCACGCCGAGTGCCACCTCGCCGCCGTAGATGTTGCCGAAGAGACGCATCGAGAGCGTGAGCGGCTTGACGAATTCGAGCATCAATTCGATCAGGCCGACGAAGAGGGCGATGATCCCGGCGCCGATGCCGTTCTTGAACTCGTAGAGCGGGAAGAACTTGCCCAGGTAGCCGACAACGCCGAGCCGGCGGAAGCCCTCGAACTCGATGATCGCGAAGGCCACCAGCGCGAGCCCGATGGTCACGTTCACGTCACTGGTCGGGGCGCGCAGGAACTCCACGCGACCGACCGGCGGAATCAGGCCCGCCCAGTTGCAGAACAGGATGAGCAGGAAGAAGGACGCGAAGATCGGGATGTAGCGCTTGGCCTGGGACCCGCCGAGCGAAACGCCGAAGCCCTCCAGAGACTCGTAGGCCCACTCGGCCACGTTCTGCAGGCGGCCGGGGACGCCGGCACCGCCGCGCGTCATCGCGATGATGACCAGTAGCAACAGGCCGCCCACGATCCACATCGTGAAGACCGTCGACGGGATGGTGGCGTCGGCACTGATGACCAGTCCGGTCGCGGCCGCGGTGGTCTCCGGTTGCGGCGGAAAGACCACGTGCGGAGCCGGGAACTCCAGCGTGCCATTGATGTAGCAGACGGGGAACGCGCACGAATCGCCGGGATGCCCACCCGACGGGAACGGTGGCGCCACCACGAAGGCGAAGATGTCGATCGCCAGCGCGACCGCGATGAGCGCGATGATGAATTGCTTGGGGCTCAGCCGGTGCTTGGCTGCTCCCGGGCTCGGCGGGGCCGCGACCTCCGAATCCTCGGGGCGCTGGGCAGCGGCAACCTCGTTGACCGGACCTTCGCTCGACACGCTTGCTCCCGAACCGCCGCGCTGACCCTGCGCGGTCGTTGATCAGTCGTTGAACCTGGCCAGGAACCGGGTGATGAGCTGATAGTCGCCCACCGCCCCGACCAGCGCGCCGCCGAGGAAGCCCACCAAGACGAAGAGTGGGTTTGTCTTCAACTGCTGGTCAAGCCAGTGACCCGCCAGGGCCCCCAAGAGCGTCATCACGAAGAGCGCGACGCCCAATTCGGCGAAGAGGACGGCGTATGCCGCCCGTCCGGTGCCGTTCACGGAGATCCAGTCTGGGCGTCGCGAAGTATATCAGCGGTCACAGCACCAGCCTCCGCCCAACTCGGCTCTGCCGCGCCAGCTCAGCGGGAAGATGGGCCACCGGCCGCCTCGCGACCCTCGGCGTACGCCTTGCTGACGCGATCGTCATCCGCGCCCGTCGGCGACGTTGATTCCTCCGGGTACGTTTCCGCGCTGAGCGCCTCGGCCCGGCGACCACGCCGGGTGAGCAGGAACAGCAACAGGCCGCCTCCGACCATGATCCCCACGAACGTGTACAGCTGGTCTCGCGTGGAGAGATACAGGCTCAGGATCGCGAGCACCGCGCAGATCGCGTAGATCAGCAGCACCGCCTGGCGGTGCGTCAGCCCCAGGTCGAGCAGCCGGTGATGCAGGTGCCCGCGATCCGGTGTGAACGGCGACTTCTTGTGGGAGACGCGTCGGATGATGATCCAGAAGGTGTCGATGATCGGCACGCCGAGAACGAGCAGCGCCACCGCGTACTTGGCCGTTCCCAGGATCGACAGGACGGCCAGCGCGTAGCCGACGGCCGTGACGCCGGTGGTTCCCGTGAAGACGCGCGCCGGATGGAAGTTCCACGGCAGGAACCCGGCCAGCGCCCCGGCCAGCACGCCGCAGAGGAGCGCAACCGTCGGCTCGCCCTGGGTGAATGAGATCACGCCGAGCGTCGCGGCCGCGATCAGGGCGATGCCGCTGGACAGGCCATCCAGCCCGTCGATGAAGTTGACGCTGTTGATCATGCCCACGATCCAGACCACGGCCAGGAGCGCCGGAAACGGGAAGTTGAGTTGGAAGTTGCTCTCCGTGCCGCCCCGGAGCGGGTTGTAGACCACCGCGATGCCGATCCCGGCCGCCACCGGGATGAGGGCCAGCAGGATCTGGCCGCCGAACTGCCAGCGTGCCTTGATCTGGAAGCGGTCGTCGATGAAGCCCAGAGATGCCGCCACCAGGGTGCCGCCGAGAAGCGCGGCAACGGTCACGTCTTTGACGTGGCCGGGCGCGATCAACCCGCTGGAGCTGGTGATCCAGACGGCCAGCAGGCCGACGCCGGTGAACGCCACGGCCACGGCCCAACCGCCGGCGCGCGCCACGGGCTCGCGGTGGACGCGCCGGTCGTTGTCCGGGACGTCGATGGCGCCGACGGCACGGGCAAAGCGGATGGCGACCGGCGTGAGGACAAAGCTGGCCAAGCTCGCCGCGATCAGCGCGGCGATGACAATCGGAAGGGCCTTGGCTTCTTCCTCGGTCACGCCGGAGGCAGACCGGGAACGGGGAAGCGGCTGCAGATCTCGCGCACTTCGTCGGCGACCTGCTCCCGCACGGCCGCGTCCTCATGCTCGCGGAGCGTGCGCACGATCAGCTCGCCGACGCGCCGCATCTCGGCGGCGCCGAAGCCACGCGTGGTGGTCGCCGGCGTGCCGAGCCGGATGCCGGACGCGGTGTTCGGCGGCAGCGGGTCGAAGGGAATGGCGTTCTTATTGACCGTGATGCCGACGCCGTCCAGCAACTCTTCCGCCTGGCGCCCGGTCACGCCGAGCGGCGTCACGTCGACGAGCATCAGGTGGTTGTCGGTGCCGCCGGAAACCACCTTGGCGCCGTTCCTGGCCAGCGTGTCGGCAAGGACGGCCGCGTTGGCGACGGTTTTGCGCTGGTCCTCGCGGAACTCATCGGTGGCAGCCAGGTGAAAAGCCACCGCCTTGGCCGCGATGACGTGCATGAGCGGCCCGCCCTGCGTGCCCGGGAACACGGACTTGTCCACGGCCTTGCCCAGCGCCTCGCGCGCGAAGATCACCCCGCCGCGCGGTCCTCGCAGCGTCTTGTGCGTGGTGGTGGTGACCAGGTCGGCATGCGGGAACGGGCTGGGATGCACGCCCGCAGCCACCAGGCCGGCGATGTGCGCCATGTCCACCATCAGGAGGGCGTCCGCCTTGCGCGCGATCCGTCCGAGGCGCTCGAAATCGATCGTGCGCGGGTAGGCGCTGGCGCCGGCCACGATCAGCTTGGGGTGGATCTCCAAGGCCTGGCGCTCGAGGGCGTCGTAGTCGATCTGCTGGTTGTCCTCGCGCACCCCGTAGGCGTGGATCTCGAACCATTTGCCACTGAAGTTCACCGGGGAGCCATGCGTCAGGTGTCCCCCGTGGGCAAGGTTCATGCCCAGGATCCGATCGCCGTGGTCCAGGACGGAGAGGTACGCGGCCATGTTCGCCTGGGCGCCGGAATGCGGCTGCACGTTGACGAACTCCGCGCCGGGGAACAGCGCCAGCGCGCGCTCCTCGGCCAGGAGCTCCACCACGTCGACGAACTCGCAACCGCCGTAGTAGCGCTTGCCCGGCTGTCCTTCGGCGTACTTGTTGGTGAGCCAGGAACCCTGCGCCTCCATGACCGCGGCGAAGACGTAGTTCTCGCTGGCGATCAGCTCGATCTTGTCGCGCTGGCGGTCGCGCTCCTTGAGCATGGCCGCCCAGAGGTCAGGGTCGACGTCCGCGAGTGGGGCGTTGCCGATGGCCCGTTGGGCGGTCAGGGTCATGCGCGGAACTCCTCGGCGGGACTGGCCGCGCCAGTGTACCTGTGCCGTCGCTCGCGTCCCATGGCGGGCACGGAGCGCATTTCAGTCGAGGATCGCCTCGCGGACGGCGTGCTCCGAAAGCGCGCCGATGCGGAAGAACGTCAGCCCGCCATCCGCGTCGATGCCCACCACCGTCGAGGCCACGCCGCCGCGCACCGGGCCGTCGTCGATGACCACGCTGAGCGACGGGCCGACCGCAGCCAGCAGGCTTGCCACGTCCACCGCCGGCGGCTCTCCGCTGACGTTGGCCGAGCTGACCGCGATGGGCCCCACCCGTCGAGCGATGGCGCGCGGCACGGCGTGGTCGGGCAGCCGCACACCGAGCGTGTCGCGCCCCCCGGTCAGCAACTCCGGCAGCACCACGCCAGGCAGGAGAGGGAGCGCCAGCGTCAGCGCGCCCGGCCAGAAACGCGCGACCAGGCGATGTGCGGCCGGCGGCACCAGGACCAGCTCCGCGACCTGGTCGAGTCCGTCGATGATCAGCTGGATACCCTTCTCGGGCGGGCGGCGCTTGGCGTCCAGCAGCGCCTCCAGCCGGTCCTCGCGTGGCAGCACGGCGATGCCGTAGACCGTTTCGGTGGGGATGCCGACCAGGCCGCCGGCACGGATGGACGCGACGGCCGCCTCGATCGCGCCCGTTTCGTCGGAGCTCAGCACCGTCGGGACCGTCACGCGGACGTGGCTCGAGGCGCTTCCAGGCGCAGGACGCGCGGCAGGCCGGCCAGGTCGGGGACCACCTCGGCCGTCCAATCGGGCAGCGCGGCGCGTGCTGCTGCCATGGCCGCCTCGGCCTGGTCCGAGCCGATCTCCAGCAGCGCGGCACCACCCGTTCGCACCACCGCCGGCAGCCCGGGCAGCAGGCGCCGGATCGCCTCCAGGCCATCCGGGCCGCCGTCGAGCGCGGCCCGTGGCTCGAAGCTTGCAGCGACCGGAAGGTTGGACACGTCGTCGCTCGGGATGTAGGGGAGGTTCGCCACGATCAGGTCAACGGCCGGAGGTGCGGCCGGTTCCACGTCAAGCAGGTCGCCGCGGGCGAACTCGATCCGGTCGGCGACGCCGTGGCCCACCGCATTCTCGATGGCCAGCGAAAGGGCGTCGGCGGACAGGTCGCTGGCCAGCATTCGGACCACAGCGCGACCGTAGCCGCGGGCCTGCAGCGCGACGACCGCGGCAATGGCGATGGCGCCGGATCCTGTGCCGATGTCCCATGCGGTAAAGGGATCCGCGCCAGGTGATCGCGGCGCGGACGTCAGCACTTCGCGGACGCGATCGACGACCAGGTCCACCAGCAGCTCCGTCTCCGGGCGCGGGATGAGGGCGCGGGCGTCCACGCTGAAGGCCAGGCCATGGAATTCCTTGACCCCGCGGATGTACGCAACCGGTTCACCCGCCTCGCGCCGCGCCAGGACTGCCTCGAACGCCGTCGCCTGGCCTGTGCCGACGCGTGCCTCCGAATGTGCAATCAGGACGGTCCGGTCGACGCCCAGCACGTTGCCGAGCAGCAGTTCCGCGTCCAGCCGCGCGCTCTCCGAGCGGCTGGCGCGCAACCGTTCGACGGCCATCTGGAGAAGTGCGCCGACCGTCGGACCGGTCGGCGGCGCGCCGTTCACAGGCGCACGACGACCGAGACATCTCCCGTTCGCCGCAGCACCTCCACGCCCGCCGAGCCGTTCGCGCGACGCACGCGAAGATCCAGCACCGCGTCACCGACCCGCACGTTCTCCAGCCGCACCTCCGGCAGCCATTCCGGCAGTGACGGCGACTGCAGCACCAGGGTGCGCGTGGACGCATCCGGCTCCAGCCCCATCATCGCCGACAGCAGCTGGAACAGCGAGCCTGCCGCCCACGCCTGCGGCGAGCACGCCACGGGGTACGGGACGGGCAGCGGCGACTGGGATCGGTCGAAACCGCAGAAGAGCTCGGGCAGCCGTGAGTCGCGGAAGTACATGGTTGCCTCGAGCATCGCGCCCGCCACGCGCGCCGCCTGTTCGCGCAGACCGTAGCGGAGGAGTCCGGCCGCGGCGATCGCATTGTCATGGGGCCAGATGGAGCCGAGGTGGTAGCCGATGGGGTTGAAACCCGCCATGTCGGACGACAACGTTCGAATTCCCCAGCCGCTCCACAGCTGCGGGCTCATGAGCGACTCGGCCACCCGCTCGGCACGCTCGGCGGATGCGGTGCCGCACCAGAGCACATGCCCGGCGTTGGAACCGATCGCGTCCACCTGCCGCTTGTCCCCGTCGAGTGCCAGCGCATAGGTGCCGGCGTCCTCCATCCAGAACGCGGCTTCGATGCGAGCGGCCATGGCCGCGGCAGACGCTTCCTGCCGCTCCGCGAGCGCAATCTCTCCGCGAGCGCGGGCCAGGCGTGCCAGTTCCAGGCGCGCGCGATGGACGTACGCCTGCACCTCGACGAGCGCCAAGGGTGCGTCGGCGATGCGGCCGTCGCGGTAGCGATTCGCGTCCGTGGAGTCCTTCCAGCCCTGGTTCACCAGGCCCTGCGGCGAGCGACGCTGGTATTCGATGAAGCCGTCTCCGTCCGCGTCCGCGTAGTCATCGATCCAGCGCAGCGCGGCAAGGGCATTCGGCCACAGCAGATCCACCAGGGCACGGTCGCCGGTCCAGCGCTCGTACTCGCCGAGGAGAATCAGCCACAGCGGGGTCGCGTCGACGGAGCCGTAGTAGGGCGTGTGCGGGATCTCTCCGGCGTTCGCCAGCTCGCCGGTGCGCAGTTCGTGCAGGATCTTGCCCGGCTGCGCGTCTCGAAGGTCGTCCACCTCGGTGGCCTGCAACCTTCCCAGGATGAGCAGGTGCTCCTGGGCGATCTGCGGACGGACCGGCAGCAACTGGAGTGCCGTGATGATCGAATCGCGCCCGAACAGCGTGCTGAACCACGGCACGCCGGCTGCCACGTACCGCTCGCCCGGGCCTGGTCCGCTGTTGACCAGCAGGCGCAGGTCCGCCAGTGCCCGCCGAAAGGCCCGGTCGGCGTAGACGTGCGTGGTGGAGACGCTGGCGCTGCTCGCGAACCAGGCTCGGTGGGCTGCCTCCGACTCCTGGCCGCCGATCACCCGGGGGCTCGGCGTGGACCAAGCGGTGGATGCCGCAGCCGCGACTTCCTCGCGGCGCACCGTGATGCCCAGGCTGCGGCTGCCGCCGGGTGGCAGCGTCCAGTCGAAGACCACCTGGATCTGGCCGGGTGCCGCCGCCAGGTCGGGCGGGTCCCAGTCCTGGCCCGCGCGGACACGCGCCACGACTTCCTCCGCGGGCATGCTCGCGGGCGCAATGCGCGGCACTTCCGAGAACTGGATCCGCGTTCTCCGCACCCGGTCATCGAGACCGTGGTACGTGAAGGTGATCAGGTCTGAATCCAGCTGGTCCGCGTGCCGCCGGCCGCGCGCGGCCCTGACCACGCCGCGCACCTCGAAGATGTCCGCAAAGTCGGCGTCAAGGCGCAGCGTCACGCAGCAATGCTCAGGATGAAGCGTGTAGTTCTCCAGGCGGATGGTCTCGGTGAAGGTGTCCGACAGCACGCGGTTCCGCACGATGCCCAGCGACTGGCGCCGCAGCACCACTTCGGGATTGGTCTTGTCATCCGGGTTGCGCATCAGGTCCGGGTTGGTGAGCTGGATGGAGCTGCCGTAGCTCGCCCCGCTGCCGGTCCGCAGCACCACCGGCCGCTCACCGTTGAGGCGCATCTCGTACAGGGACAGGAAGCGCGTATCGCCGGCATAGAGGCCAAGGCCGCGCCCATCCACGTGCACGTCACCGAACGCGTCGCTGACCAGGAAGAGCACATCGTGCTTCAGCACAAGGACACCGGTGAGATCGGTGGCGCGGGTGATCGGGCTCGCGGCGACGTGGTCCTGGGCGTCGAAGACGTCGCCACTGGCCTTTGAGGCGGCCGCCACGTGGGTGTCCACCGAGGTCTGCGTCACGCGCCCGCTGCGATCCCGTCCGTGAGGTGCGACAGGCGCTCCGCTTGATCGGTGGTGATCAACGCGTCAATGAGGCGGTCCAGGTCACCGTCCAGCACGTTCGGGAGGTTGTGCAGGTCCAGGTTGATGCGATGGTCGGTGACCCGATCCTGGGAATAGTTGTAGGTGCGAACCTTCTCGGAGCGCTCGCCGGAGCCGACCATGGACCGCCGCACGGCGGCCTCCGCTTCGTGCGCCTTCTTCTGCTCCATGTCCAGCAGCCTGGCTCGCAGCACGGACATGGCCTTGGCCTTGTTCTTGTGCTGGCTCTTCTCGTCCTGGATCTCGACCACCAGGCCGGACGGCAGGTGGGTGATGCGCACGGCCGAGTCGGTGGTGTTGACGCTCTGCCCGCCGGGACCCGAGGAGCGCTTGACCTCGATGCGGAGGTCCTTGTCCTCGTCGATGTCGACCTCCACCTCGTCGGCCTCCGGCAGCACCGCGACGGTGGCCGTGGAGGTGTGGATGCGGCCGCTCGATTCGGTCTCTGGCACGCGCTGGACGCGATGCACACCACCCTCGAACTTGAGCCGGCTGTAGGCGCCGTTGCCGATGATCTGCACGATCGCTTCCCGAAAGCCCCCGATGCCCGTCTCGTTGGCGGAGAGCATGTCCGTCTTCCAGCGGTGCCGCTCAGCGTACCGGAGGTACATGCGCAGGAGTTCGGACGCGAACAGGGCGGCCTCCTCGCCGCCCGTGCCGGCGCGGATCTCGATGATCACGTTGCGGTCGTCGTTGGGGTCTCGTGGCAGCAGCTGGACGCGCAGCGCTTCCACAAGCGCGGCTTCGCGTTGCTCGAGCTCGCCGATGACCTCGGCAGTCAGTGCGTGGAACTCGGGGTCTGTCTCGGTTTCCCGCTCGTGGCGCGCCGCTGCCAATTGCTCGCGGGTCTCGCGCAACTTGCGATAGTCCGCCACCACGGGAGCCAGCTGGGCGTGCTCCTGGCCCAGCTTCCGGCTGCGCTCGGGATCCGCGGAGACCTCCGGGGTGGCCCACTCCGCCTCGATCTCGATGAGGCGCTGCTCGACTTCGGCGAGCCGATCCTCGAAGCTCACGAGATCGGCGTGTCGGGCCCGCTGCCCGCCGAACGGGCCTCCATGTCGGCGGCCAGGGCATGCACGTCCGGGATTGCCTCCACGGTCGGCTCCAGGCTGCCTGCCGGAGCCTCCTCACCATTGGCGGCGAGCGCCTCGCGCATCGACGCGATGGCCACTTCGATCATCGAGTCATCGGGCTGCTTGGTGGTGATCGCCTGGAGCCAGATGCCCGGCATATAGATCCAGCGCACGGCCCAGTTCTCGCGATGCTTCGCCCCCCAGCGAAGGATCTCGTAGGAGACGGCCGCCACGACCGGGATCAGCAGGATGCGGCCGACGATGGCGATCCACAGCTCCGTCCCGGCGAGCAGGCTGAACAGCAGGATGCTCACGATGATGAAGATCACCAGGAACTCGGTGCCACAGCGCGGGTGCGCGGTCGGGTAGCGGCGAACGCGCTCGATGGTCAGTGGGTCGTTGTGCTCCAGGGCATGGATGGTCATGTGCTCCGCGCCGTGGTACTGGAAGACGCGCCGGATCTCCGAAGAACGGCTCACCAGGAGCAAGTAGCCGACGAAGATGGCGATCCGGATCAGCCCCTCGACCAAGTGCTGCACCAGCACCTGGCCACCGGGGATGGCGGCGTTGGTGGCGCCCTGTGCCAGGAAGAGCGGCAGCAACACGAACAGGCCGACGGCAATGACAATGGTGGTCCCGAACGTGACCGCCAGGGTGCCGCGACCCATGGCCACGCCCTCCCCGGCGGCGGCCAAAGAGCCGGAGCGCATCAGCCAGCGCGTGCCGATGACCAGCGTCTCGTACAGCAGCACGATCCCGCGGAAGAACGGGGCGCGCGCGAACCGGCTCCGGTGGAGCAGGCTGTCGAGCGGTTCCTGAGCACCGAAGATCTGCCCTTCCGGGCCGCGGACCGCAACGCCGATGGCCGTCTGGCCACGCATCAGCACGCCTTCGAGGAGCGCCTGTCCGCCGTAGGCGAAGCGTGCCATGTCAGTTCTTCTCTTCCTGCCGGCTAGGGGCGCGCCGCGCGCGGAGGCTTGGCGGTCAGCTCCGCGCCGAGCGCTCGAGGCGCTTCTGGAAGCGCTCGACCTGGCCCGCGGTGTCGACGATGGTCTGCTTGCCCGTGTAGAACGGGTGGCAGTTGGAGCAGACATCCACGCGCAGCTCGGGACGCGTCGACCCCACGCTGAACGTGGTGTGGCACGAGCCGCAGGTCACCTGCGCCTGCTGGTAGTGGGGGTGGATACCGGGTTTCACGTTTGGTTCTCTCTGTTTCTCAGGCGCCCGCGCGGATGGCAGCGGCCGCAGCGGTCGCCGCCTCGTCCTTGATCACGCGGATGCGCTTCTTGTTGGTTCGTTCGTGCTCGAATTTGACGTGGCCAGTCACGGTGGCGAAGACGGTGTAGTCCCGGCCCAGGCCGGCACCCTGCCCGGCCAGGAAGGTCATCCCGCGCTGCCGCACGATGATCGAGCCGGCCGGGACCAGCTGGCCGTCGCCGACCTTGACGCCGAGCCGTTGCCCGACGCTGTCACGGCCGTTCTTGGAGCTGGAGCCGGCTTTCTTGTGGGCCATGGCTGATTACTCGTCCTTCTTGGTGCTGCCGGCGGACGCGTCCTTGGCGGCGGTGGGCTTGCTGGGAGCGGTGCTCTTGGTCGTGGCGGGTTTCTTGCTCACCTTGGTCTTGGCGGACGCGGCCTTGGTGCGGTCCTCGCCGGCCTGCGTGCGCGCCGAGGTGCTCGCGGCGGCAGTCTTGGTGGTCGCCTTGGCTCCCGCGGCCGGTGCCTTCGGGGCTGCCTTGGCACGTACGGCCGGAGTCTTGGCTGCCTTGGCGGCCGGCTTTGCGGCCGGAGCGAGCTTGGCGGCCAGCGCCTTGTCGGCGGCGGCCTTCTCGCCGGCGGCCTTCTCAGCGGCTTCGCGAGCGGCCTTTTGCTCGGCCGCGACTGCGGCCGCCTCTTGCGCAGCACTCTTGCCGTTGAGCGCGATCTCCGCGATGCGCAGCACCGTCAAGTCCGCGCGGTGGCCCTTCTTGACACGCGTGCGCGCCTTTGGCTTGTACTTGAAGACGACCAGCTTCTCGCCCCGGTCCTGGCGGAGCACGTCCGCGTTGACCAGTGCGCCCTCCACGAGAGGGCGGCCGATGGTGGCGTCATCGCCGTCGGCGATCAGGAGCACGCGCTCCATGCGGATGGTCTGGCCCGGTTCGACGTCCAGCCGATCCACCTCGATCTCGTTGCCAAGTTCGACGCGATATTGCTTTCCGCCCGATTCGATGACTGCGTACATGGTTCCCCGAAGGTAGTGTGGTCAGGAAGTCCGGCCGCCCGGCCTGTGCTCCCGTGCGCGGCGCGCGAAAAACTGCCAAAGCCGTTTGGCGGGGACGGAAATGGTACCCGGGATCGCCCGTGAGCGTCAACGGTGAGGCAGGGCACGCTTCAATCGCCCCGTTGAGCGTGGCGGAGGCCTCTGCTACGCTCGGGCGGCTATGGACCTGTTCGGAGCGTGACCGGCCGCCGCACCTACTACAAGGTGCTCCAGGTGGACGCGGAGGCGGACGCGGATGTCATCGCCACGGTGTACCGGCGCCTGGCCCAGCGCTTCCATCCCGATCGAGACGGCACCCCAGAGGCGGCGCGTCGCATGCTGGAGCTCAACCAGGCGTACTCCGTGCTCAAGGATCCGGAGCAGCGGGTCCGCTATGACTCGGAGCTGGTGGTCCGGCGCGATCGTCGGAGCGCGGACCGTTTCGTCCGCCGTCCAACGGAAGCTCCCCTGGCCAACGAGCCCATTACGGCCTACGGCGAGGCGGGGCCTCCACGTGGACCGGCCGCTGGGAGCGTGATGGACTTCGGACGCTACCGTGGCTGGTCGCTGGGCCAGATCGCGGCCTATGACCCCGACTTCCTCGAGTGGTTCGAGCGATCACCGGTCGGCCGTCAGTATCGCGCGGAGATTGCGCAGCTCAAGTCGTCGCGCGCGTCTCGCTAGGTTCCCTCGGCGGGAAGGACCCGGCCTCGTCGGAACGGCCGCCTACCAGCTGGGGCGATCCTGGCGCATGTTGATGCTCTGAAGGATCCCCAGCGCGAAGGCAATGCTGATCAGGGACGCGCCGCCGTGCGTGATGAAAGGCAGCGGGATCCCGGTGACCGGCATCAGCCCGATGACCATGCCCACGTTGACCAGCACCTGGAACAGCAGCATGGACGCGATCCCGGCCGCGAACGCCAGCCCGAACGGATCCTTGGAGCGCCAGCCCACCAGCAACACGCGCCAGATCAGCGCTCCGAACAGGATGAGGACCAGGACTGCACCGAGGAAACCCAGCTGCTCGCCGAGCGAGGCGTAGGCGAAGTCGGTGGTGTTGACCGGCAGGTAGCGATCGCTGATGACGGCGTTGGTGAGCCCCTTGCCGAAGAGGCCGCCCGAACCGACCGCGATCTGCGACTGCGTCACCTGGTAGAGCGACGTGCTCTGTGCGCCTGAGCCCGGATTGATGATGCCCAGCAGGCGATCGCGCTGGTAGGACGCCAGCACGTTGTTCCAGATGAACGGGATCGAGGCAAGCCCGACGCCGATGGCGACGGCCAGCCAGCGGATGCTTGCCCCCGAGACGAACAGCGCCCCGAATACGATGGCGCCGAAGACCAGCGACGAGCCGAGGTCCGGCTGGATGAGCACCAGCGCCAGGGGCGGCGCCACGATCACGCCGGCGCCGAGGATGGTCCACAGGTTGCCGACCTTCTCGCCCCGGGAGGTGAGGTAGCGGGCGATCACGATGGCCATGAGGATCTTTGCGATCTCGGAGAACTGGAACTGCATCCCCGCGATCGAAACCCAGCGCGAGGCTCCGCCCACACCGCTGCCGATCGCCAGCGTGACCACCAGCAAAGCCAGGTTTACGAAGTAGATCGGCAGCGCGAACGAGCGGAACCAGCGGTAGTCGACCGAGCAGGCGAGGGTGAAGGCCATGATCGCCATCGCCAGCCACATGAGCGCCCGCGTGAACACCGACCCTGACGCCAGCGGAGCGTCGGCGCTGTTCGTGTAGGCCAGCAGCAGGCCGATGACCGTGAGGGCCAGGGCGTAGAACGCCAGCTGGATGTCGAAGACGCTCCAGATGTTGGAGACCGCCTTGGACGTGAAGGCACCCACCCGCGCCGGCTGTAGCCGCAGCGTGCCCATCAGCGGTGGTGGCTCAGCGCCGATCCGTTGTCAAAGCGAATGATCGCGCCCTCAGTTGCCATAGAAGTTGTCGCGCACCAAAAGAGACTTGATGCGCAGGTCCACGTCGGTGTGATAGTAAAGCTGGAGGAAGTACTTGGCGATCTCCGTGCCGGCGTTTCCCGTGGTTCGGGAGTCGTAGGCGAATGCCAGGAACGCCAGCTGGCTGTCGGTGCCCTTGACCGCGTCGAAGCCGTTCGGATCGGTGGCCGGATGCTTCGTGTAGTCCTTCGGCGTGAAGCCGACGAACCACGAATGGAAGGGCAGCCTCCCCCGGCTGTCCCGTAACCCGAACTCGGCTGTGCCCGACTTGCCGGCCATGACGATCGGAAGGTCCACCAGGTTGTAGGTGTGTCGTGAGACCGGCACGTTGCGCGCCGCGACCCGCATGGTGCGCAGATTGTCCTGGCTGATGGGCAACTGCCGGATGAGATCGGGCTGGAAGTCCTGGACCACGGACCCGTCCGGTGCCAGGACGCGGCGGACGATCTGGGGGCGCAGCAGCTTGCCGCCATTGGCCAGCGCGCTGTACGCGTCGATCAACTGGAGCGGGGTGACCATGTCATAGCCCTGCCCGATGCCGGCCTGGTAGACCTCGCCGGGGTAGATCGGCTGGCCGTTGAAGACCTTCTCTTTCCACTCGTTGCTCGGCACGATCCCGGCCGCTTCCGCGGGCAGGTCCACGCCGGTCTTCTCGCCGAACCCCCATTGATGGGCCCAATAGGCCAGCCGGTCGATGCCCAGGCGGCCGGCGACCTGGAAAAAGAAGGTGTCCGACGAGTGCGCGAACCCGTCGTAGATGGTGATGTTGCCGAATCCCGCGCGATTCCAGTCGTAGTAGCGATAGCGGCCGATGCTCAGGAAGGCGGCCGTGTGCAGCTTTGTCTGGGCCGTGATCTTGCCGTCCTGGAGCCCACCGGAGCCGGTCACCAGCTTGAACGTGGAGCCGGGTGGGAACTGGTCGGTCACCGCAAAGTTGTGCAGCGGCCGTGCCGGATCCGTGAGCAGCTTCTGGTACGCGGCGTTGCTGATGCCCTGGGCGAAGAGGTTGTCGTCGTAGGTCGGCAGCGAGACCATGGCCAGGATCTCGCCCGTCTGCGGGTTCATCACGATGAAGACGCCGCGCTTGAGGCCGGCCACGTTCATGGCCCACTTGAGCGCCTTCTCGGCGATGCGCTGGGTTTCGACGTCGATGGTGAGCTCCAGCGAGTTGCCCTGCTTCGGCTCCTGCACCGTCCTGACCACGCGCACGACGCGGCCCTGCGCGTCCTCTTCGACCTCCTGGCTGCCGTAGGTGCCGCGCAATTGCTGCTCGAACGTCTCCTCCACGCCGGCCTTGCCGATCTGGTCGTCGTTGAGGTAGCCCTGGTCCTTGAGGTTGGCGTACTGGTCCGTGGAGATGGGACCGGTGAAACCGATCAGGTGCGAGACCAGCGGGCCGTAGAGGTAATCGCGCTGCGCCTCCACGTCCACGTACACGCCTGGCAGCTGAAGGTGTTCCTGTGCCAGCACGCGCGCGGTATCGGTGGGGATGTCCGACTTGATCTGGACCAGGTCAAAGCTGGACGCCGCGTTTCGGTCCAGGGTCTCGATGATGGATTCGGGCGTCATGTCCAGCAGCTGGCCAAGGCGCGCGGCGACGTCGGTCCTTTGCGCCACCGGCAAGTCCGCGGGCCGGATCTTCACCGCGAACGTCGGCACGTTGTCCGCCAGCAGGCGGCCCTTGCGGTCGTAAATGAGGCCGCGACTGGTCGTGATCGGCTCGAGCACCGTTCGCGCCGCGTCGGACAGCCCCGTGTAGTAGCTGCCGCGTGCGACCTGCAGATCGAAGAGGCGGATCCCGAGCGCGCTGATCACCAGCACAACCGCGATCCCGAACAGGACGAAGCGCGGCAGGAGTGCGCGGCGTGGCGACGGCGCCCGACCGATGCCGGTCATCGGAGGCTGTGCTCAGCCGGGCTGAAGCGCATCGAAAGCCCATGGATCAAGCGCCCGGCGATGGCCGCCAGGATTCCGTTCAGGACGGCCGTGACGGCTGCGGAGGCAAAGGAGAAGCCCGCCAGCGATACGCCCTCCGTGGCGGCCAGCACCACTGCGAGCAGCGCGTGGTAGAGGAAGGTGAGCGCCACCACGGCGACGACCACGGTCAGGACGCGCGGCGGCTGGGTGATGCGTGCGATCACCAGGCCGCCTCCCGTCGCGAGGAGCAGGCACAACGTCGTGGAGCCCAGCGCGCGACCGCCGGGAGTCAACAGGTCCAGGGTCAAGCCTCCGAGGAACGCCCAGATCAGCCCTTCCTCGACGCTCAGCAGCATGGCGCTCACCAAGGCGAACACCAGCACGAGATCGAGACTGGCATGAAGCTCGGGGAGGACGCTGGTTTCGAGCAACGACGCCAATACGGCGCCAACCGCTGCGATGAGGAGGCTCATCTGTACGTGCCTGGCTGGGGAATGCACGCCGACAGCGAGCGCTGCCGAACCCTACAGCGGAGCCATTGCGGCACCACCACCGGAGTATAGCCAGGCCGCTCTACGGGCCCTCCCGGGAGGCTGGTCGAGCGTGGGATGCTTCCGGCGGTCGGTTGGTGCGAGTCGTTCGCGCCTGGTCAGGTCGGCCCCAAGCCATAGCGCGACTTCATGCGCAGGTAGCGATCATTCGCGCGCTGGCTGTGCTGCGGGCCAAGCCACCGGTCGAGCAGCGGGACCAGCTCCTCTCGAAGGTAGGCGCCGCGCGCCATCCACTGGTAGTAGCGCCGGCCGCTGTGCTCGTACGGCCCATACAGTCGGCCGCCGGGCACGTGCTCCGTCAGCCAGGCGAAGAGCGCCGCGTGATCGGTATGCATGCGCAGCGTGACCTGCGGCTGCCGCGCGTCTCCGCCGAAATGGCCCTCCCCAACCAGGATCCCGACCAGGAACCCCGCGTCGAAGTCGGACAGCGTATCGACGAGCGGCGGCGCCGCCGCGTGTGGCTCGGCGGGTGCCACGGCGCTCGTTTCTTCCCGTCCAGACATCGTTTCCAAGTCGCCCCACGAGCCGCCGGTTGTTGTTTCACCGTAAGGTAACACGTGAAACAACGCCGCTTACGAGTTATCCCCAAATCGGCCGCCAAGAGCCCCTGGCTACACTCACCCCCATGGGTATGACCGATCGTCGCAGGGCAGTCGTGACCGTTCGCGCACGGGCGAGAACCGCCCGATTCCGGTAGAATTCATTCACGTGGAACATCTCCGGCCAGGCATCTGAGTGAGCGAGGTCATTGCCTGCGCGAACCAGAAAGGCGGCGTCGGGAAGACCACCACGGTGGTCAGTCTCGCGTCCTATCTGGCGCTGGATGGCCACCGGGTCCTGATCATCGACCTGGACCCGCAGGGCAACGCGACCAGCGGCGCCGGTCTGGACAAACGGACCGTCAATCGCTCGGTCTACGAGGCCCTCGTCGGTTCGACCTCGCTCGCCGACCTCGTGGAGCCGACGCGCATTGAAGGACTCTCGATCGTTCCATCGTCCCGCCATCTGGCCGGAGCCGAAGTGGAGCTGGTTCCGCTTCCGGATCGCGAACGCCGCCTCGCGCACGCCCTGGCACCCATCGCCGACGACTATGAGTTCATCCTCCTTGACTGCCCACCGTCCCTCGGCCTGCTCACCGTCAACGCCCTGGCTGCCGCCGACAGCGTCCTGGTGCCCATCCAGTGCGAGTACTACGCACTCGAGGGACTCGGTCAGCTCCTCTCCACGATCAATCTCGTGCGCGATCGGGTGAATCCCTCGCTCCACCTCAAGGGCGTCGTCCTGACCATGTTCGATGCCCGTACGACGCTGTCCGCGGACGTGAGC
>CAZENL010000058.1:0-18738 GCA_964513505.1 uncultured Anaerolineaceae bacterium
TGCGCCACGAGCGGATCACGTGATCGGTGGCGCAACCCAGGTGCGTGACGCCGTCATCGCGGAACAGCGAGAGGACGCTCTCGACCACGCCCAGCGTGGCACCCACCGCGGCCCCGCTCGCGTCCGCGTGAGGCGGCCGCCCGAAGTGGGCCCGGAAGAGCTCGTAGGTGGCGTCGAGGAGGTGAAGCTGCACCGAATCGGTCAGCGCGACCGGGTCACATCGGGTCCGTTGCGACGGGCACTTCAACGTCCGAATCGGCGTATCCGCCGGGCGCCTTGGCGTGGTGGGCCTTGGGCCCGTGACCGTCGGGGTGGCTGATCGCGGCCCGCGGTGCCACTTCCCCGTACGGGTCCCTGACAAACGCATCGCTCGAGCCAGCCGCCGTGCCGTCGGGCTCGGTGCCCCTTCCGCCATGCTCGACGCGCTGTTGTCGATGCCAGGCAGCAGCCGCCGCGTACGCCGCCCCGATGATCCCCGATGCGTTGAGATAGGCCGCCGTGGTGATCGCCGTCGGCCGGTTGAGCAACTTGCCGAACCGCGCCCATTCCTTGGAGACGCCGCCGCCGAGGATGAAGAGGTCCGGCTCCACGTAGAGTTCCAGTCGCGAGAGGTAGAAGTTGAACTCGCGCGACCAGACCTTCCAGCCGATCCTGCGTCGCTCGCGGGAGGCGCCGCTGATGCGTGACTCGGCGTCCCTGCCGTGGACCTCGATGTGGCCGAACTCGGTGTTGGGCACCAGGGCACCGTCGATGAACAGGGCGCTGCCGATGCCGGTCCCGAGCGTGAGCAGGAGCACCGTTCCGTCCACGCCTTCACCCGCGCCGTAGGCCATCTCGGCCAGCCCGGCTGCGTCCGCGTCATTGATGATCATGGCGGGATGTCCGATGGCCTCGCCGATCTTCTCCTGCGCGGGCCAACCGACCCAGCCCGGGTCGATGTTGGCCGCGGTCGTGAGGCGGCCGTCCTTGACCACGCCAGGGAGACCGCAGCCGACGGGCAGGAACTCGGGCAGCTCGTGGCCCGCGAGTGCCCGCGCGACCACGCTCTTGATCACGGCAACCACCGCCTCGGGATCCGCGGGACGCGGCGTCCTCTCGCGGATCCGATCGCTGACCAGGCGCGCGGTGGCAAGGTCGACCAGCGCGGCCTTGACGCCGGTGCCGCCCACGTCGATGCCGAGCGCCACCCCTTGGAGTCGCGTGCCCGGGGCCGGGATGGGCGGGTCGTCGTGAGGTGTCGCGAGATCGTCTGGCACGCTGGCTAGGATACGTCCGACTCTGTGCAGGAAGGCTGACCGAATTGCGCGTCTGGTTCTGTGTCGCCGGAAGCGCCTGGGCGATCGCCGTCGTTGCGGTGTCGATCATCACCGTGATCGCGCCCCAACGCGATGGATGGCTGGCGCTGGCGGAAGTCGGAATGCCGTTTCTCTTCGTCAGCGTGCTGCCGTTCGTGTTGCCCGCCCTGCTGTCCGTACCGTCGGCGGCCGGGCGCCATGCGCGGGGCTGGCGAGCTGTCCTTCGCGTCTCGCTCGTGATCGCGGTCGCGGTTGCCGTGATCCGTTTCGGGCCGGTCTGGTTCTCGATGCCGCCGGGTGACGTCACCGGAGCCACGGTGGGTGTCACGAGCTGGAACCTGGAGACCGGCCAGGCCGACCCGACCGCCGTGGTGCAGGAGATCCGCGACGTGAGCACCGGCGTCGTCGGCCTGGTGGAGCTTGCGCGGCGGGACGCCGATCCCATCCGCGCCGACGCGCAGATTCGCGCCCGGTTTCCCTATCAGCTGCTCTTTCCGCGCGACGACTCGCTGGGCATGGGGCTGCTGAGCAGCTACCCCATCGTCGAGAGCGGCCGGATCGCCGACGACCCGCCGGTCGTGTGGGCGCGCCTGGACCTTGGCGGCGGGCAGATGCTGCACGTCGTGGTTGCGCATCCGCTCCCCGCTTCGTGGCACAACCTTGGGCCGCTGCCGATCCCCATGGATTACGACCCGACGATTCGCGATGGCCAGATCCGGACGCTGCGCCGGACGGTGGACCTGTTGCTTGCCGGCGGCCAACCGTTGATCCTGGCCGGCGACTTCAACGTCACGGACCGCGAGCCTGCCTACGCCGACCTGGCGGCCGGGCTCCGCGATGCGCAGCTCGATGTGGGTCTCGGGCCCGGCTCCACCTGGCGCCCCGACGAGATGAAGTGGTTGCCACTGGGCATCGTGCGCATCGATATGGCCTTCGGCGGGAACGGCGTCCGGCCGGTTTCCATGACCGTGGACTGCACGCCGAGGGGCAGCGACCACTGCCTGGTGCGTGCCTCCATGGCACTCCCATGAGGTCGCGCTATCCTCCCGTCGCGGTCCGAGCCGCAATCTGTGTCCAGATGCCCGGAAAGGAACCGAGATGCTTCCGCTGCGTGGCCTGTCACGCGTCGCCATTGCGCTGGCCCTCGTGGCCGGCTGCTCATCATCCGGTGCCACGCCAGTGCCCACTTCGGCGCCCGGCGCCGCCGGCGGCACGCCGGCAGCGGCTGCCACCGGCCCCGCGGCCACAGCTCCCGGCACGGCCGGTTCGGTCCCCGTGGTGCCTGCAGCAGCAGTCGACCCTTGGGTTCGCAACGCCACCGACCTGAACGGCAAGAACGGACAGAAGTTCGCCTTTCCCTGTCCGCCCAACGGCACGCCATCGTCGATTTGGGGCACGGACACCTATACCGATGACTCGTCAGTCTGCACGGCCGGGGTCCACGCCGGGGTGATCACCTTTGCCACCGGCGGCTACGTCTTCATCCAGATCGAGCCGGGCCAGGACAACTACACGGGCACGACACGCAACGGTGTGGACAGCCACGACTACGGCAGTTGGGGCGGCAGCTACGTGATCTTCACGCCGTAACCCGGGCGGCTCGTCACCCAAACGCACCGGACGCGCTACCGCGCCGTCGCCGTAGGGCACCTAAGATGTGCGGCGCATGTTCGATCAGTACGGCGACTTCAAGCGACAACTCCCGGACCGCGACGCAGCCGAAACCGAGGACTGGGTCGATTCCCTGGATTCGATCGTCCAGAACGAGGGCGCCGACCGGGCGCAGTTCATCCTCTACAAGCTCCTGAAGCGGGCCCGGCAGCTCAACATCGGCCTGCCGTCGCTGACCCAGACGCGCTACATCAACACCATTTCTCCGGAGCAGGAGCCGCCGTTCCCCGGTGACGAGCAGATGGAGCGGCAGATCCGGCGCGTGGTGCGTTGGAACGCCGTGGCCATGGTCCTGCGCGCGAACGCCGTTTCGGCGGGCATCGGCGGCCACCTGGCCACGTACGCCTCCGCCGCGTCCCTCTACGAGGTGGGCTTCAACCATTTCTTCCGCGGCAAGGACGCGGTGGCAATGGGCGACCAGGTCTTCTTCCAGGGTCACGCAGCCCCCGGCGTCTACGCCCGAGCCTTCGTCGAAGGACGGCTCTCGGAGAGCCAGCTGGACCACTTCCGCCAGGAGGTCGTGCCCGGCCAGGGCCTGAGCTCCTATCCGCACCCACGGCTGATGCCGGACTTCTGGGAGTTCCCGTCGGTCTCCATGGGCCTCTCGCCGCTGGCCGCCATCTACCAGGCGCGCTTCAACCGCTACCTTTACCACCGCGGCATCAAGGACACGTCCGAGAACCGGGTCTGGGCGTTCCTTGGCGATGGGGAGACGGACGAGCCCGAGTCACTGGGCTCGCTCTCGATCGCCGCGCGGGACGGCCTGGACAACCTGATCTTCGTGGTCAACTGCAACCTGCAGCGGCTGGACGGTCCGGTCCGCGGCAACGGCAAGATCATCCAGGAGCTGGAATCCGTCTTCCGCGGCGCCGGCTGGAACGTCATCAAGGTCATCTGGGGCCGCGAATGGGATGAGCTGCTGGCCAAGGACGTGGACGGCGTGCTGGTCCACCGCATGGGCGAGAGCGTTGACGGCGAATCCCAGAAGTTCTCGGTCGAGACGGGCGCCTACATCCGCGAGCACTTCTTCGGCACGGACCCGCGACTGCTGGACCTGGTGGCGGACAAGACCGACGACGATATCAAGGGCCTGCGCCGTGGCGGCCACGATTACCGCAAGGTCTACGCCGCGTACCGCGCGGCCGTGGAGCATCGCGGCGGGCCGACCGTGATCCTTGCCCAGACCGTGAAGGGCTGGACGCTGGGCCCCGGCGTGGAGGCGCGCAACATCACGCACCAGGCCAAGAAGCTCAACGAGGCGGAGCTCAAGCTCTTCCGGGATCGCATCCAGCTGCCCATTCCCGACTCCAAGATCAAGGACGCGCCTTACTACCGGCCCGGCCCCGACTCGCCGGAGGTCCAGTACCTGCTCGAACGCCGTCGCATGCTCGGCGGACCGGTGCCGCGACGCGTGGTGCTGCCCAAGACCATCGAACTCCCGGCCGATCCTGCTTACGCGGAGTTCATGAGCGGCTCCGGGACGCAGGAAGCCTCGACCACCATGGCGTTTGCCAAGCTGCTGCGGAACCTGATTCGCGACCCGGGCATCGGCAAGCGCGTGGTGCCCATCGTCCCGGACGAGGCACGCACCTTCGGCATGGATCCGCTCTTCAAGGAAGTCGGCATCTACTCGCCGATCGGCCAGCGGTACGACCCGGTCGACTCCGCGCTGGTCCTCAGCTACCGCGAGGCCAAGGACGGCCAGGTGCTGGAGGAGGGCATCACGGAGGCGGGATCCTCCGCGTCGTTCCAGGCCGCGGGCACGGCCTACGCCACGCACGCCGAACCGATGATCCCCTTCTACATCTTCTATTCCATGTTCGGGTTCCAGCGGACCGGTGACGAGTTCTGGGCCTTTGCGGACGCTCGCGGGCACGGCTTCCTGCTCGGCGCCACCGCCGGCCGGACCACGCTCAACGGGGAGGGGCTCCAGCACGAGGATGGCCACAGCCTGCTCGTCGCTTCGGTCGTGCCTGCCGTGCGCATCTACGATCCGGCCTTCGCCTATGAGACCGCGATCGTGATCCGCGACGGCATCGAGCGCATGTACGGCCCAGAGCCGCAGGACGTTTTCTACTACCTGGCCCTGTACAACGAGAACTACGTGATGCCGCCGCGCCCGGAGGGCGTCAGCGACGGGGACATCGTTCGGGGGCTGTACCGCTTCCGCCCCGCCGAGAGCGCCAAGAAGGGCGCGCCGCGCGGCACCATCCTGAGCAGCGGCAGCATCATGCAGCAGGCCCTCAAGGCACAGGCCATCCTGGCCGAGAAGTTCGGCGTCGCCGCGGACGTCTGGAGCGCGCCGTCCTACCAGCTGCTGCGCAACGAGGCGCTGGATGCCGAGCGCTGGACGTTGCTCCACCCGGGGGAGCCGGCCCGCGTGCCGGTCGTGACACAACTCCTGGCGGAGCCCGCGTCGCGTGGCCCGATCGTGGCGGTCAGCGACTGGGTGCGGGCGTGGCCGGACCTGATCTCGCGATGGGTGCCGGGTGACTCGTGGCGCAGCCTCGGCACGGACGGTTTCGGCCGGAGCGACACGCGCGAGAACCTGCGCCGCTTCTTCGAGATCGATGCAGAGCACGTGGCGCTGGCGATGCTCTCCGAGCTGGCGCGCTGTGGACAGATCGAAGCCGCCACAGTCGCCAAGGCCATCGAGACACTGGGCATCGACGTGGACGCGCCGTTCTCCCTGGTGTCGTAGCCGCCTTTTTTCCGGACGTTCGAGCGCGCCACTTGGGGCCACTGTTCCCGGGTCGCGCTCCGTCGCAACTCCAGGACTAACGACTGACGCGTGCCGTACTTGTGGTGCAGCCCCTCCGGCCCGCACCACGACCCACCGGAGTGCCCGCCACCGAACCTGGACGAGCCCGCTCGGTACCCACCAGTACCCCCTGCCATGCCCCTTCTGGCTTATCCACACCGAGCCAATTCGTGGTCAGATGACATCGATGGACAAGGGACGCCCGCTACGGGGCTCCCGTCAACAACACAAAGCTTCCAGCGGGGAAGCGGAGGGGGACCCGGTCACCATGATCAAGACTGCCGGCTGGCACACACGACTGCTGTTCCTCGGCACGGCCGGCCTCGCCGCCGCCGGCATGACCGCCGGGGCCTCGTCACTGGCCGTCTTTACCAGCTCAGCCGCCGTGCCGGCCAACACGTTCACGGCAGGGACCGTGATCCTCAGCACCACCCCGACGACAGCCGTAGTGACCTTCAGCAACATGGCGCCCGGTGACCAGGTGACCGCCCCACTGACCGTCACCAATGGCGGCACCCTCGCTCTGCGCTACGCAGTCTCGTCCGTCGCCACGAATGCCGACAGCAAGGGCCTCATGGGCCAGCTGGTGCTGAGCATCAAGACCGGCGTCACCACGTGCACGACGGCGGGCTTCACGCTCTCCGGCACGAGCGCCTACAGCGGCATCTTGGGGGCTCTCACCACGACCAAGCTGATCGGCGATCCCGCGCAGGGTGCCCAGGCCGGCGACCGCGCCCTGCCGCCGACCACGCTCAACAGCGAGGCTCTCTGCTTCAACGTCGCTCTTCCTCTCGCGACCGCCAACGCGTTCCAGGGTGCGACCACCACGGCGACGTTCACCTTCGACGCCGAGCAGACGACCAACAACTGATCCTCGCCCCAGCTAGAGAGAGGCCCGGGCAGAGCATCCGGGCCGCACTCAACCAACACGGAGCGATCTCGATGCAAACCATGCTGATCCGCCAGATGCGACGGACAGTCGGTCTCGTCTGGCTGGCCCTGGTGCTCGCCCTCCTCGCCCTGGTCGCCGTCAACAGCTTCGGTTCGAAGCTCGGATACCAGACCTTCGTCATCCGCGGTGGCTCGATGGCTCCTGCCATTCCCCTGGGCGCACTGGCGGTCACGCAGCCCGTCGACACCGGCTCGCTGGTGATCGGGGATGTCATCACCATCCGTGCCGCCAACGCCGTCATCTACACCCACCGCATCGTCGCCATCACTGGTACCGGCGCCGAGCGCCAGTTCCAGGTCCGTGGCGACGCGAACGCCACGCCGGACGCGGCGCTGGTGCCGGCCTCCGCGGTCATCGGTCGCGTCTCGCTGTTCGCACCCGGGCTGGGCTACCTCACCGCCATGCTCTCCATGCCCAGTGGCATCCTCAGCATCCTTTCGAGTCTCGGCTCGCTGCTCATGAGCTTCTGGCTCCTGGAGGATCTCGAGCGGCAGGCGAAGGTCAACCCGGCGACACAACCGGAACCAGAGTTCCAGCCGGTCCCCTCGACGGGTGTGCTTGCCTGAGGCCGCCGACCGTTGGGCACATGACCCCGAACGAAGGTTCCGTGGGCCGCACCCAACTGGTCCGTGTCCAGGCAGCGCCGGCTCTGTTCCCATGGTGCCAGTCGGTCGTTTCACGCCCGGCGTGTGTGGCCATGCGCGCATGGACAGAAAGTAGGCGAACGTGATGGACGAGTCCGTTCGCCACGGCCTGCCGTCAGCGCTGCCGGCCATCGACCAGTCCGGCGCGATCGCTCGGCACCCTGAGCAGCTGCCGCTCCAGCCCCGTGTTTTCGGCCGGCGCGGGCGGGTGTTGGCCGTCGTGGTCTCGATCGTGATCCTGGTGGCGAGTGCCGGCGCGGCTCTACAGACGAGCATGGCCCTGTTCAGCGCCTCGGGAAACGGCAGCGGCCTGCTCGGCACCAAGGCGATCTTCCCGGGCGAACGAGTCACGCCGCCATTCAGCGTCTCGGACGCGTCCGGCGGTGGCGCGGCCGTGGATCGCTCGACCCCGTTGGGCTTCAGCGCGGACGGACTCACGTTCACGTCGAGTGCCTGGTCGACCGCGTTCACCAGTACCCGCTACCTGGACTTCGACTTCAACGCACCGCTGCCGGCGGGCGTGGCGGTGTCCTCGGTCAGCTTCGAGCTACGTTTCGCAAGCGTGGCCGCGGGCTCGACCGCGTGCTATTCCTTCGAGGTCCGGCGGATCTCCACGGGCGCCGTGCTGGGGACCTTCGGCAGCAGCGGCAGTCCCACGGCGTGCGTCACCGGCACGACGCTGACACTCAGCACGGCTTCCATCGCCTCGGTCGCCACGTCAACGGCCATCCTCGACGATCTGCGTATTCGGGTGCTGGGCAGGGATTCCGGCTCCAACGGCATGGTCCTGGACCGTGCCACCGTCAGCGGTGCGACCCCGTACGCCAGTTTCACGCTGGACCCGGTGCGCTTCGTGGATGCCGCGGACACCACGGCCAACACGGCCCCATGGGAACTCGCGGCCCCCTGAGAGCCGGAGTTTGCGCGCAGGCGCGAATGACGCAAAGCGGCCGATTGCGTTCACTGCCCAGGTGGACCTCGATCCACCGGACGATGGTCACATCCCCATTCCGCACACAACCGCCGCGGACCGAACCCTGCCGCACATGACGGCTCAGCGAGGGTCCGGCCTGGCTCTGACCCTCGGGCGATGGAGATGCGAGCGGGTTTGGCCTTGAATGGTGCTGGACCCGACTCGACGGCCCTGATGGGCGTCTCGGGCGGGACAGGAAGAGGGGCTCACGGTGGTCACGCAGCCACGAATAGCGCGGGGAGGGGAGCGCAGGCTGGCGTGGACGACACTGCGCGTGGCTGCGAGCCCGTGGGTCTGGCAGCGGCCCTCGCACCTGGCACGCGTCCTGGTGTCGGTGCTGCTGTTCACCATCGCGGCGGCCTCGCTGCCCTCCGCGTCTGTGCTCGCAGCGTCGCCGGGTGGCATTTCCGCTCCGGCCGCCATCACCGCTCCGGCCGCCGACGCGTCTCCAGCCGCTGGTCCGTCTCCAACTGCTGATCCGTCTCCGGCCGTCGCGCCGACTCCGGCCGCTGATCCGCTACCGGCCGCCGACCCGTCTCCCGTCGCTGACGCCTCGCCGACTGCCGGGCCCTCCCTCGAGCCGACAGCCGATCCATCGCCGGTCGCTCAACCAACTCCCGAGCCTGCGCCGGAGCCCACCGTCGAGCCAGGCGCGGAGGCCACCGCCCCGCCAAGTGCCCCTCCCAGCGCAGACCCTGCGCCCAGCCCGGACGTCTCCCCGGCGCCCGAGCCCACCCCTGCCCCGAGCGCGCTGCCGGTGCCCAGCCCGACTCCGGCGGCCGCGATCGACTACCTGGTCACGTTCAAGAAGGGAACCTCGGCGGAGGAGCAGGCAGCGGCGCTGGACTCAGCGGGTGCCGTTGTGCGCTCCGCCGTGCCGGAGCTGCGGCTTGCGATGGTCCAGCTCGCCTGGCCATCTGCTGTTGCCGCTGCGGCGCTCGCAGCCGATCCCGCGGTCCTGAGCGTGGAGCGGGACCTCAGCCGCGACGTCGAGGCCGTGCCCAGTGACCTCCGCTACGCCGAGCAGTGGTCCCTGCCGCGCATCGGCTGGGACACTCTGCAAGCTCAGGGCCTGCCGTCAGGCAAGGCGATCGTGGCCATCCTGGACACCGGCGTGGACGCCTCCCAGCCAGACCTGCAGGGTCGCCTGCTGCCGGGCCTCTCGTTCGTCGACGGGTCGCCTCCCGACACCGATCCCCACGGCCACGGCACCGCGATGGCGGGCATCGTCGCCGCAGCCACGGACAACGCCGTGGGCATCGCGGGAATCGGGGGCGCAGGCGTGCGGGTGCTGCCCATCACGGTGCTCGGCGCAGACGGCACAGGCCAGGACAGCGCCGTGATCCAAGGCATCGTGGCCGCGGTCGACGCCGGGGCCGACGTCATCCTCATGGCCTTCTCCAACCCCGGCTACTCGGACGCCCTGCAGGCAGCCGTGGACTACGCCTGGAAAAGCGACGTGGTGCTGGTGGCGGCCAACGGCAACGACGGCGTGACCACCAAGACCTATCCGGCCGGCGACCACGAGGTCATGGGGATCGCCTCCACCGACCGAACTGATGCGCTGGCCGTGGACAGCAATCACGGCCAGCAGACCTTCCTGGCGGCACCCGGCGTGGACATCCTGACCACGGCCGCCAATGCCGGCACGGATCCGCTCAGCGAGGACCAGTACCGCAGCATCAGCGGCACTTCCGCCGCCGCAGCCGAAGTGGCCGGAGCCGCTGCCGTGCTGCGTGCCCTGGACGGGGATGCCTCCAACGCGGTCATCGTCGGCCGGTTGGCGCGCTCCGCGGCTCCGATCGGCACGCAGGCCGAGACCGGCAACGGCCGGCTGGATTTGGCCCGTGCCGCCGCCGACACGGGCACCGACCCCGTCACTCCCGTCGGGGTGCCCGGGAGCGCTGCCGGCGGACCCTTCGTGGGGCCATACGTCGCGGCAGCCGGCATCTTCACCAGCGTCAACATCGGCACATGCTCGCCGGCAGGCACCTCCTCCTTCCTGACGCCGACATACACCGAGGTCGGCTGCGGCGCGGACATCTGGGGAGCGGGCGACCAGTTCCACTTCGACTATTTGGTCCTCACGGGCGACGGTCGCGTGACCGCCAAGATCCTGACGCTCACGGGCCCGAACGCCGATGCCAAGGCCGGGGTGATGTTCCGAGAGACGACCGCCAGCGCCAGCCAGCACGCGATGATGGGCTTCAGGTACGCCGGGTCGGACCAGTGGTTCTATCGCAACGGCACCACCGGCACCGGCGGCAGCTCGGCGGTCCTCACGCTGCCGGTGTGGGTCCGCCTCACCCGCATCGGGAACGTATTCACCGGCGAGACTGCGCCGGATGTCAGTGGCGTGCCCGGGACCTGGACCGTCCGCGGCACCCAGACGATTGCCATGGCCAGCTCGATCGACGTGGGCCTGGCCACGAATGCCCACGCCGCAGGGACCAACACCACGGCCACGTACAGCAACGTGACCGTCAGCACGCCGCCGACCGCCCTATCCGACGTGGCCACCGTCAGCGAGGACGGGAGCCTGACGATCGCGGCGCCCGGAGTCCTCTACAACGACACCGATCCCCAGGGCGCCGTGCTCACCGTCGCCACGCCGCGGCCCGTGAGCGGGCCATCCAATGGTGTCCTGACGCTCAACGCGGATGGCTCCGGCACCTACACCCCGAACGCCAACTTCAACGGCACCGACTCGTTCACCTACAAGGCCAACGACGGCATCTTCGACTCGGCGACGGCGGCGACGGTGACCATCACCGTCACGGCGGTCAACGACGCGCCGGTCAACTCCGTGCCGGGCGCGCAGTCCGCCTACACGAGCACGGCAAAGGTGTTCTCCAGCGTCAACGGCAACCTCATCTCCATCGCCGACGATGCCACGTCCGGGTCCCAGCAGATCCAGCTGGCCGGGTCCAACGGCACGCTCAGCCTGTCGGGTGTGGCCGGCCTGACCTTTACCGTGGGTGATGGCACGGCCGATGCCGCCATGACGTTCACCGGCACGATCGCGGCCGTCAACACCGCCCTTGCCGGCCTCAGCTTCAACCCGACGGCCGGCTTCGACGGCACCGCCTCCCTGCAGATCATCACCAACGATCAGGGCAATACGGGTACGGGCGGTGCGCTCAGCGACACGGACTCCGTTTCCATCGCCGTCGCACCGGACATCGCCCCGATCGCCGTTGCGGACAGCTACGCCGGCGGCGTTGAGGACACCCTGCTGACGGTCGCCACCGGAAGCGGCGTGCTGGCCAACGACACGGACGCCGGAGCCGATCCCCTGACCGCCCTGCTGGTGTCCGACGTGGCCAACGGCGACCTCAACTTCAATGCCGACGGTTCGTTCACGTACCTGCCCGGTGGCGGCTTCAATGGCTCGGACTCGTTCACCTACAAGGCCAACGACGGCCAGCTCGACTCCAATGTCGTGACGGTGACGATCACCGTCGCCGCGGTGAACGATGCGCCGGTCAATACCGTTCCCGGACCGCAGAGCACCAGCAAGAACGTCACCGAGGTGTTCTCCGTCGCCAACAACAGCCTGATCGCCGTCAGCGACCTCGACGCGGGGGCCGCCAGTGTCCAGGTTCAGCTGACCGGCACGAGCGGCACCGTCTCGCTGTCCGGCACCGGCGGCCTGACGTTCACGGTCGGTGACGGCACGACGGACGCGACGATGACGTTCAGCGGAACAATTGCCAACGTCAATCTCCGGCTGGCGGGACTGAGCTTCATCCCCACGGCCAACTTCACCGGCGCCGCGACGCTCCAGATCGTGACCAGCGACCTGGGCAACAGCGGCAGCGGTGGCGCGCAGACGGACACGGACACGGTGACCGTCACCGTCTACTCCCTGGGCATCTTCACCACCAGCCAGGACATCGGCACCGTCGGCATCGCCGGCTCGACATCGTTCCTGACCAGCACCTACACGGTCAAAGGCGCGGGCGCGGACATCTGGGGTGCGGCGGACGCCTTCCAATTCGTGTATCGCAGCATGACCGGCAACGGGCAGCTCACGGCCAAGGTGCTGACCGTCCCTGGCCCGAACACCAACGCCAAGGCCGGCGTGATGATCCGAGATGGCGTCTCCGCCACCTCCATGGACGTGTTGGTGGACATCGAGCCGTCCGGAGCCGAGTCCATCTACCGTGCGTCGGCTGGCGGATCGGCCGTGACCAACGGCTCCGTGAACGCGGTCCCGAGGGCGCCCTATTGGGTGCGCGTCAGTCGCGTCGGGAACGCCTTCAGCACCTACACGTCGGCGGACGGCGTGTCCTGGGCTCAGCTCGGCACGACCCAGACCATCGGCATGTCGACGACCTTCAATGTCGGCCTTGTGGTCAGCTCCCATGTGGCGGGCACCCTCATGACCTCGACCTTCGACAACGTCTCGTTCGACACCACGGCGCCGACTGCCGACTTCGCCACGCCGAACGAGGGAACCACCACCCTTCAGTCCGCGACCGCCTTCGCGGTGGCCTGGACCGAATCCGACGGCACCGGGATCGGCGTGAACACGCGCTCGCTGCAGCGCTGGAAGGGCAGCCCGTCCGCACCCGGCTCGTGTGCGGCGACGTCGTGGGCCACCGACGGTGCGGCCGTGTCCACGGTGTCATCGGTCGTTCAGAGCGGACTTGCCACGGGCACCTGCTACCGCTGGGTCCAGACGCTCACCGACTATGCCGGCAACGCGGCGGGGTCGGCATCCGGGTCGGTGCTCATCGACACGAGCGCTCCTAGCCAGCCGAACGTGACCGGCAGCGGCACCAACGTGTACCAGGCGGGCGCCAACAACCCGATCTACTTCAAGTCCGGCGCGAGCGGTGGCCCCCTCAACCTCAGCTCGATCTCGAACGATCCGGAATCGGGCGTCACGAAGCACAACTACGGCGCCCTCACCGCTCCGACCGGCTGGACCTACACCGCCGGCGATGTCGCCACCAATCCCGCGGCCAAATCCGCCACTTGGGGCACCACGGCCGGTACCACCAACGTCACGCTCACGCCCACCAACGGCGCGTTGACCGCGGGAGCTGCGCGCATCGTGGCCCTGACCGCGGATGGCGTTGCGCCGGCCGTCGGCGGCTTCACGCCGGGCGCCAATGCCCTCCTGGCGGTCGCCAGCGTGACACCCACCTGGACCGAGACCGAGGCGGGCTCCGGTGTCGCCAGCCGCAGCCTCCAGCGCAAGACCGGGGCCGCCTCGCCGGCTGCCTCTTGTGCCACCACCAGCTGGGCCGACGACGGCGCGGCCGTCAACGTCGCGTCGGGTGTGGCACAGGCCGGTCTCACCTCCGGCTCCTGCTACGAATGGACGCTCACGCTGACCGACAACGTGGGCAACACGAGCGGTCCCTCCACCAGCAGCTGGGTGCTGATCGACACCAGCCCGCCGTCCGCACCCTCGGTGACCGCAACGGGCAGCAACGTGTACCAGGCCATCGCCAACGGCACGGTCTTCTTCAAGCCGGGAGCTACGGGCAGCATCAACCTGGTGGCCACCGCCGCAGACACCCAATCGGGCCTGGCCAACATCATCTTCGCCAGTCCGTCCGTGGCGACCGGCTGGTCGGGCACGCCGGTCTTCCCCAACACGGACGCCGGCTCGCCGTACTCGCAGGCGGACAACTGGGCCTCCACGGCCGGCTCCGGCACGCAGGCCGTGACCGCCACCAACGGCGCCGGCGGAACGACCGCCACCAGCCTCGTCCTGACCGTCGATGGCACCGCGCCGACACTCGTCTACACCATCCCTGCCGCCGGAACGACCATCCAGACCGCCACCAGCGTGAACGTCACCTGGGGCGAGACCGAGACCGATTCCGGGGTGGTAGGGCGCAGCCTCCAGCGGATGAAGGGCAGCGTGGTCACACCCGGCAGCTGCGTGGGGGTGGTGTATGCCAACGACGGCGCGGCTGACACCGGGGCCTCGCCGCGCAGCAACACGAGCCTGGTCAACGCGCAGTGCTACCAGTGGCTCCAGACACTCACCGACCGCGTCGGCAACGTCGGCGTCGCCACGACCTCCGGTGCCGTGCTCATCAACGGCGCCCCCACGGCGGTCGCGGACGCCTACACCACGGCAGAGGACGTCCCGCTCGCCGTCCCCGTCACCGGCTCCCCGTACAACGGCGTGCTTTTCAACGACAGTGATCCCGGCAACGACGCCTTGACCGCCGTACTGGTGGCCAACGCCACGCACGGCATCCTGACGCTCAACGCCAACGGGTCGTTCGGTTACGCCCCCGCGGCCAACTACAACGGCCCCGATGCCTTCAGCTACAAGGCCAACGACGGCACCAACGATTCGAACACGGTCACCGTGAACATCACCGTCACGGCCGTGAACGACGCACCGGTGGCAGCCGCGGACGCCTACGCCATGATCCAGGACAACACCCTGGTCCTGGCGGCCCCGGGCGTGCTTGCCAATGACTCGGACATCGACTCGGGCAGCCTGACGGTGGGCACGCCGCGGCCGGTTTCCGGTCCAGCGGGCGGGACCTTGGTGCTCAACGCCGACGGCTCCTTCAGCTACACCCCGGTGGCCGGCTACAGCGGCGTCATCACGTTCACTTACGTCGCCAATGACGGCGCCCTGAACTCCACCGCCGCCGTGGTCACCATCACCGTCGGCGACGGCGCCTACGTCTCGTCTTCCAACTGGGCGACCAGCTACAGCAGCAGCCGCTACCTGGCTCTGACCTTCCCGGCGTACGTGCCGGCAGGCTCGTTGGTCACCGGAGCGACGTTCAGCCAGCGCTACCGCTCCGATATCAGCGGTGACACCACGTGCACGTTCTTCGAGGTCTACAGCGGCGTCACGCTGCTTGCCACGCACGGAAGCGCCGGGAGCCCGATTTCCTGCAACAGCAGCTCCAGCTACGTGACCGACACGGTCTCGCTGCCCGAGATCGATACGGTCGCGGAGGCTAACTCCGTGACCATCAAGCTTTACGCGTGGAACTCCGGCGGCCATCGTTCGGTCCATCAGTTCGCCACGCTGGGTGTCGTCTACTCCCACGACTGAGGGTCGGCGGGAGGCCGTCTTTGGTCCAGCGTGTCATCCTCGGTCAGATGCTCGGCCGGTCCCGGTTCGCGGTTTCCCTGGTCGCCGTGATCGTGGCGGCCTGCGCGGCACCGGCCAGCCCGACGCCGACGACCCCCGCGACGGCCCCTTCCGCGACCCAGTCCTCGCCGGCTCCCACGCCCGCGCCGCCCAGCATTGCCACCGTGCCACCGAGCTCGCTCGCGCCGGCGAGCGTCCCCGCCGCGGAGCCGACGCCCAGCCTCCAGCCGTCGCAGGCGGCCGCGGCATTCGACCCCAAGCTCGTCAACGTGAGCCTGACCGCCTTCGCCAGTGGCCTGTCGGCGCCCGTCTTTGCCACGGGCCGGCGTGACGGCAGCGGCGGCCTGCTGGTCGTCGAGCAGGGCGGGGACATCCGCATCCTCGACAGCGACGGCAGCGTCGAAGACACGCCATTCCTGGACATCCACGACCGGGTCCTGTCGGGCGGTGAGCAGGGGCTCCTCGGCCTGGCTCTCAGTCCCACCTACGAGAGCGATGGCCGCTTCTACGTCGACTACACGCGCAAGCCCGACGGCGCCACCGTGATCAGCGAGTTCCAGGCGGACGATCGCTTCGCGGACCCGACCACGGAGCGCATCCTGCTGACCATCCCGCAGCCGTTCGCGAACCACAACGGCGGCATGGTCGCCTTCGATGCGAAGGGCATGCTGCTGATCGGGATGGGCGACGGCGGCAGCGGCGGCGACCCCAATGGCAACGGCCAGAATCCCAAGGCGCTGCTGGGCAAGCTGCTCCGCATCGACGTGAATGGCAATCCGTACGCCATCCCGACCGACAACCCCTTCGCCAACGCGACCGCCACGGCGCCGGAGATCTGGGACCTTGGCCTGCGCAATCCGTGGCGTTTCTCGTTCGATCGGCTGACGGGAGACCTCTTCATCGGCGACGTCGGCCAGGACGCGTGGGAAGAGATCGACGCCGAAAAAGCCACGGACGGCGGACACAACTACGGCTGGAACCGGATGGAGGGCACGCACTGCTACAAGCCGTCAACCGGCTGTGACCAGAGCGGAATTACGCTGCCGGTGGCCGAGTACTCCCACAGCGACGGCTGCGCGGTTGTCGGGGGATACGTCTACCGCGGCTCGGCGTTCCCGGTCCTGAACGGTGGCTACCTCTACAGCGACAACTGCTCGGGCACCATCTGGGGCCTTTCGGCCGCGGACGCAATCACCACGGGAAAGGCGGAGCCGGCTGTGCTCGCGTCAACGGGCCTGACGATCTCCTCGTTCGGGCAGGACGACGCGGGCGAGCTGTATGCCTTGGACCTTGGCCACGGGGCGGTGCTGGGGGTCACCGCCACCCGGAAGTAGCCGGGGGCTACTCGATCCCCGGGCCGGGGCCGCCCATCAGACGCGCCAGTCCCCACAGGTCGCGCCACTCGTGGTCCGGTTTCTCGGAACCGGGTGCCAGCTCGACGTGCCGGTTGATCCACGCCGTCTGCATGCCCAGCCGCTGGGCGGGTCCGATGTCGTACTTGAAGCCGAAGGCGGTGTGGATCACCCGCTCCGGGGGCTCGCCGAGGCGCTCGAGCGCCATGCGCAGCGATCGATCGTCGGGTTTGTAGGCGCCCGCGTCCTCGGCCAGGACCACGTCCTGGAAGGGGAGGTCCAGCTGGCGCAGCGTGTGATCCATCAGCGAGTGCTCGCTGTTGGAGACGATCACGAGCTTGAGCCCCTGCGCGTGCGCCTGGAGCAGCGCCGGGCGGGTGTCCGGGAACGGGCCCCACGAGCGCATGGAATTCGCGAATGCCTCCCCGTCACCGGGGAGAATGGCGTAGCCCGTTTCGCGACCCCAGGCGTCCAGGCTCTCACCCAGGATTTCCGTGTAGCGCCGGAACGGCCCGCCGATGATCGCGAACTGGAGCCGCTCCCAGTGGTCGCGCAACGCACGGCCCGGCGGCGGGGTTGCATCGCCCGACCGCAGCGCCAGCTGGTACAGGAACCCGGCCGCGCCGCCCTCCCAGTCCACGAGCGTGCCATAGCAGTCGAAGGTGGCCGCCACCGGCCTTTCCGTCGTCACGGTTGCTCCTCCTTGATCGGAATCTCGAACCACATGCGTGTTCCGGTCCCCGGCGCACTTTCCGCGCCGATCCGGCCGCCGTGCGCCTCCACGAGCTGGCGGGCGATCGCCAACCCAAGCCCCGACCCACGCGAATCGTCCGACTTCGCGAAGCGCTCGAAGACATGCGGCAACAGCTCCGCGGGAATGCCGGGGCCCGAATCGGTCACCGACACGGTCAGCGTCCGTCCGCCGGTCGCCAATGCTGCCGAGACCACCACGGTGCTCCCGGCCGGTGCGAAGCGCAGGGCATTGCTCACCAGGTTGGTCAGCACCTCGCGAATACGCACAGGATCCACGTCGATCAGCGGCAGGTCCGCCGGCACGTCCGCGGTGATGGTGACATGGCCCGCGCCGGCAACGGACCCAAGCGAGCGTGTCACTTCGCCAATGAGGATGCCAAGGTCCGTCGGCTCGCGATGGAGCGTCAGGTTGCCGCTGTCCGCGAGCGCCAGGGTGCGCAGGTCGTCGACCAGCCGGGTCAGGACGTTGATCTCCTCCAGCGCGGCGCCAAGGTTGGCCGCGTCCGGCGGATGCACCCCGTCGAGCATGGCCTCCAGTTCGCCCTGGAGCACCGCCAGCGGCGTGCGCAACTCGTGGCCGATGTCGGCGATCAGTGCGCGGCGCTGGCTCTCGTTCGCTTCCAGGCGCGCGGTCATGCCGTTGAAGGATCGAATCAGGGGACGCAGCTGCCGCGGCACGCCGGCGCGCTCCGGGACCCGGACGGCGTAGTCGCCGCCCTCGACACGGCTCGCCGCATCGATGAGGTCCCCGATCGGCACCGCGAACCGGCGCAGGCCCCGTCCGGTGACCCCCGTGCCGAGCAGCACGAGCAGGATCACGATCACGATGACCGCCGGTCCCACGCCGCTGCCACCGGGTCCCGTGTCGGTGATGAAGTGCCAGATCACGCTCAACAGGCCGATCGCCAGCAGCAGGACCAGCAGAACGACCAGGCAGCCAAAGCGCCACAGGAAGTGGCGCCGCATCATCGAGCCGCGGCGCGGTATGGGTGGCCACGGCTCGTCTGCGGGCCACCAGGGCGGGCGGTGCCGCCCGCGAGATCGCCGCGAATCCGTCATCCGGCTTCGTCCGCCAGCCGGTAGCCAACGCCATAGACCGTCAGCAGGTAGCGCGGCTGGCGCGGCTCCGGCTCGATCTTGCGGCGCAGGTTCTTGATGTGCGTGTCGATTGCCCGCTCGTACGACTCGAAGGCCACGCCGTGGACCGCGTCCAGCAGCTGCGAGCGGGTGAAGATGCGACCCGGCTGGCG
>CAZENL010000059.1:0-14440 GCA_964513505.1 uncultured Anaerolineaceae bacterium
TCCTGGCAGAACATTTCCGAGATCAGCTTTTCCCAGCCGTACCCTCGCTCGGCCATGGCCGGATAGGCGTCGGCCTCCTTGAGCGCCACGACGTCCGGGCTCTTCTGGAGATCCGTGTTGTACGCGCAAGCGGATGACGAGAAGAAGTAGCGCCGCGCGCCCGCCCGATGGGCGGCCTCGATCACGTTGGTGTTGATCAGGATGCTGCGCAGGCACTGCACGCGGAAACGCTCGATGAAGCCCATGCCGCCCATGTCGGCGGCCAGGTTGTAGACCTCCACGGCGCCTTCAACGGCGCGCACCGCGTTGTCCGGATCGCTGAGGTCCATGCTCAGGGACTCCACGCCGGGGACCCGCTGGTACCACTCAGGCAGCGGCTTTCGGTCCACGGCCCGAATGCGCGTGTAACCCAGGTCATGGAAGTAACGCGCCAGGGTGCCGGCAATGAAGCCGCCCGCGCCCGTGATGAGGATCAGATCGTCACGTTCCAGGTCGCGCTCGATGTCGTGGCCGAGAACCTTGCCGTCGCTGTGACTCTTCACTGCCGTTCAACCTTTCGGACTTCTGGTCAGGTGGCTGCCGTCCCCTTGTGGTCAGGCGGTTCAAACGCCGGCCAATGCCGGCGTCACGTTCGTGGGCTTCCGCGGGAACCCGTCGCCACTCGAGCGCCGGATCACCAACTGAGTAGGAAGGATCAACTCGTGGAACTCCTCGTTGGGGCCCGCAGCGACCCGATCCAACAACATCTGGACGCTCCGCTGGCCCATCTCATAGGCGGGCTGCGCCGCCACGGTGAGAAACGGGAAGGTGACCATCGCCGGCGGCAGGTCGTCGAAGCCGACCACCGCGACGTCTTCCGGCACTCTGACGTTCATGGCGTCCAGGGCCTGGAGCACGCCGATGGCGATGAAGTTGTTGGTGGCAAACAGCGCCGTGGGTCGCGGAGTCGCGGCCAGGGCCAGTCGAGCCATTTCCCGCCCGCTCTCGATCGTGTTGGCGCCCCAGTACACGCGGGGAGGCGCCACGCCATGCCGCCCCGCAAGCGCCTGACGGAAGCCGGCCACGCGATCGTCGGCCGTGGACACCGTCCGCGGGCCGCTCAGGACTGCGGTGGTCGCGTGCCCCAGCGACACGAGCAGTCGTCCGAGCTGGAAGGCACCTGCCTTGGAGTCCGCGCGGACCACGTCGGCAACACGGTGCTTGAGGCGCCGGTCCACGACGACCAATGGCGTCCGCTGCTCCTTGGCCTGCTTGATCGCCACAGCGCCCGTCCCGGCCGGCACGAGCAGGATCCCGTCGACGCGTCGCTGCAGGAGCATTCGGACGTACCGCTGCTCATCCGCGTCACGCTCGTCGGTGTTGCAGATGATGAGCATCAGCCCGGCGTCGCTGGCGGCGTCCTCGACACCGCGCGCGATCGTGGTGAAGAAGGGGTTGGTCATGTCGGTGACGACCAATGCGATCGTGTCGGTCCGCTTGGACCGAAGGCTGCGGGCAACCGAGTTGGGTACATAGCCGATCTCTGCGATCGCTCGCTCGACACGAACTCGGACCTGCTTGCTCACCGGGCCGGAGTCGTTCACGACGCGGGACACCGTGATTGCCGCCACGCCGGCAAGGTTCGCAACGTCGACGATCGTTGGCACGGACACGGCGCTTGACCGCCGGGTGGTTTCCATTCTGTCCCGTGAGACTCCCAGTGGTAACGTGACCAGTGGTAACGCTACCATCATCGCAAGGGCTTGTCCACTGTCGCCTCTTGCGCGCCGGCTCGAGAAGCCGCACCACGACCACCGGCTGGAGTACGTGGCGCTGCGCCGAACGCCCGGCTAGCTCCGGCACCCCTGCGGCGGGACCTTCGGCCCTCGCGACGCTGCCGGCCCGCCAGTAGCATCGAGCGGAGCTAGAACGTTCACGAGGCCCACGAGTTGGCGCAGTTTCGCCAGTATCTCCGGGGCTTTCGCGGCTTTGAGCGAGACGCGCGCGTCTTCCTGCTGGGTTCGCTGCTCACCAGTGCCGCGATCAGCCTCTATTGGATCGACTTCAACCTGTACCTGGCGGCTCTGGGCCAAGACGCGGCGACGATCGGCCTGATCGCCACCGGGTCCGCGCTCGCGTCCGCCCTGATCGCGTTTCCCATGAGCCTGCTCTCCAACCGCATCGGCCGGAAGCTGGTGCTGTTGCTGGGCGGCGCCTGCATGCTCGTGGCCCTGCTGGGGCTGCTGGCGTCGTCAGCCCTGCCGCTTCTCTGGCTCTTCGGCGCGATGTATGCCGCCGGCCAGCAGACGGTCGGCGTGGTCGGGCTGCCGTTCATGGCCGAGCACAGCCGGCCGAACCAGCGCAGCGAGTTGTTCTCGTTGCAGTTCGCGATCATGCAGCTGACGTCGGTGGGTGCCGGTCTGCTGGGCGGCGCGGTGGCAGCCGCGGCCACGGGCTCGCACGGCGCCGACAGCGTCGGGGTCTTCCGGATGATCCTGATGCTCCAGCTCCTCTTCATGGTCGGCGGCGTGGCCATCATGACCCGGCTGTCCGGGGACCGGCCCCCGCGAGCGGCCGTGGCGACGAGATCAGCCGTGGCAATGCCGCGCCTGCGCCGCCCGAGCCTCCGTGTCCACATCACCGACCGCGGCACGTTCGCGCGGCTGCTCATCCCGGGCTTCCTGATCTCGCTCGGGGCGGGCCAGATCATCCCGTTCCTGAACCTGTTCGTGACCGGCAAGTTCGGCGTGGACCTGGCTTCGATCAACTGGATCTATGCGCTCACCAGTCTGGGCACCATGCTGGCCATCCTGCTCCAGCCGGCGCTGGCGAATCGGTATGGCAAGGTCGCCTCCGTGGTCATCGTCCAGGGCGCCAGCATCCCGTTCCTGGTGGTGCTCGGCTTCTCACCCATCCTCTGGTCGGTGATCCTGGCCATGGCCGTGCGCAACTCGTTGATGAACGCCGGCAACCCGATCCAGAACGCGTTCGCGGTGGAGCGCGTGCCGGCGCACGAGCGCGCGCTGCTGGCCGCCGCCATGAGCGCCTTCTGGTCGCTCGGCTGGGTGATCGGCGGCCCGTACTACAGCTTCCTCCAGTCGACGCTCGGGTTCAGCGCCGCCTACGCGGCGGGATTCGTCACGATCATCGTCCTCTACAGCACGGCCACAGTCCTGTACTGGGGCTGGTTCCATGGCGCGGAAGCCGGACCGGTCTCCCCAGCGGCGAGTCAACGCGTAACCAGCAGCACATCCACGGCACCGCGGCCCGCCAGGTAGTGGGCGAGCGGGAACCACGCTGGTCTCCGAGAAGGTCCTGGGGGTGCGCTTCCGCGCGGAGTACGAGGAGGGGCTACTGAACTGATGCCGGCCCGGGCACATCGACTCCTTTCAGCCAGTCATGCGTGGACTATGAGACGAGCCGGAGACGCCGAAACTCGCCGAAGCCCCAGACGACGGGCGATCCGCGAGCGTGGCCGACTGCCGCGAAAGGGCGCCGCCGCGCCCGAATTCGGCAAGTCATCGAACACCCAGTCCCTGGATGACTGGGTGACAGAATCCCCGGACTGTGGCAGGGCTTCGAGTGGCTGGCCGACGACGCGGCTGCGAGGGGCACCCAGCGCGGCGTGCGGAAGCGGCTCCCGTGAGGGCGGATGTGGAGGCCGCCGGTCGGGGCGATGGCTAAAGCCTGCCCTTTGCGTTGGTGATCAACGCCACACCGAGGCCTATGGGCAAACCGGCGCGAAGTAAGCCGGTGGCGGGCAGGTCGCTCGCTGGACCTGCAAGCCGTTGCTGCCATCGATCACAGCGCGACTGCCGAGGGGGTCCTGCAGCTTGGCGACCGACTCGTACGGATAACCCTCCGCGGTCGACGGGCCAAGTTGGAGGAAGAAGGTCGTCACGGTGACCGTGACCGCGGTGGAAGCCTCGGTGACGTTCGTGACTCGCACGTTTGCACCCTGACCAGAGATCGTTCCGAGCAACAGCGTGTGCTCGTCGACGACGCGGTAGTAGTCAATCCGTGTCGCGCTATCGAGCAGGTGGTACGCGGTGAACACGATCACGACGACCAGGGCCACGACAACAACCCAGCGTCGCCGCAGTCTCGGCATCCTCATTGCCTACCAGCGTAAGCCTGCCGCATCTCGATCACGGAGGAGACGGACCGCGACCAGCGTCAGCCGGACATCGCCCGACGGAGACCAGCCGAATAGGCGAGCATCAGGGCGCCTGTCACGATGAAGTTCGCGCGCTGGGTCCAGCCTCGAGCGAGAGCTCACCGTCGTGCCATCCGCTCACGGCGGTACCGTAGCGTTCCGCGACGCACGGCATCAATCCGATGAGACGCGGACGGAGGTTGCCATGGCGTACGACTTCGAGGTCTCTGACGTGATCCCCGCCACGCCCGACGCGATCTACGCGGCGTGGATGAGCAGCGAGGGCCACGCGGCCATGACGGGCGCGGACGCCACCGTGGACCCCGGGGTGGGCACGGACTTCACGGCATGGGATGGGTACATCACGGGCCGGACCCTCACGCTCGAGCCCGGCCACCGGATCGTCCAGTCATGGCGCACGGACGAGTTCTCCGACACGGACGCGGACTCGCAGATCGAGGTGCTGCTGGAGCCGGTCACAGTCGGCACCCGCATCACCATCCACCATACCCAGGTTCCGGATGGCCAGCTGGGCTACGAGCAGGGCGGCTGGCAGGAGAGCTATTTCGATCCGATGAAGGCGCACTTCAGCGCGCGTTAGTCCGCCGGCACGGGCCATGCCGGGCACGGTCGAGACGTATCTGCCGCCGCCGCTCGCCGAGGCGAGTGGAAGTCACCGCGTGCGGGTGCTGGGCCGCGAGGTCTTCGTGGAGCGCCACGGCGGCGTGAGCTACGCGCGCTTCGGGATGCGGGGACCGGCGAGCGTGGAGATCGAGGTGGCGGCGTCGATCGGAAGCTGGGTGGTCTTCCCGGAGGAGCGCGTGCTCTCTGCCGCCGTCAGCGGAAGCGTCCTGACGGTTCAGCTTGCGTCCCCCGAGAGCGTGGTCGTCTGGATCGACCAGCTGGAGAAGCTCTTCCTGCTGCCGGATCCGCCCGAGGACAACGCGCCCGACCCTGGCTCGCCCGGGATGTTGCAGGTCACCGACTTCGGCGCCGACCCGACCGGCAGCCGCCTGGCCACGCACGAGCTCCAGGCCGCCATCGACAGCGCAACGCTCCGGCCCGGAGGCGGCACGGTGATCCTGCCGCGCGGCGTCTTCCGGACCGGGACGCTGACACTGCGGAGCAACGTGACCCTCTACCTGGCGCGCGGTGCGCTCCTGCTGGGGTCGCGGGATCCCAGCGACTACCCGATCGATCCCGGCCGCCACGAGAGCGGCCCTGACGCTCGCCTGCCGGCCGACGTGCGGTACCTGGGCCGCACGATGACGTTCTCGCGCCTGCTGCTGGTGGACCGCGCGCACGACGTCCAGATCTGTGGCCGCGGCACGATCGACGGGGAAGGGACGTTCCTGCGCACGCAGCGCAACGCCGTGCCGAATCTCCTGCGCGTGCGCGAGAGCCACCGAGTCAGCGTGAGGGACGTGCTCTTCCGGAATTCGGCGGCCTGGTCACTCCACGTCCTGTCCTGCCGCGACGTCGACTTGCGCAACGTCAAGATCCTCAACGACCGGGCCAACCTCAACACGGATGGCATCGACATCGACATGTCGTCCAACGTCACCATCGAGCGGTCGTTCATCCACACCAAGGACGACGCCATCTGCGTGAAGGCGACGCGCAACGGCGATCTTTCCGGGGATGTCACGGGCGTGCGCGCGGCCGGCAACCTGGTGAGCTCGCTCGATGCGGCGCTCAAGCTGGGCACGGAGTCCGAGGCGGGCAGCTTCACGGACGTCGCCTTCGAGGACAACTTTGTCTTCGACTCCGGGCGCGCCATGTCCGTGGTCGTGCGCGACGGCGCGACCTACCGGCGCGTGGCCTTCCGCAGGATTCACGTCGGACCGAACGTGGACCACCTGGTGGAGCAGGTCATCGGCGTGCGGGACCCGGAGGCAGCACTTGGTGCGATCCGCGACCTGACGTTCGAGGACGTCACGGCGCCCACGTTCACGCGACCCGCCGGGAACTGGACCTGGTACGCGCAGTTCCGCCCCGGCAGACCGGGTCCGGAGGCGGCCGTCAATGTCTTCGAGGGAGCCGACGAGACGCACGCCGTGGACGGCCTGACGCTGCGGCGCTTCGTGGTCAACGGCCAGCACCTTGGGGACGCAGCCACCGCCGCGTCCGTGGCCAACCTCACCGTCGGCCCCCATGTCCGCAACGTGACTTTCGAATGAACGCGGCCGGTCCGTTGACTCCGGGCTCTTCTCAGGAGTTCAGGCGCGCGCCAGGGCCTCTTCGGCGCGCTTGACCCAGTCCGGAGCCACTTTCACCAGCCGAGCCTTGCCCAGGTTCTGCCGGACGATCCAGCGAACGTCCGGACTGGGGTCGAACAGCCACGGCTCCAGCGCCGGCAGGCCGATGCCGACATCCGCCGCGATGGCCACGCTCCAGCCGTAGCCGAGCGCCTGGCGCAGCACGCGGACGTCCGCGGCCCGTCCGTCGGGCGCGTCCTGGACGGCCGCCGTCAGACGGTCGAGGATGGCCAACGTCCTGGCGACCGTGCGCCGGTCCCGTAGCAGGCGGGGCTCGCACAGCGCGGCCATGGCCGCTCGTCCTTCGAGCGGCGTTCCGGCAGCCCACGCATCCATCTCGTCGACAAGTGCCGCCGTGTCCGCGTCGCCCCACGCCTGGAGTGCCATGGCGACCGCCTCGCGAACGCGCCAGCGCGAGTCGTTGCCGAGCTGCCGCAGCCGGGGCAGCAGGGTTCGATCGCCTGCCGCCACCAGGCGGCCGAGGCCGACCACGCCGCAGCAGACCAGGAAGACCTGTGGCGTGTTCTCTGGAGCCACTTCGGGGGCGAGGGCGGCCCAGCGCTCGACATCCGCGCGATCGCTGGTCGCGGCCGCCACGTCCATCAACTCCAGGTTGCCGCGCGGCCCGGGCAGGCCGGAATGCGCGCGCAGATACGCCTCACGATCCGGAGCCGCGAGGAACGCGGCCTCCTCCTGGTCACGCCGGCTCATGCCATGGCCCTCATTACCTCAGGCCGCGGCCGCAATCGCCGGGGCCTCAGCCGTGGGTCCGGGTACCTGCGCCGTCGCGGCTGAAGCTCGGTCGGCCGCCACGGCCTCCGCGCGCCGCTTGATGCCCTGCAGCTCGCGGCGGTTCATGAAGAAGTCGCCGATCTCCATCAGGAACAGGGAAACCGGGATCATCGGCGAGCGCCACGCGTACTTCATGCGGATGCGCGAGACCAGCCGCGTGCCGCCATCCTCGGTCGCCTCCAGGCGCCAGCACCACGTGCTGTCCGGCTTGGACCAGAGCATCCACTGCACGGGCTCCAGGGCCACGACCCGGAACGCGGTCATGTCGTTGACCGTCGGCGACATGGGGATCCAGTCACCGATCTTCAGGTCCTGGAGCTCCGGGATGACGCGGTCGGCGCTGGGTTTGCCAAGGTTGTCAAGCAGGTCGTAGGCGTAGAAGCCGGCGCGGCCGTAGCCGATCTGGACGATCCACGGCCAGACATCCTCCGGCGGAGCGGCGATGCTGATCGCGCGCGTGGGATGGAATTCGGGGCGGTGCAGGAGCTCGTCGCCTGGCAGCGTCGCGGCGACTTCAGCGTCCGTGGCACCCCAGCGCTGCTGCCAGGGGCGGTAGCCAGCGACGAAGGCCGCCCCGGCACCAACCGCACCGGCCGTCAGAAGTCCAAGGCGATTCATGGTTTCTCCCCGCGCATCACGTTCCGTGGCCGGAAACCCGCGACCCATCAGCGAGCGCGTCGGCCGGTCCGAGCATCACGCCCCGGCCCGCGGCGGCATCAGGGCCGGATGGCACTCTCGCCGCGTTGCCATGGTCACTCGCGAGTCACTCGCCGGTCACGCGCCCGCGCCCGCGCCCGCGGACGGCCGCGCCGCGGTTCAGGAGACGAAGACGGTAATGGTGTGGTGGCCGCGGGCCCCGTCGGGTGCCGGATCGGTCAATTCGGCGGTCTGGACATCCCCGGTTCCATCCGTGGCGCGAACCGAGATGGCGTGACGGCCGTTCGTGGCCGTCCAGGTGGCCTGCCACTGGACCCACGTGGCGTTGGAGATGGGCTTGCTGATCGGCGCGGTCTGCCACGCTCCGCCGTCGATGTTGAACTCCACCTTTTCGATGCCGCGATCCGGCGCCCAGGCCACACCGCCGATGGTGACGGGACCGGCCGGCACGGTGGCTCCGCTCTGGGGCACATCGATCCGCGACTGGGTGAGGATGGGGGCGTCCTTGGCCCAGCCCAGCGGCACCCAGTAGCCGTCGACCGCTTCCCGCGTGGTCAGCTCGATGGAGCTCAGCCACTTGGTCGCCGAGACGTAGCCGTAGAGGCCCGGGATGATGAGCCGGGCGGGGTAGCCGTGCTCGGACGGGAGCAGATCGCGGTTCATGCCAACCGCGATCATCGGCTCGCGATCCGGGTCAGTCGCCCACATGGTGGGGAAGCCGACCGTGAAGTCGTCCACGGACCGCCCAACGATCTGGGTGGCACCGCTCTGAACGCCGGCCTGGTCCAGGATGTCCTTGAGGCGGACACCGGTCCACAGCGCGTTGCCGACCAGGTTCTCCCCCACGTGGTTGCTGACGCACGCGATGGTCACGTACTGCTCGAAGAGCGGCATGGCCAGGAGCTGGTCGTAGGTGAAGGTCAGCGGGCGATCCACCATGCCCTTGACCTCCAGCTTCCAGGTGTCCACGTCCACGTTGGGCACCAGGAGCGCCGTGTCGATCCGGTAGAAGTCCTTGTTCGGCATCACCAGCGGCGTCAGGCCGGGCGTCGAGAACATCTCGTCCGCGGTCAGGGCAGGCACCGGGTTGAGCGCCGCCGGCAGCCGGTTGGTGCTGACGATTCCCGTCGGGTGTTGCCCGTCCAGCAGCCCGCGGCCGAGGCGGCCCACGACAGCCGCGCCGACCAGCGTGCCGGCACTGGCGATGAGGAATTTCCGCCGGTCCCAGTCCGGCATGGAGGCGATCGCCGCGGACGTCTTCCCGCGCGGCGCCGACCCGCGGGCGGCAGCCCGGGCGCGCACGACCTGCGGCCCCATCTGGACCAGCGTGACCAGGGCGATGATGCCGACGACGATGGCCAGGGTGGCATTCAGCACCGCCAGGGCGGGCGTGATCAGCGGATCGCGCAGGCCGGCGATCAGTCCGACGACGCCGAACACCACCACGATCGCGCCGCCGAGCCACATCTTGCGGCGAGCCAGCACGCCCGCCGCGGCGGCAACGACCAGCGCCACGGCCACGATCAGGATGTTCAAAGCCAGCTTGTCATTGGTGCCGAAGAGGCTCACGAACAAGTCCTTGGCGCCGGGCGGCTGCAGGCTGATCAGCAGGGCACCAATCTCGATTACCAGCGACGGCGCGCCACGGACCAGCCCGGCGAAGAGCTCGGCGGCGGCGATCGCCACGCCTGCGGCGATGGCACCGGCCAGGGCTGCCGGCCAGTTCTCCGCGACCCGCGTGCGCAGGTCCACCTCCCGACGCACGGGACGCGGGGGCATGTCGGCGGGAGGGCTCATTCGGGCCATGGCAGCGGACTGTACCTGCCGCGTGTGACAACGGTGTGTCTGCGCGTCATCGGCGCGTCACAGACCATCGCTACGGTCTGGGCCCATCCCACCACGGCACGAGGATGTCCTGGAGGTCACGACATGACCAATCCGGCCGCACGCAAACGCACAAGCCAAACCCGGGGCGAGCGTGTTGCCCCGAATGGTCACGTGGTGAGCCGATTCGACCCTTCCGATCGACAAGCGGGCCTCACCAGACGGCTTGGGGACCCGTGTGCGCATGCATTGGTCACCACGTGACCACCGCGGCGGCCACGGAGCGCCCGGCTACGACTGGTCACGGCGGCCGTGGCGCCATCCCCGGCCGCTACCATGCGGTCCGTGATCCCCGAGCGGACGCGGCCGATTCTGGTGGTCGATGACGACCGCAAGATCGTGCGGCTGGTGCGCACCTACCTGGAGCGCGAGGGCTATCGCGTCATCGAGGCCTACGACGGCGTGGCCGCGCTGGCGCAGATCCAGGCACTCGATCCGCTCCTCGTGGTGCTGGACCTGATGCTCCCGGAGATGGATGGGCTGGCGGTGGTGCGAGCGGTCCGCGAGCGCGGCGACACGCCGATCATCATCCTCTCCGCCCGCGGCACCACCTCCGACCGGATCACCGGCCTGGGCCTGGGCGCGGACGACTACCTCCCCAAGCCGTTTTCTCCCGCCGAACTGGTCCTGCGGGTTGGCCGCGTTCTGGCACGGACGCCCGGGGCACAGAGCCGTCCCTCCGACCCCGTCATCGAGCTCAATGGGCTGGCGGTGGATCGCGATCGGCACACCGTGACGGTCGATGCGCAGCCGGTGGCCGTCTCCGCCGTGGAGTTCCGTCTCCTGCTTGCGCTGCTGGATGCGGACGGACGCGTACTGAGCCGCGACCAGTTGCTCGACGCGACGTACGGCATGGATGCGAGCGACGTGCTGGACCGGACGATCGACGTCCACGTCGGCCGGCTGCGGGACAAGCTGGGCGATCCGGCGGTATCGCCGCGTTTCATCGCGACCGTCCGTGGCGCCGGCTATCGCACCGCGCCGGCGTACGGCCAGGCGCGCCGGCCACAGCCGGACGGCGGGAACGGCGGCACATGAGGCGTCCCGCCTGGACCCGCGGCGTCGGCATCCGCATCGCCGCTGCCGCCATCGGCACGACGGCACTCGGCGTGGGCATCGTGGCGCTGGGCATTCTCTTCGTGGGCGCCGACACGTTCGCGCGGCTCATGGCCGAGCACGGCGGCAGCGAAGCCGCAGCGCATGCCATGTTCGACCAGTCCGTGACGCTGGTCCTGGTGGTTGCGGTGATCGCCGCCATCGCGGCGGCCGTTTCACTCGCCGTGCTCCTCGGCCGCCGCCTCGCCCGGCCGCTCGGCCAGATCGGCGCGGCGGCACGGCGCATCGCCGCCGGCGACTACCGGGCGCGCGTCCCTCGCGAGGGGCCGGACGAGATCGCCGCGCTGGCCGATTCGTTCAACCAGATGGCGGCCAGCCTGGAGGAGGGCGAGCGCGAGCGCCGCGAGTTCATCGCCAACGCGGCCCACGAGCTGCGCACGCCGCTGACCAACCTGAAGGGCACCATCGAGGGCCTGCGGGACGGCGTCATCCCGGCCGACGAGGCGACCTTCGTGTCGCTCTCGGAGGAAGTGGAGCGGCTGGTCCGGCTGGCAGCCTCACTGAACACGCTGGCAGATGACGACGCCGGAACGGCACCCAGCCGGATTGCCGAGCTGGACCTGGCGGCGGCGGTACGGAGCGCGGTCGATCTGGCGGCGCCCGGCCTGGAACGCGCCGGCATCGCCGTCGAACTCCAGGTCCCGGAACGGCTGGCCGCCCGGGCGGACCCGGATGGACTGGCGCAGGTGCTTGGGAATCTCCTCCAGAACGCGACCCGGTACACGCCGCGTGGCGGCCGCGTGACGGTGCGTGCCGAGCGGCGGTCGCAGGACGTGCTGGTGAGCGTGGTCAACACGGGCGAGGGCATTCCCTCCGCCGATCTGCCGCATGTCTTCGAGCGCTTCTACCGCGTCGACAAGTCGCGTGACCGGGCGAGCGGCGGCGCAGGCATCGGCCTGGCCATCGTGCGCCAGCTGGTGGAGGCGTTCGGCGGCAGCGTCGGCGTCGAGTCCGACGCCAGCCGTACGCGTTTCTGGTTCAGCCTCCCGTCTTGACCGCGACGCGCGGCGATCCACCGGCCGCGCCCGTCCAGGCCTCAACGGCCGGCCCCAGCGCGCTGAGACGGGGCATGGGAACGCCGAGCTCACGCCCGGTCTGGACCACGTCTGCGTAGATCCGCTTGAGCTCCTCCACGCCCGTGTGCCGCTCCAGAATCCTGCGCGCCGGCAGGTTGGTGGCATAGAAATCGTGGATCCCGATGGCCACGGCCTCGGCCGGTGCAAGGAACGTCTGGGCGTCCGGGACTGCGTCCACGTCCACGCCGCGCGCGCGGCAGACTTCGAGCGCTTCCCGGCTCGCGAGGATGGCCGCCTCCAGGGTTCCCACGTCGTCCAGCAGCCCCTCGATGCTGCCGGCAGCGATCGCCGACGCGATCAGCCCGGCCTCGGTCGCGAAGTGCACCCATAACCAGTGAAGGATGTCCGCCTCCACCTCCACGCGCAGCCCGGCGCTCTCGAAGAGCCCGATCGTGCTGGCCAGGCCGGCGGTCGCACCATTCGGGACCGTTCCGATGTGAATGCTGTCCAGGAGCGCGGCATCCAGCGCGCCGTCGACCCAGCCGCCACCGGCGACCGGGAAGCCCCACAGGTAGCGCCCGGCCAGGACGGCATCGATCGAGGAGAAGTCGGCCCACCAGTTGTTGAAGAACAGGATGTTCGCAGCGCCGGCGCCTGCCGCCAGCTGCGGCAGGATCGACGCGACCTCGTAGTGCTTGAGGCTGACCAGGATCAGCTCGTAGCCGTCGTCCGGCGTGAAACCCTCCACGATCCTGGCCGGGTAGACGTCCTGAACCTCGTGCGGTTCTGATCGGCGGCCGTCGAGCAGGCGGATCTCGATGCCGTCCGCGTGGACCTCGGCCGGGATGCGCCGAACGTAATGAGCCACGTCATGCCCGGCCTGCGCGAGGACGTAGCCGTAGGTGGTGCCAATGACGCCCGTCCCGATGACCAGGACCTTCATCTGATTGCCTCGCCTTTCAACGCTGCCCGGGCGGCTCGCTCGCGGCCGGCGGGATGCTGCTCCTGGTGGGTCCGCTTTTCACGTCAGCGGTTCCGGGATCAGCGTCGGCGCCGTGCGGCCCGATCCCCAGTGCCGCAGGACACCTCGGGCGGCGCCCAATGGTCACGAGGTGGCGTCGCATGGTCGGGGCGCGTGCCGGTGACCGGTCGGTTCCGGGCCATTGGTCGTCCCAGGGATCGGTCCGCTTGACTCTGGCCCTCTTCTGAACCGCCAGACGACGATGCGAGCGACGGAATTCGCTGCCCTCGAACTGACCTGACGGCCTGAATTCCCCGACCCAATCCCAGAGCTCACCCACCGCACCCAGAAAGCGAGCTGGTCATGACCATTCACACGCTCATCCACCCGTCGCTCGCCGCCATCCCGCGACCAGAGCTTCACCGCGCGGGCAAGCTCTGCCTGGCCGTGCTCCTGCTGCTGGGTCTGGGCGCCCTGGCAGGCGGCATTGCGCTGGTGTCCAAGCCGGACGGGAGCGTGATGAAGTTCGACGTTGCCCTGCTCGCGGGCAGCCCATTCGCCGACTACACCATCCCGGGACTGATCCTCGGCGGATTGTTCGGCATCGGCTCGTTCATCGTGGTCGGCATGGGCGTGGTGCGCATGCGACTGGCACCGTTCCTGGCGTTCGGAATCGGCTGCGCGCAGATGATCTGGATCGTGGTGGAGCTGGCGATCATCAAGGAGCTGAGCTTCCTGCACCCGGTGTGTTTCGGAATGGGGCTCGCCATCGCCGCCTCTGCGGTGGTTTGGGGCTGGCCGACCTTCCAGGGCTGGCGCACGGCTCGCTGAGTCGGTTGTGGATCCTCGCGTGGAGGCGAGTGCGTTTCGCGATCGGGCGTCGGCGCCCGGTGAGGCGGGCATCGAGGCTGCCCTCGGATCCGCGTACCCGGCGTGGCAGGCACTGAGGTCACGTCTGGCGACGGACTTCGCCGGCATCGTCGAAACGTGGGCGTTCTCAGGCCAGGGCCGCGGTTGGGCGTTGCGCCTGGGCCTCGGACGGCGGCCGCTCGTCTTCCTGACCCCGTTACGGGACAGGTTCCGGGCGAGCCTGGCGCTGCCTGAACGGGCGATGCCCGCGGTGCTCTTGTCGGAGCTTCCGGCGGAAATCGTCCATCTCGTGAAAGAGGCACCGACCTACCGGGAGGGTCGAGCCGTCCGGCTGGAGGTGCTGACCGAAGACGACGCATCCGCCGTCATCGCCCTGGTCCGGATTCGGATGGCCAGCTGACCCTCACGTCGGCGGTGACGGGGCGGCGGGGCGGTCTCAGGCGGCGGTCATCGGCTGGCGGATGATCGTGCGCAGCTTCTCCGGTGCCGATCGGCGCGGATCGCCCAGGTAGATCTCGTGGTGCTTCTGCAGGCGCCCGTCGAAGCGGCCGCCGCACTCCCGGATGAAGGCGTGCAACCTGGCGATCGTCGGCGCCTCCGCGGCGTACGGCCCCACGTGCAGGATCTGGCCGCAGAGCCCTTCCGTGAAGTGTTCGAGGCGTGCGCCGCTCGCGACCTGTGGCCCCTTCTTGCGGACCACCTCGTCAACGGCCCGCTCGAACCACGCCGGGGTGACGGCGTCCGGCTGGGC
>CAZENL010000059.1:14540-18381 GCA_964513505.1 uncultured Anaerolineaceae bacterium
CCACCTCGTCAACGGCCCGCTCGAACCACGCCGGGGTGACGGCGTCCGGCTGGGCGATCATCGCCGTCCAGCCCCAGCCGGCCTTGCTCTCGCCGCCGAACTCGTCCATGTCATCCGCCCACCAGAGTCCTTCCAGCGGCGCTACGCGGTACGCCAGTCCCAGTTCCTTCTTGAGCGCGAACTTCAGCGTGTAGCTCAGGGAGTACAGCGTCTGGATCGCGTCGCGGTAGGCCGTGGAGGTGTTCGGATCTCCGTTTCCATCGACCATGACGAAGGTGATTTCCGGTACGCGCACCAGCTCCGGGGCGCGCGATGACGCCGTGAAGCGGTCCTCCTGACCGAGTTCCCGAATTCCGGGCGCGACGGCGATGGCCATGGCAAACCTCTCGCTGATCGGTGTCCGCGGTCGCGGCGGCTGAACCCGACGAGCCGCGAGACCGTGATGAGATGCGGGACGCCGTCCCGCTGCACTGTCCACACAGCGTCGGTCGCGATCCAGTGCCATTCATCCCAATCAACCCGGCGGAAACTCCCACACTCTTGCGCTCGGCCGCCGGGAGGCGGCAGAGTGAGGGGACTGCCGTTGGCCTGCGACACGGCGCGGCCGGCTGACCAATGACCGAGAGGAGAGCCCAAGCCTTGACGCACTCAACCGCGGACGGTTCGCCCGTCGAACTCAGCCCGCGCGAAAAGCTGGAGATCCTCGGCGCGATCCTGCTCGCGCTCTTCCTGTTCGCACTCGACCAGACCGTGGTGGGAACGGCGCTGCCCGTCATCGTCACGGACCTTCATGGCAACGACCTGTACACATGGGTGGTCACGGTCTACCTGCTGACCGCCACCATCAGCGGCCCGATCTACGGAAAACTGTCTGACCTCTTCGGTCGCCGCCCGATCTTCATCTTCGCGGTGAGCCTCTTCCTGGTCAGCTCGATTCTGTCCGGGCTCAGCCAGGAGATGTGGCAGCTGATCCTGTTCCGCGGCCTCCAGGGACTCGGCGGCGGCGCCGTCTTTCCGGTCGCGCTGGCAGTCGTGGCCGACCTCTACACCCCGGCCGAGCGAGGCAAGTACCTGGGTCTCTTTGGGGCCATGTTCGGGTTGTCATCGCTGATCGGCCCGGCTATCGGCGGCATTCTCACCGACAACTTCAGCTGGCACTGGATCTTCTTCGTCAACGTCCCGATCGGGTTGATCTCGCTCTTCGTCCTGTGGCGCCTGCTGCCGGCCATCAAGCGACCCGACGCCGCAAGGCACATCGACTACGTGGGTGCCATCGTCTTCGCCCTGGCCATCGGTCCCTTCCTGGTGGGCCTGACGAACAAGCAGTCGGAGGACTGGACGAGTCCATGGGTCGGTGGCCTGATGCTGGTTGGCCTCCTCTTCGGAGCCCTGTTCATCTGGATCGAGTCCCGCGTGCCGGAACCCATCGTCCCGCTGGGCCTGTTCCGCAACCGCGCCTTCACGATCTCGGTCACCTGCATGTTCCTGGCCGCGTTCGGGTTCTTCTGCGCGATCCTGTTCCTGCCGCGCTGGTTCCAGACGGTCGCCGGTGCGACTGCTACCGAGTCCGGCTACAACATCCTGCCGCTGCTCGCCGCGCTGATCTTCAGTGCCATCGCGTCGGGGCAGATCGTGGCCAGAACCGGTCGCTACAAGATTCTGATCGTCGGGTCGCTGGTTCTCCTGGGCTTGGGCCTGTACCTGCTCACGAACCTCCGCGCGGACACGGACCGGCCCGTGCTGTGGCTGTGGATGGCGGTCGCGGGCCTGGGCATCGGACCCTCCTTCGCGGTCTTCACGCTGGTCGTCCAGAACTCCGTGGCACCGATGCAGATCGGGACGGCCACAGCCAGCCTCACCTTCTTCCAGCAGATCGGCGGCACGGTGGGACTGACCGTCGCAGGCACCGTTCTGGCCAGCCGGCTGGTGACCGAAATCCCCAACCAGTTGCTGGCCGCCCAGGTGCCTGCCGCGTTTGTGGCCCAGTTCGCCGGGGGCGGAAGTTCCGACATCCTCGGGACCGGTGACCTCGGCGCGCGGATCCTGGCCAGCTTGCCGCCGGACGCTCAGGCGCAGATTCAGCCGCTCATTCCCGCCATCGTGCATGCGATCCACGAGGCCTTCTCGCTCGCCATCGGAGGTACGTTCTGGGTGGGCATCGTCGGCGCGCTCATCGCTGCCGCATTCGCGCTGTTCCTGCGGGAGGAGCCCATGCGCACGACCTTCGAGCTTGAGCCGGCGCCGATCGGCGGCTGAGGGAGGTCAGGCCTTCGGCGCCGCCCCCTCCAGGAAACGCAGCGCCACGGCGGCATAGAGCGCCACGCCCGTGGCCAGGGCGTCCTCGTCGAAGACCACCCGATCCGAGTGGTTTTGCGGCGCGGTCTCCGGGTCCAGGCCCGGCAGCCGCGCGCCGAGGAACGCCATCGCCCCTGGGACGTGCTGGAGGACGTAGGAGAAATCCTCGGCGCCCATGATCGGCGCCGGCAGCGGCGTCACCGCGGCCGCTCCGAGCAGGTCCTCCGCCACACCCGAGACGAAGGCCGCGAAAGCCGGGTCGTTGATCGTCACGGGATAGCCCGGCTCGATCTCCACCTCCGCCGTTGCGCCATGGGCGGCGGCGATCCCCTCCGCGACGCGGCGCGCAAGCGCAGCGACGTTGGCACGCGTCTCCTCGGAGACCGCCCTGATCGTGCCCTTCATGAAGGCCGTCTCGGGAATGATGTTGTTGGTGGTGCCGGCGATCACGTTGGCGATGGTCACCACGGCCGGGTCGAACGGGTCGATGCGCCGCGTGATCATGGTCTGGAGCGCGACGATGATCTCGGCCGCAACCGCGATCGGGTCCACGGCCAGGTGCGGCGCTGAGGCGTGCCCGCCACGTCCGGTGATGCGCACGATCAGCACGTCCGCGGAAGCCATCTCGGGTCCGGGACGCAGGTTGATGGTCCGCGTCGCGTAGCGCGTGCTGATGTGGATGGCGAACGCGCCCGTGACTGGCCCGAAGCCGCCGCCCGCCGGCACGTCCAGCAGGCCTTCGTCCAGCATGAAACGGGCCCCGGCGTAGCCCTCCTCCCCGGGCTGGAACATCAACAGGACGCGGCCGTGGAGGTCCGCGCGGCGCTCGACCAGCAGGCGGGCCGCGGCCAGCAGCATGGCCACGTGCGTGTCGTGGCCGCAGGCATGCATCGCGTCGGCGACTTCGGACGCGAAGTCCAGCTGGGTCAGCTCGTGGAGGGGCAGCGCGTCCATGTCGCCGCGGAGGATCAGCGTCGGGCCGGGCTGCCCGCCCTCGATGAGAGCGGTGACCGAACTGAGCGCGGTACCCAGGCTGGGCTTCAGACCCAGCCGCTTGAGCTCCGCGACCACGACTGCCTGGGTCGCCGGCAGCTGCAGGCCGATCTCCGGGTGGCGATGGATGCGCCGGCGGATCGCAAGCGTGTCCGGGAGGGCATCCTCGGCGGCTGCCAGGAGACCCGCGAAATGGCGACCCGTCACGTCAGCTCTTCGCTGCCCGGCAGCCGCAGCTGGCGCAGGCCCCACAGGATCATGGCGTGGTCGTCCGTCTCCGGCAGGCCGGAGATCACGGCCACGCCGGCGACCTCGCCAGATGTTGTGCGCAGTGGAAATGCCCCGCCGAACGGCCCGCTCTCCGGGACCCGCGTGTCAGCGGCGCCGGTCGCGGCCATGCCGTTGCGCACGATCTTCGAGCCGTACAGGCTGCTGTGGTCCGCCTCGCTCACGTAATGCAGCTTGCCGGCGATGAAGCGGTCGTTCTCGCGGTTGGAACCGGGCAGCGCGGCGCGGAAGATCAGTCGGCCACGGACGTGGATCTCGATGGCAA
>CAZENL010000060.1:0-12360 GCA_964513505.1 uncultured Anaerolineaceae bacterium
TCCAGCACGTACATGCGATCGCCGTCGTGCTGGTCGGGAGCGGAATCCGGGCTCCAGCGCGGTTCCAGGACGGCATCGGTCACCTGCTGCGGCAGCGTCGTGGTCCCGACGACCTTGTTGTCCCCGAACAGTTGAATGCCCCAGGCCATGGCGTACTTGGCCATGTGTGGGTGGGTGTACTCGTAGATGCCGTGGACGATGCCGTATTGCCAGTCCTGCAGGAACTCGGTGGCCGTCCGGGCGTGGTAGACCTCGTCGAAGTACATGTCGTACGGCTGCGCCAGGTTGAAGCCGCGCAGCGTGAACGAGCCGATGGTCAGGATCACGACCACGAGCAGGTCGAGGCGGTCCCAACGACCGTGATGCTCCGACGCCAGCTCCGCACTGCGATCGCGGCGCGCCGGGTGCAGCGTGCCCAGCCGGGCGTCGATCCACGACGCGAGACCCGGCCGGCCGGTCCAACCCCCGCCGCCTCCACCGACCGGTTCCATCCACGTCGCCACCGGCACGCCGGCCGTGATGGCGTCATCGGCGGCACCTCCGGCACCTCCGGCCGCATGTCCGGTCTCCGCGATGGCCATGGCGCCCGGTTGCCAGGCCGGAGCCAGCGAGCCGCCTGGCTCGCGTTCGACGGCCAGCCCGGACTCCGCGCCTGCCGAGTCATCAGGAACCGTGTCGAGGTCATCGAGCTCCTCAAGGTCGTCGTCGACCGCGGCCGGGCGCAGCTGCCAGACCGTGAACGCAAACGCGCCGGTCTGGAGCAGCACGGAAGCCACCACGAAGGGGAAGGTTCGAAAGAGGTCTCCGAAGAGCAGGTTCTGCACGTTTGGCGTGCCGTACTTCAGGTCGCCGCTCACGTAAGTGAGGATCGCGTGGAGGTTCATGAACGAGCCGACCGCGAAGGCCACGGTCACCCAGCGCCAGCGGCGGCTGAAGACGGCCAGCAGTGGCAGGAACGCGAAGACCGGGAAGAGATACCGCTCATGGACCCTCGTGGGCAGCACGAAGAAGGCTGCGCTCAGGACGACGACCCCGATCAGGATGGTGCGGCGCGTCGGACGGACGAAGACCCTGACCAGCGTCAAGAAGAAGCCAAGGCCCAGGAGCGAGAAGCCCACTGCGGCTGCCGGAAGCGGCCCCAGGAACGGCACCGTGTCCGCAGACCAGATGCCGGCCTCGGCGAGCGGCTGGTTGCCGCCGGAACCCAGCAGCGCCCACGGGTTGTAGGCGTTGACCGACAGGTACGAGTAGCCGCCGACACTCCCGAACACGACCTTCAGGTATTCGTACGGGCCCATCGCGAACGGCAACGCGATCGCGAAGAACACGACCCACGCCACCACGAAGCTGGTCACCAGCCGGACCGGACCCTGGTTGTCCGTGAGCCATCCCCCGATCCGGCCGCGGATCAGCGGGCGATGTTGTGGGGCCGATCCCGGATCGAACAGGTGGCGCCACACCAGCACCACGAAGACCAGCGGGATCATCACGATGCCGTACTGCGGCTTGACCATCGCGGCCACCACGGCCATGGCCGACGCGCCCTCTGCGTTGCCGCGCATCAATGCCACGACGCCGAGCAGCATCACCAGGGCGCCCGCAGCGTCCGTCTGGCCCCAGAGCGCCGAGTCGTACCAGGTGACCGGGTTGAAGAGGTAGATGGCCGCGGCGGCGAGGGCCATCGATTCGGCGCGACGCCAGCCCCTCGGCGCCGCCCAGCCCTTGACGAGGCGGTAGAGCACGAACGCTACCGCGATGTCCAGGAAGATGGCCGGCAGCTTGATCAGCGCCTGCGTCGCGGCCGCACTGTCGCCGCCGGCCATGGGCGCCAGGGCCTGCCCGAGCAGCCCGATCGGCCACAGGACCAGCAGGAAGCCAGGCGGATAGTCGATGAAACTGACGTTCCCGTAGAACCCGGACGCCCCATGGTCGGCCATGGTCAACGCCCATGAGACGTACGTGCCGATGTCGCTCGAGAAGCCGGACGCCGGGAACAGCACGTACGCGATTGCCAGGCGCAGCAGGAGCCCGCCGAGCAGTAGGATGATGAGCGCCGGGGTCACGGAGAGGGCGCGGAGCGGACGTCCAGGCGCCCCACGATCGGGGTCGGCCCCGCGCGCCGGGGTCGAAGTCAACGCCGACCGGCCTCCAGGGAAAGGATGAGGGTGTCCGGCAGTATAGCAACGGCCCCGGCTGAGTCCGCGCTGCATCCGCGGGAGCCGCTTGGTGGCGAGACCAGGCTGGAGCGCGCCCTGGCGCGTGTCGATCCTGTCTGGATCGGGTTCTTCTTCGTGCTCGTGGCGCTGGTCGTCTACGTGGCCAGCAATCCGGCGCGGCAGAACTTCTACAACCACTTCGTGTGGCAGGCAGACGCGTTCCTTCACGGCCAATTCTCGATCCCGTATCCGGTCACCACCGGGCCAGTCACCAACGGCTACTTCCAGGACGTCCTGCCCGGGCCGCCGACCGGCCCGATCGGTGTCACCAACCCCGTCATCCCGGCTGGACGGGCCCTGCTGCCCTTTCCGCCACTCCCCGCCGTCCTGCTGATGCCCTTCGTGGCCATGTGGGGCCTGAGCACCAATGCGGCCCTGCTGGCGGCCATCCTGGGCGCCATCAACGTCGGCCTGTGCTGGCGCATGGTCCAGCGGGTCACGCCGCGCCGCGACGTCGCGGCCCTGACCACGATCTTCTATGCCTTCGGCACCGTGGCGTGGTACGCCGCGATGCTGGGGAGTACCTGGTTCCTGGCGCACGTCGTCGCCTCGACGTTCCTGTTCCTGGCCATCACGGCAGCGCTCGATGCTGAGCGGCGTGCTCGCCTGACGGTGGCGGGGCGCGGCATGTTCCGCCTGCTCGGGATGTTCGACGGCGCGCAGTTCGTGGCCGGCCTCCTGTTCGGCATCGCGGCCCTGTCACGCCTGACCACGATCATCGGGGCACCGTTCTTTGTGTTCGTGGGCGGCGGCGGCAGTTTCGCGCGGCGGGCCGTCTCAGCCGGGCTGGGTGCCGCGATCCCGGTGCTGCTCCTGCTGGGCTACAACGTGGCGACGACGGGCCACGTGTTCCACCCTGCCTACGATTACCTGCGCCAGACGGAAGGCAGGCCGGTGCCGGCGCTGTACCACGCGGACTGGGGCATCGAGGACCTCCGCTACATTCCGGTCAATGCGCCCATCCTGCTCACCTGGCTGCCCTTGAGCCCGCTCAACACGCCGGACTGCCAGGATCAACCGGCACCAACCGGCCTGGGGCTGATCGCAGACAAGGAGTGCGCCGTGCTCCAGCCGGATCCGGTGGGGATGAGCATCTTCCTCACCAGCCCGGCCTACCTGCTGGCCCCGTTTGCGCTGTTCGGCGCAAGCCGCCGGCGAAGGATGGCGGCCGGCGCAGGCCTGGCCGTAGTTGCCATCGCGTTGGTCAACCTGATGCACTTCAGCCAGGGCTGGGTCCAGTTCGGCTACCGCTTCAGCAATGACTTCGCACCGTTCGCGATGGTGCTGGTGGCGCTGGCCATCGCGCGTCTGAAGGTTTCGTACCTGACGGTCGGCCTGGTCACAGCGTCCGTACTGGTCAACGCATGGGGCGTGTACTGGGGGGTGGTCAAGGGATGGTGAGCCCGCCGCCGGCCTCGAGCGAGACGCTCTCCGGGACGCCCGTGAACGCTGGGCCAACCCTCCGGGAGCGGGCAGGCTCCAAAGCCGGGACGCTGGCGGTGCTCACGGTCTTCATCGGGTCGCTGGCGCTGGACTGGCGCACGTTGCTGCCGGATGTCGCGTTCTGGGACACCGGCGAGTTCCAGACGGTCGGACCGGTGCTTGGCATCGCGCACCCGACGGGCTACCCGGCGTACACGCTTGTGTCGTGGCTCGCTTCGATCGTCTTCACCCCGTTCGGGAACCCGGCGTACCGCGTGGACCTGCTGTCCGCGTTCCTGGGGGCGGGCGCGGCTGCGCTGGTCGCGGTGGCCGTGATCCTGCTCACGCGCCGTCCGATCCTTGGCCTGGCCGCCGGATTGGCGCTGGCGGTCAGTCCCCTGGGCTGGGACATCGGGCTGGCCGCAGATCCACACGCATTGCACCTGTTCCTGGCCACCCTGCTGCTGGTCCTGCTCATCAGCTGGCAACAGCGGTGGCGCGCCGGGCAACCGCGCGGCGGGCGCTGGCTCATCGCCGCCTCGATCGTCTTTGGCGTCGCGCTGGGCAACCACGCGCTGACGTTGCTGCTGGCGCCCGGTATCGGCGTCTTCGTGCTGGTCGTCGACCCGCGCATCCTCATCCGCCGCTGGCGGCTGGCGCTCGGCTGCATGGCCGCCATCGTCGGCACCACCGTCCTGATCTACCTCTACATCCCGTTGCGGGCTTCGATGAACCCGCCGCTGAACTACGCGGACCCGGTGACCTGGGACCGCTTCAAGTACCTGGTCCTCGGCGAGCAGTTCCAGGGCACGTTCCACAAGCTTCCCTCCTTCCAGGGCGGCCTCACCATCGTCTGGAACGTGGTCCATGCCAACCTGGGCCTGGGCGCTTTCCTGGCCGTGGCGGGGGCCGTCCTGGGGGCATTCCGGAACCCCGCGTTCGCCGTCCTGAGCGGGCTCTGGTTCCTGCTCACCTTCGTGTTCGCCCTGGGCTACGAGAACGCGGCCATCGATCGTTATTACCTGGTGCCCCTGATGATCACCACCATCTGGGCCGCCCTCGCCGTGGATGCCGTGTGGCGTGCCGTGGCCAAGGCCCTCTCCGGGGAACCGGGCCCGTCCGCAGACCAGGCGGGAACGGAGCGTCGTTCCGGCGCACTGCAAGGCGTCAGCCCGGCCGTGGTATCCGCCGTGGTCGGTGTCGTCCTGGTCGCCCTTGTCCTGGCGCCCGTTCCGGGTCGTTTCGCGACGATCGACCGGTCACAGGACTCTGGCGCCCGCGCCTGGCTGGACGCGACCCTGCACGCCGTGCAGCCGGACGCGGTGATCGTCAGCTGGTGGAACTACTCGACGCCGCTCTGGTATGGACGCTGGGTGGAAGGCACGCGGCCGGACATCACCATCATCGATGACCGCACCATCCTGGATGACGGCTACGGCACAGCCCAGAACGCCATCGACGCATTCATCGGCACGCGCCCGGTCTACCTGATTCGCGTCGACGGCGACCTGCCGCAGTACAAAGACCGCTACAAACTGGTGCCGGTGCCAGGAATTCCAGCGCAACCCTCCGGCACCGTGTACCTGGTGGAGCCCAGAAGTGGTGGCTGAGCCTCCGCATGTACGATCCCTCCGTGTCCACCGGAACCGCGGCGACCGCGCCGACCCCCGCTACGGCCGCCTCTGGTGAGTCGGTCGATTCGCGCGTCGAGGAGCTGAGCTACTTCTTCCCCGCGCACAACGAAGCCGAGAACATCGAGCCCCTGGTCGCGGAGGCGCTGGAGGTCCTGCCGAAGCTGGCCAGGCGGTTCGAGATCATCGCCGTGGACGACGGCAGCCGCGACGGGACGGCAGAGATTGCCGACCGGTTGGCCGCCGCCAATCCGGACGTCGTCCGGGTTGTCCACCACCCGACCAACTACGGCTACGGCGCGGCGCTGCGCAGCGGCATGCGCGCGTCGCGCTACGGGCTGGTCGCCTTCACGGATGGCGATCGCCAGTTCCGCCTGGTGGATCTCGGGAAGCTGCTCGATCGGCTCGGCCAGCCGGTGGCCGCAAACGGGCCGGCAGTGCCGGACGTGGTGGTCGGTTATCGCCTCAAGCGTGCGGATCCGACCGTGCGGTTGGTGTATGCGCGTTCCTATCGCTTCGCGCTGCGGCTCTTCTTCCGCCTCAACGTCCGCGACGTCGACTGCGCCTGCAAGCTGTTCCGCAGGGAAGCGCTCGCCGGCGTCCGCCTCGAATCGCGCGGTGCGTTCCTTTCCGCCGAGCTGTTGATCAAGCTCCAGGCCAGCGGGCGCAGGATCGTCGAGGTGGGCGTGCCGCATTACGCGCGCACGGCGGGCAGTGCGTCCGGCGCAAATCCCAAGGTGGTGCTGCGCGCGGTGCGCGACTTCTGGAGGCTGCGGCTGCGTCTCTGGGCGCGCCCCCAGGCCGCGCTGCGACGGGGCGAACCGATCCTGAAATAGGCCGCCCAGCGGCGGCGGCCGCCGCGCCGGGGTTCAGTCGGGGCGGTTGCTGGGCTCCCCGGGCCCGCCTTCGGTGGGGTTCCCGCCCTCGAAGGGGCTGTTGCCCTGGTCCAGGTCCATGTTCAGCGAGTTGACGAACTCGCGGAACACCGACAGCTTCTCGTCCTCGTCCGTCTCGGGGACCACGCCTGCCCGATCCAGCACCGCCTCGGTGGCGTAGATGGGGACACCGACGCGGATGGCGATGGCGATCGCATCGCTGGGCCGGGCATCGATCTCGTGGGCCTCGCCGTTCAGATCCAGCACCAGCCGGGCGCGGTACGTCTCGTCGGAAAGATCCGAGACCACGATGCGCCGCACGGTCACACCGAGCTCGTCCAGCGTCCGAGAGAACAGGTCATGGGTCAGGGGGCGGTCCGGCGTCACGCCCTGGAGCTTCATGGCGATCGCGTTGGCCTCCCACGGGCCGATCCAGATGGGCAGGTAGCGGTCGCGCTCGGCCTCCTTGAGGATGACCACGTGTTGCGACGAGAGCATGTGCACCCGGACGCTTTCGACCACCATCTCGCTCATCCCCGAGACCATGTCGCGGATATTACCTGCCGGCCCTGATGCCCCATCGCGGCAGCGTCGGGAGCATGGCTACGGCGTGGTGCGCGGCGTCTTGCGCGGTGTCTGCGTCGGGCCCACCGGCACCGTCGAAGGATTGACCGAAGGGCTCGCCCCGGGTGTCTGGCTCACGTTCACGAGCGGGCTGGCATAGAGCCCCCGGCTGGTCAGCCAATAGAGGACGGTCGGCGCAGTGGAGGTGGTGTCGGTCGGCTGCACCACCTGGATGCCCCTGACGTCCGACATGGCCGTCCCGCCCGGGACCGTCTGCCACTGCTCCACGTACGTGCCGCCCGTCTTGTTGAATACCACCACGCGCTGGTGCAGCGCGTCGTAGAGGTAGAGCCGGCCTGAGGACTTGTCACCCGAGTTGGTGATGAGCTGGTAGTTGTGGCCGGGCCGCAGGTCGCCATCGTCGGGCAGCGTGCCCGTGTGGTACCCGGACACCGTGTGGCCCGCGAGATGCGCGACCACGGTGTCGCCGACGCAGGCCGTGTCGCAGGAGCCGGCCGACGCAACGATGCTGTACATGTTGAAGTCGATGGTCATGCCCAGGTATTGGCCGGGGTCGTCAGAGGCGTCGGTGAGCCAGTTGGTCGGCGGCGAGAGCGCGCTGCCGTCCCCGAACTGGCTGTACTTGAGGATCTGCTTCAAGGCCGGCAACACCACGTAGATGCCGTAACTCTGGCTGTCCGACGGATAGGTGGCGATGTCCGTCACCCCGCCCGGACCCCAGACCTGGTCTCCCTTCACCACAACCTTGCGCAGCGTGCCCAGGCCCGCTTTGTTGGACGGTCGCCAGCTCCACAGGTCGCCATTCGAGTCGACGATCAAGAGGTCCAGTCCACCCGCCGCCAGGAGGCGCGGCGCGGCGATGGGCGACCGCGTGCCGACTCCCGTGTCGCCCGCCTTGACCACCACCTTGACGGTCGGGGAGGCGGCCGTGGGATCCACGCGGCTGACCGTGTTCGCCTTGGCATCGATGAAGTAGAGCGCCTTGGGGTCCTGGATGGGACCTTGCTCGAGGGCACTCGGTTGCGCGGTGGCGCCCAGCGAGACGAGCTGCCTGGCCGTGGCAGAGTGGGCGTTGTAGAGCAGGTCCAGCCCGGCCACGATGCGTGCCCGGAGGTCGGCCACTCCGGTCGTAGCGCCAGCCGTCACCGCACTCTGCAGGTCCGCGTACGCACCCTGGAGGAGGGAGATGGCGCGATCCGCCGCCACCGCCGGCAGGCCGGTCGAGCCGAGGGCCTGGTCGGTCTTGTCCTTGGCCGAGTTGAAGTCCGCCGTTGCATTGCTGACATCCGCCGGCGTGTGCTCCTGCAGGCGCGGGAACGCGGCCACCCCAACGCCGACGACCAGGATCACCGCGAGAAAGGCAAGGATCGCGATGGCACCCCTCCGCTGGGCCTCGCGGCGGGAAACCTGGGGCGTGAACCCGCGGGGTGCGGCGCGGCGCCTCGGTACCAGGTCGATCAGGCGATCCACTGCGTTCCCGATGGCCCCGGTGAGCCCGGCGATCATCCCGCGGCCACCCGCGACCGCGGCCGCGGGGGTGCTGCGCGGCTCCGTCCCGGCAAGCTCCGCCTGGGTGCCGCCGGCCAGTTCGCCGAACGCGTCACCGGCCTGAGGCGAAGCCGGCCGGTGCCCGTCGTCGCGGCCGGCGAGGTCGCTGGCCTCCACGACCAGCACCGCGTCCGAACCCTCTCCCCCGGAGGCCACGAACAGGTGGTGGAGATGCTCGACCGCGGACTGCGGGTGCAGCGTCACCACCGCGTTCTTGAGCTCTTCCGTGCCGACGGCCTCTGTCAGGCGACGGCTGACCAGGAGGAGGGAATCGCCGACCGACAGCTCTCCGCGCCAGACGTCCACGCGCAACTCCGCGGCCGGGATGCCCGGCGCGGCCGTATGTTCCGGCACCAGCAGGCGCGCCGCCCGCACCAGGTAGGCGTCGACGGCACCGACCGTGGCCACGTACAGCTCGTTGCCACGGATGACGCCCACTGCAATGCCGATCGAACCAAGCGCGATGCCACTGCCATCTCGGCCGCGCAGCTTGCGGTTGGCGCTGCGGAAGCACTTTTCCAGCAGGATCGGGATGCCCGCCGATTCGTCGTAGTAATACTCGCGCTGGATGGTCTGCGCGGCCACCGCGGCTGCGTCCCTGGCGCGTCCACCGGCCGTCGCTGAGCTCACCAGGACGTAGAGGTTGCCCTTGCTGCGCGACTTTGAGCCCGTTGAAGGTTCCGACACCAGGAGGCTGTCCGCCGACGTTGACAGCCGGTCGCGCTCCGCGACGAGGCCGTGCTTGAGCTGAAGGCGGGAACTCATGGGGGCCGTAGTTTACCGACGCGGCGGATTTGAGGGCCGCTGGATCACCGGCCGGAGCTCCAGCAACCTGACGCCTCCGGGCGCGGTCGCGAAGGCCGCCAGTAGTTCGTCCGAACGCAACATCAGCTCCTGCGCGACGAATGCGTCAGTCGCGCTGACGATCAGCAGTGGGGCTCTGACCTCCAGGAGCCGCGTGGCACCGGCAGCCGCCGGCACGAGTTCGGCCACCAGCCGCTCCCAGCTGGCAATTGCGCGTCCCTGCTGGAGCTGCGCCTCCAGACCAAGCTCACTGGCCACCGTCGGAAGGACGTCCGAGAGCCGCTTCATGGGGCGTTTGCGATCCATCGGTATGGCGCTCCGTCAGCTCGCGAGCCGGAGGTGGCCGGGTTCCACCCGCCAGGCGGTTGCCGCGGCGACCAGAGCAGGATCCAGGTCGTCTGGCGTGGTGGTGGTGATGAACGACTGCGGCAGGCCATCGATGCGCCGCACCAGGTGCGACCGGCGCACCGGGTCCAGCTCGCTGAAGACGTCGTCCAGCAGCAGCAGGGGCGGCCTGCCGTCGATGACGCTCAGCAGGTCCACCTGGGCGAGCTTGAAGGCAAGGATGGCCGTGCGCTGCTGGCCGCGCGAGGCGAACGTGGAGAGCTCCCGGCCATCCAACTCGAAGGACACGTCGTCCCGGTGCGGACCGATCAGCGTGGCTCCGTTCCAGAGCTCCTTCTCGGCCGTCTCGCCGAGGCGCCTCCGCAGTGCGTCCGCCGGCGTCTCCCCGTCGCGCGCCGGGGCGTTGGTCAGGTAGCGCAGTCGCAGCGCACCCTCATCGTCGGCGATCTCGCGGTGGGCCGAGACGAGCGGCTCGGCGAGGGCTGCCAGTGTTTCCAGCCGCCACTCCACGATCTGGCCGCCTTCCTGGACCAGCACGCCGTCCCAGTAGGGCAGCTCGTCGCGGGAGGCCTGCTCTTCGCGGATGCGCCGCAGCAACGTGTTCCGCTGCGCCAGGGCACGCGTGTACGTGGAGAGGCTCGACGCTGCCTGCGCCACTCGCTGGACCATGAGCTGATCCAGCGCGGAGCGCCGCAGACCCGGAGAGCCGGCGATCAGCAGCATGTCCTCGGGTGCGAACAGCACGGTCCGCAGCGCCTCCATGAGCGCCGACGGCCGCCGCGGAACACCGTTGACCTTGACGCGCTTTCGGGCGCTCGCCGATGTCGTGGAGTCCGGCGCGACCAGGACCACCTCCAGCGAGCCGGCCGCCGGCAAGCCCAGGCCTGCCTCCAGGCGCGCGAACGGCGCACCCCAGCCGACCATCTCGGCGTCCGTGCTGGTTCGGTGAGAGCGCCCCAGCGAAAGCACGGTCAGTGCCTCGACCAGGTTGGTCTTGCCCGCGGCGTTGCGCCCGACGACCAACTGCGGGCCCCCGTCGAAGTCGATCTCGAGCTCCGGATAACTGCGGAAATCGCGCAAGGACAGGTGCCGGACCAGGGCGCCAGGACGCTGCGAGGAGAGCGCCTCGGACCTCAGGACGGGGTACGCACCGGCATGATGACGTGGACGTAGTCCGGGTCATCCGTCGGCTTGAGCACGCCCGGGGACAGCGGGCCGCTGAATTCCAGGGCGAGCTGGTCTGAGGAGAGATTCTGGAGCGCCTCGGTGAGGTACCGGGCATTGAAGGCGATGGTCACGCCGTCGCCCTCCAGCTGGGCTTCCACCTCGCCAGATGCGTCGCCTGAGTCGGAGTTGGCGGCGATGGTGATGGCGCCGCTGCCGTCCTCCCCAACCTTGAGCTTGACGACGTTGGCCGCGGTGCTGGCAATCAGCGCGGAGAGGCGCACGGCCTTGAGCAGGTCCTCCCGTTCCACGATGGCGCGGCTGGCGTGGCTGGTCGGCAGGACCTGCTGGTAGTTGGGGAACTGCCCGTCGATCAGGCGGCTGACCAACTCCGTGCCCTCGACGCTGAAGATCACCTGGCTCTTGGCCTGGGCCAGCATTACGTTGACCGGCTCCTCCGAGTCGGAAAGGATGCGCATCAGCTCCTGGTACGACCGTGCCGGCACCACGAACGTGATCTCCTCGGTCGGGGAGAGCACGGGCAGTGATTTGACTGCGATCCGGTAGTTGTCCGCGGCCGCCAGCGTCAGGCGATCGCCCGTGATCTTGGTCAGGACGCCGGTCAGGATGGGCCGCGCCTCATCCGTGGCCGCGGCAAAGGCCACCTCGCCGAGGGCGCGCCGCAGAGCGCGCTGCTCGAGGCGCGTGGTCGGCCGGTCGCCAGCAGAGGGAATGACCGGGAACTCCTCCGCGTCGATGCCCCGCAGGTGGGTCTGGTAGCGGCCGGCTTTGACGTGCAGGCTGTTACCGGCCTCCACGGTCAACTCGACCCGCTCGCCGGGCGGCAGCCCAGCCACCACGTCCGTCAGCAGGCGGGCCGGCACCGTGACCGCGCCCTCCTCGTCGATCTTGCCGGGCACCCAGGAGGTGATCCCGATTTCCAAGTTGGTGGCCGTCAGCTTCAGTCCGGCATCTTCCGTGCGCAACAGCACGTTGGACAGGACCGGCAAGGTGCTGCGGCTGCTGACCGCTCGACTGACCACGGAGAGCCCGCGCGCCAGGTTCTCCTGCATGACCGATAGCTTCACGTCGGTTGGGCTCCCTGACGGTTCTGTGGCCTCCGCGGCATGTGCGCGGGTCGGGCCGGGCGGGGATCCTCGTTGAGTTCGTATCTTCTCATTGATTCAACCCTCATCGTCATCATCATGGTGTGGAAACGGGGGACAACCACGCCGCGTCCATGCGGAGCGCCAGCGTGGGGTCTGCTCGATTCGGCGGTGGACGATGGCGGTGATCCGGTCGATGAAATCGCGGGGGCACGAGGGCGCCGGTGAACAACGCCGCGGCTCATCCACACAGCCCGATTCCACGTCGGAACTTTCCCACCCCGGAAACGCGCTTGCCCACGCTCGCTGGTCCCCAGCCGTCCACCGGAATTGCCCGTCTGTCCACCGCGTGGCCCTGAGCCTGCCCATGTCGATGGCATCGTCCATAAGGCACGTACCGAGCCCGCGATCGCTTCCGGCCGCGGCTCCGGGCCGTTGGACGAGCCTTTGACGCCAGCATTGTCGATGGCATCGACCAACGAGTTGGCAAAGGGCCCGCGATCAGGGCAACGCTGGGCGTTGAGCCCTCCAAGGACGACACCATCGACATCCAATGCGACTGGGTCTGCCGTCGCAGGCGATTGACCCCCTGGAGCCTGCTGGCGGCCAACCTTCGAGGGCGTGTGACCGAGCAGTCCGAGCTCCCATTGCGACCTGGTTCGTG
>CAZENL010000060.1:12460-18178 GCA_964513505.1 uncultured Anaerolineaceae bacterium
TGCGACCTGGTTCGTGGCTCGTCCTGGCCTTCCATCAGCTGCGCGTGCGGATCGAGCACAGGGCCGTTGAGCCGCTGGGGTTGATCTCGCTCGTGGCCACGTACAGCGGTCGTGGATCGCACGGGCAGCGCAGCGAGGCGGCGTTTCGGTTGGCAGAGAACCCGCTGACGCACGGCACGCTGGTGAGGCTCGATGCCGACTCCGGAGGCGGCTGGGCGCCATCCTGGCTCGGACGTTTGACGTGGCCGCTCCAGCTGCGCCGGATCCGCAAGCGGATTGAGGCCGGTTCCGGCGCTCAGTCGGAGTAGATGATCTCCCGGACCGCGGCCAGCTCGCGGCGGAGCTCCTCGTTGTCGTGGCTCTCGCGGTCGATCTTGTCGCAGGCGTGGAGCACCGTGGAGTGGTCCCGCCCGCCGAGCTCCGTCCCGATGCGCAGCAATGAGACGTCCGTCTCCGCACGCATGAGGTACATGGCGATCTGTCGCGGCACGACGATGGCGCGGTCGCGCTTCTGGCCCCGGAGCACCTCCAGGTCCACGCCGTAGTAGTCGGCCACAGCCTGCGCAATCTTGTCCAGGGTCACGGCCCGCTTCTTGGGGTTGTAGAGCACGTTCGAAAGCACGGCCTGGGCCAGTTCCGCGGTGATGGGCATGCCCTGCATGTTGGCGTAGGCCGTGATGCGGTTGAGCGCCCCTTCCAGCTCGCGGATGTTGGAGACGATCTTGCGGGCGACGAATTCGAGTGCCTCCGCGCTGATCGGAAGGCCCTGCTCGTCCGCCTTGGCCCGCAGGATGGCGATGCGCGTCTCCAGGTCCGGCGCGGTGAGGTCCGCGATCAGCCCCCACTCGAAGCGGCTGCGCAGGCGTTCCTCAAGCGTGTTGATCTGCTTCGGCGGCCGGTCGCTGGACAGGACGATCTGCTTGCCGTCCTCGTGGATCGCGTTGAAGGTGTGGAAGAACTCTTCCTGGGTGCGTTCCTTGTCCGCGATGAACTGGATGTCGTCGATGAGCAGCAGGTCGATGCGCCGATAGCGGTTGCGGAAGTCGTCCACGCGTCCCTGCTGGATGGACGTGATGAACTCGTTGGTGAACTTCTCGCTGGTGGCGTAGACGACGCGCTTGCGCGGGAAGCGGGCGATCACGGCATTGCCGATCGCGTGCATCAGGTGGGTCTTGCCAAGGCCGACGCCGCCGTAGAGGAAGAGCGGGTTGTAGGCGTGGCCGGGACGTTCCGCCACGGACAGGCTGGCTGCGTGGGCCAGCCTGTTGGCGGACCCGACGATGAAGTTCCGGAAGGTGTAGCGGGCGTTGAGGCTGACGCTCGAGCCTTCCGGGCCCCCAACGCGGCCGGGCTCCAGGCGCACACGCTCTTGGGGCGCGCCGCGGCCGGACGACGATGCGAGCCCAAACGCGGGCGCGGCGGAGGTCTGCACGTGCTCGTCGTCCAGCTGGCCGGCCGATCCGGAAGCCAGCCCGGATGCCCCGGCACCGGCTGAGCCGTGTGCCGCGTCCACACGCTCCGATGCCGGCACCTCGCGAACCTCGAAGTCCACGTTGACGCTGTAGCCCACGACTCGAGCGAGGGTCTGGGAGATCAGCGCTCGGTAGCGGGTCTCCAGCCAATCCTTCGCGAATCCGTTGGGCACGGCCACGTGAAAACGGTTGTCGTCCACCGCGATGAGAGCGGTGTCCTTGAGCCAGGTTTCGTAGTTGGCGGGCGAAAGGGAAACCTGAAGCTCACCGAGGGCGGCGCGCCAGACCTGCTTCGGATCCATCGATGGCACTGCCCCTGATGACGTGGTTGACCAGATTACGCCGGCCCGAAGAAAGCCCCAGCGAGGGGCTGCCAATGTGTTCAGCCGACGTCGGCGCCCACTCCAAGGCCGGTCGCAGGCCAGTCCGGTGGGCTCCGGTGAACGGGCTTACCTCGTCGCCGACCGGGCTCCGGGGCGGCATACGTTAGCGCTGTCAGCGACCAGCCGCAACGCAATTCCGGCATACCCCCCGGGGGTATCGTGCGAGGCCACGCTCGGCAAGTCCCACGCGGTTCCGTCAGCCGATGGGGTCGCCCGGCTGCGCCCCGTCGTCGACGGAAAGCAGCGGAATTCGGCCGTCTTCCGGGAGAGCCCCGAGGACCAGCACCTGGCTTTCGAAGCCCGCGATACGGCGAGGCGGGAAGTTCACGACGCCGATCACCAGCCGTCCGACGAGAGCCTGGGCATCCGGGTACGTGGCGGGCAATTGGGCCGAGGAGCGCAGGAGTCCGGCCGGCCCGAAGTCGATCGTCAGCTGGTAGGCAGGTCGACGGGCTTCTGGAAAGACCCTCGCTTCGCGGATGCGCCCGACACGGATGTCCAGCTTCTGGAAATCATCGATCGTGGCACTCCCCGCGGGGAGGAATGGACGGGCCTGCGACAATCGACGCTCCTTTGCCTGGGCCGCCAGCTTGACGCGTGCGGACATGGGGTATCATCCGCCGGACGTGGACGCGCCACGGCGCAACCCGCGCATCTGACGCGCGGTCCAGGCGCCAGGCGCGTTTTTTATCCCATATCGAAAGCCGTCGGGACGAGCCGGCTTCCGAGCGCTCCGATTGCTCGTCCGGAGGAACCCTCCAGGCCCACCATGACCAAGCAGACGTATCAGCCCAAGAAGCGGCACCGCGCCAAGGAGCACGGTTTCCGCAAAAGGATGAGTTCCCAGGGTGGCCGCCGTGTGCTGGCCTCGCGCCGCGCGAAGGGTCGCAAGAAGCTCACCGCCTGAAGACGGCGCGAGCCGCTCGATGAGCGGGGCGCTCGAGATGCTGCGATCAAAGCGCGACTTCGCCGCGTTCCAGGACCAGAGCCGCAGTCGAGCTCATCCCCTCCTCATCGTGCGCTATCGCCGGAACGACTTCGGCCGGGATCGCTTCGGCATCTCGACCGGCAAGCGGCTCGGGAACGCAGTGGTTCGGAATCGCATCCGTCGCAGGGTCCGGGAAGCCCTCCGGAAGCTCGACCGGAGCGCGTCGAGTGGATGGGACATCCTGGTGGTGGCCCGAGCCGGCAGTGCAGAGGCCAGCTATCGCGAGCTGGCAGATGCGCTGCAACGTACGATCGGCCCGATCGGGGCCGGGGAAGGAAGCACACGAGCTTGAAACGGCTGGGGATCCTGATGATCCGGGCGTACCGCGTCCTCTTCGCGTGGTTGCCGTCTCCGTGCCGCTTCGAGCCGACCTGCTCGCGCTACACGGAGCAGGCCATCGAGCGCTACGGACTCTTTCGCGGCTCATGGCTGGGCATGAAGCGGATCGCCCGCTGCCACCCCTGGAATCCAGGCGGCTATGACCCCGTTGTCTGAGCTGAGGCGGCGCCTCTCACTGCTGGCCGTTTCGGCCTTCATCGGGCTGCTGGCCCTTGGCCTGCTCGGCGGCGCGGTTGCGGCCGCGGACCCCAGCGCATCGCCGGCGCCGGTCGCGTCCCCGGCCGCCGCCGCCGCCTCGTCCGCGCCTGACGCCTCGCCGTCGCCGAGCGCCTCCGCAGCCCCCTGCCCGCTCCCCAAGATCACACCCGCGCCAACGCTGGCACCCGGAGCGTCGCCGACCCCCGCCACCTCACCGCTGCCGCTGAACTTGTGCCCGGCGGTGCCGGATGGCGCCAACCCGATTGCGCTGCTGGCCTGGATCTTCACGCCGGTCTTCCAGGTCATCTTCATGGCCCTCGCATTGCTGTACTCGCTGATCGGCGATATCGGCGTCTCGATCATCCTGGTCACGATCCTGCTGCGGCTACTGCTGGTGCCGCTCTTCCGGGCGCAGATCACCTCCCAGCGCCGTATGCAGATGCTCCAGCCGGAGATCAAGGCGATTGCCGCCAAATACAAGGGCAACCGCGCCAAGATCAGCGAAGAGCAGATGAAGCTCTACAAGGAGCGCGGCTACAACCCCGCCGCGGGCTGTCTCCCGGCCCTGCTGCCGATGCTCATCCTGCTGCCCATGTACCAGGTCTTCCGGGAAGGCCTGACCGCGCCGGACATCAGCTCCATGCTGCAGGTCTTCGGCCATCCGATCATCAACGTGACTTGCCAGTCACCGGGCGATCCGACCACGTCCTGCATCAAGGCAGTGATCCCGTGGCTGCTCAACACGGACGCCGGGCACCCGCAGGTGCTGTTCGCGATCTTCGGCTTCGGCGTCAGCGTCCTGGCGATCATCTCTTCGGTGCTGCAGCTGGTCCAGACCCGCATGATGCAGGCCCAGACGGATGATCCGTCCCAGCGCAGCCAGCAGCGCATCTTCATGATCCTGCCGCTCTTCTCGCTGATCTACGGCGGGATCCTGCCAGCCGGCCTGTTCCTCTACTGGATCACCACCACGATCTTCGCGATCGTCCAGCAGTACCTGATCGTGGGCTTCGGCGGGATGTTCCCGCTGTTCGGGTGGACCCCCGGGTTCGCCAAGGGTCACACGCCCAGATTCCCCATCCAGCCCATGTCGTCGCGCGTTGCAACGGCCGCGGCCACGCCCGGAGCCCAACCCGGGCCGCGCCGCAGCGCCGCAGACAGCGCGGCAGGGACCATCAAGCCGGCCCGTACCAGGGCGCGCACGAGCCGACGAGGGAGACGCCGATGAGCGAGTACCAGGAGTTCACGGGCAAGACCGTCGAAGAGGCCCTGCGCAATGCGCGCGAGGCATTCGGCGTGACCGGCCTCAATGACCTCGATTTCGAGATCCTCACCGCGGGCAGCCGCGGCGTGCTCGGCATGGGCGCCGAGCCGGCACGCATCGTGGCCGCGCCGCGCTCCGCGCTCGGTGGCGCGGCCCCCCGCCGGGACGCGGCCGCTTCCGTGCCGCTTCCGCCTCCGCCGCCGCGCGAAGACCGCGGCTTCGGACGCGACCGTCCGGGCGGCGACCGTGGCGATCGCGGTGGGCGTGGCTTCGACCGTGGCCGTGAACGCAGCTTCGGCTCCGGTGACCGGGGCGACCGGCCGCGGGACGACAGGCCGCCGCGCGACGACCGGCCTCCGCGCGACGACCGCGGCTTCGGCCGCGACCGGCCCGCCGGGGATCGCCCGCCCGCTGACCGAGAGCAGCCGGATCGGAACGTGGAGCGACGGCCGGCCGAGACCGCCGGCACCGACTCCCGCCCCGCCGCCGGCGACTTTGGGGCCTCCCCCGCCTCCCCGCCCGCGGCCGCCGCGGCGCCCCGGGAGCGCACCTTCAACCGCGATCGCGGCTCGGCCGGCGGTGCCGGACGGGATCGTGCTCGCCCGCCCCGCGACGACCGTCCCCGCGACGATCGGCGTGGCTCGGGCCTCTCGCAGCGAGAGCTGGCAGAGGTCACTTCCGCGCGCGAGTCGCTCGGCAACGAACGTGAGGAGATCCAGGCAGCCGAGGCTTCACCGGAAGCGCTCGCGGCCGGACAGGAGATCCTCGAGCGACTGATCACCCTGATGGGCTACCGGGCGACCGTCACCGTCCACTCGGGCCAGACCTCCAAGATCGACGTCACCGGCGCCGACGACGAGGAGAAGGAGGCCCTGGGGGCCCTCATCGGCCGGAAGGGAGAACGCCTGTCCGCGCTCCAGCACCTGGTCAACCTGATGCTGTCGCGACGCATGGGCGCCTGGACGCGCGTCCTGGTCGATGTCGAGGACTACCGCGGCCGCCGCGAGCGGCAGCTGACCGAGCTCGCCCATCGGGCGGCCGAGAAGGTCATCGAGTCCGGGACCATGCTCCAGC
>CAZENL010000061.1:0-18145 GCA_964513505.1 uncultured Anaerolineaceae bacterium
GGCACGTTCTTGCCGACGTGGTCGGCGCGGATGGGCAACTCGCGATGGCCGCGGTCCACCAGCACTGCCAGCCGGACCGCCGCGGGACGCCCGTACTCGATGAGGGCATCCATGGCGGCCCGGACGGTGCGGCCCGTGTAGAGGACATCGTCCACCACGACCAGCGTGCTGGCGGCAAGGTCGAAAGGAAGGTCCGTGCCCTTCAACTGCGGCTGGCGCGTGCCAGGCACCAGGTCGTCGCGATGGAACGTGATGTCCAAGGAGCCGACAGGGACGTCCACGCCTTCGTTGGCGGCGATGGTCTCGGCCAGGCGGTGGGCCAGTGGGACCCCGCGACGCTGGATTCCAACGAGTGCAAGCCCTGCGGTGCCGCCGTGCTTCTCGACGATCTCATGGCCGATGCGGACGAGCGCCCGGCGCACGTCGTCGGCCGTCATGATCTGGCGAGAGGTCACGCGTTTCCTCCTCGCCGGTCTCGCTGGGCCGGCCAATGGTGGTCCCGATGAGGATAGCGGACCGGGCGACGCCGCGGATCAGAACGAGGGCAGGCTGTCCCCCGCGTCGACGTTGTGGATGCGGATGTCGCCGTACCCGTTGGCGTCCCACGTGCGGATCCGCATCTCGCTGCTGGTGCCGTCCTGGGAGGGCGCCACCCAGGCCACGCGGTCAACTCCGAGGGAGAAGGCGCGGCGTGCCAGCGTGGGCCCGAGGACGGCCACGCGGCTGAACTGCCCGTCCTGGAGCGAGAGCCGAACGACCGCCAGACGACCGAGGTTTGAGCCGGCCGTGTCCGCGACCCAGATCCCGACGGTGTTGCCGTCGGCCGACCAGCTGACCACCCAGTCAAGCACCGGGTCGGCGGTCTCGTCGCGCTGTGGGTCCACCGGCTGGAGCGGCGCAGCCGTGGCGCTGTCCGTGGCGCTGGCCGTGGCGCTGTCCGTGGGATCTGCCGCGGTAGGCACGGGAGTGGGGGTGGCGGGCGCGTCTGTCGGAGCCACGGCCGATGGGCTGGCACGATGGGTGCGCGGTGTCCGCGTCGGAGCGGGCGTGACCGCCGGCTGCGTCACGGCCAGCGTCGCGGCTGGAGTCTCGCCCGCGGAGCCATCCCCGACCGGAGGCGTCGTGGCCGCGCTGACGGGCTGATCGGCGAATGGGTCGATGGCCGTCCAGTCGATCAGGTAGAGGCCACCAAACCGCGGCGTGATGCTCAGGCCGTCCGTGTGCAACCGGCCGACCCAGGCGACCGCGTAGCGGGAGTTGGGCTCGACAGCCGGCAGCCACAACTTCGCGCCGGCCACCGTGCGCTCCTCGCCGGTCCCCACGTCCAGCACCACGGTGCTCACGTCCACCGCTCCGGAGGTGTCATCGGCCGGAGCCCGGCTGATCACGATCCGATCGCCTGCCCACGACGCGAAGTACGAGCGATGGTCCTGCGTCACGCGGACGGCCTTGGCCTGGCCGACCTTCCACAGGTAGATGTCCGGGCCCGTGCTGAGGTCGGCGGGCGTGGCACTGAAGGCAAACATGTCGCCCTCGTTGGACCAGGCCGGTGCAGCCCCGACCAGACGCACGCCCTCGGCGATCGCCATGGCAGCATCCGCGGGCTGCGGCGTCAGGTCGCCGCCGGTGGCCGTCGCCCCGACCCCTGCGTCGGTCGGAAGCGGAGCCACCGGCGATTGGCTGGCCATTGGGTCAGGAGCACTCGGCCCCGAGGTGGCGGGAGGCTCGGTCGGCGACGGTGCCGGCCGGTGGGTCTTGACAGGTTTCGGCGTGCCCAGGTCCGGTGTGGCCGTAGGCCTCGCGTGCGTTGGCCTGGTTGTCGGCGTCGCGTCCGTGGTCGGCGTTGGCGTCGACGTCGGCGTCGGTGTGGCGGAGGGCGTCGGCTGCTGGGTGTTGGCCGTCGCGGTTGCGGTCACGGCAGGACTCGCCAGGCCCTGGCTCCCGGTCGCTGCGTCCGTCGGGGTGGGCGTCGGCGCCTGGGTCGGCGTGTCCGCGGCGCTGCCGTTGCGGTATTGCGGAACGCGCACCACGGACACGGTTTCCGCGCCCGAATCCGCGCTGCTGACCAGCGCCAGCTGGCCGCTGCGCGAGTTGACGGCCAGTCCCCGGCTGGAGGACGACGTGCCACTGATCTGGACCACCGGAAGTGTCGGCAGCTGGAGCGAGGTGCAGTCGATGGACAGCACGGGGCATGCCTCGGTGACCTGCGTCTGGTACACCGAAACGCCGTGCGCGGTGAAGTCGAAGACCGACATGTCCTGCGGCGCGACGTCGAATGGTGTCGCCTGGACGACCTGCGAACTGGGGCCGGTCGTGGGGGTGACCGTCGCATGCATTTGCGTGGCCACCACGACGCCCGCCAGCAGCACGCTGGTGACGGCCGTCAGCCCCAGCCACCGCGATCCTGGCGCCGGGCGGGTGGCCGTCTGGCCGCCGGGCCGTCGCGATGCACCGCGCTCCGACGCGTGCGGCGACCTGGCCATCTCGCGATCGAGCGCGGCCGCCGTGCGCGCCCACAGGTCGCGGGGCGCGGGGCGGGCGGGCAGCGAGGCCATCAGGTTGCGCTGCGTGCGGTAGTCGCGGGCGGTGGAGCGGCACGACGGGCACTCCGCCAGGTGCTCGGAGAGTTCGAGTTCCTCGGACTCTGCCAGGAGGCCGTCCAGGCGGGCGGAGATCAGTCCCTGAAAGTGGCTGTGCCCGTCGTTCGGCAGCTTCATCGACGGCGCCTGCCCGGAAGATGCGATCGGAGCGACGGGCGGCTGGCAACATTCATCCGGGCGGCCTGTGCGCCACGGAGGTCCGCTTCCCGGACCGCGCTGTGCGCCCGCTCCACGGCCAGCGACTGGCGCAGCGATTCACGCGCCCGAGAGAGCAGCGCCCGCGCTGCCACGTTCGAGATCCCAAGCGATTCGCCGAGCTCGGCGCCGTTGAGCCCCTGGACCTCCGCGAGCAGCAGGGCCATGCGCTGGCGTTCCGGGATGGTGGCCAGGGCGCGTTCCAGGTCCCCCGTCAGCCGGTGGCTGAGCGCGATGTCCTCCGCCGACGAGTCCACGTCCCGCGATTCGCCGGTCCACGGCACGAAGCGGATGATCCGGCGGCGACGCAACTCGTCCAGCGCCGTGCGGCCCGCGATCTGATAGAGCCAGGCGCGGGCACGGTCCCGGTCGATGAGCGTGTCGTAGGCGCGGAACGCCTTCACGAACGTCTCCTGGGCGAGGTCGGCTGCGAGTTCGTCGTCACGGACCATCCGGCACAGATAGCCGTAGATCTCGGCGTGATGCGCCGCATAAAGCTCCTCGACGCAGGCGCGGGCAGATGCCCGATCCTCCGTCATCGATCCAGCCTCGTTGATCCCATCCCGGCGCCTGGTTTCACTCCCACCCCACCCTGCCGGCTCGGATCCACGGCGACGAGGCCCTGGCCTGCGTGCATCCGAATGGATGCACGTTCGGCGGCCATGAGACGCTCGGCTGCGCTGCGATGTGACGCTTCTGGGCCGTTTCCTCCAGCGTGGCGAAGGCTCCAGTTGCCCATCCGCGACGCGCTCAAGCCAGGCGCGCTCATCGGGCCGCCTCCCGGCGAAACTCGTCCCACGAGCGCCCGCTCGGGGCGGCTTCGGCCTGCACGCGGCCGTCGCCCGAATCGTCCGGGCGTGTCGCGGCGACCGCAGGCGTTGGTGTCGTCGTCGATGCCATCGTTGCCGCGAGCAGCTCCTCCACGGCGTTCTCCGGACCGACCGGGTTCACCGGCAGTCCCGTGCCGAGTTCCAGGCCGGCAATATGCCGCAGTCGCGGGTGGATCTCCCAGTGCCAATGGTAGGTTTCGTCGACGCGCTCGTGGAGCGGCGCGGTGTGCAGCACCAGGTTGTACGCGGGCCCGTCGAGCGCGGTGGCGAGCAGCCGCAGCACTTTGCGCAGGGTCTCTGCCGCGCTGGTCAGCTGATCGGCCGTGGCGCGCCCGAAGTCAGCCTGGTGGTGGCGCGGCACGATCCACAGCTCGAACGGCGAACGTGACGCGTACGGCGCGAAGCAGACGCTCGCCGCGTCCTCGAAGACCAGCCGCTGACGGTTTGCCACTTCGTCTCTGACGAGCCGGCAGAAGGGACAGGTTCCCTCGCGAATCACGTAGCGCGCGGCGCCGCCGAGTTCCTCCCCGATTCGGTGAGGGATCAGGGGCAGGTCGTAGAAGTCCAGGCACAGGTGATTGGTGCGCGCGCCGGCCTGCTCGCCCCAGTTCTGGACCACCTGGAGGTACGCGGTCTGGCTGCCGGCCCGCGCCACCTCGATCTGGTCGCGGGCGAGGGTGAGCATGTCCAGCACTACGGCCTCGCGCTCCTCGTGGAGTGGCGCGTGGTGGCCGCGCGGCGCCACGATGGTCTGCCACGATCCGACGTCTCCGAGCAGGCCGAGGCCGGGCTCGCGTTCGCGATCCTCGCGGTCCTCCTCTCGCGCGTCGCGTTCGCCGCCTGCCACGGTGAAGGCCTGCGGCTTGAGTGCACGCACCCAGACGCGGTCCGGGGCCAGCGACAGGTTGCAGTTCTGGCAGCGTTCCAGGCCGCCCGGCAGCTGCACGGCCGGCAACGCGAACCGGGAACGGTCGAAGCCGCGATCGACCACCACGGCGACCCACCAGCCGGTGATGTCGTCGCGCCTCAGTTCGAACAGCCCGCCGGGCATGCCTGGTGTCCCCTGGCGACCGTTCAGGCCACGCCGGCGAGAGGGGGCGCCATGGCGGTCCGAGCCGCGGCGGCCCCCGGCACAGCCTCTGCCGCCTCCGCGAGCCGGTGCCCGAAGGCCTGGGCGAAGCGCCGGCCGGCCTCTTCGACTGCGTCGGTGGTGGCGTCGGGGTCCTCGGCCGGCCAGGCGGCTTCTCTGGCGATGGAGGTGACGTCCAACCCGGGCAGGCCGCACGGGTCGATCAGCTGGAAGTCGGACAGGCGGGCGGTCAGGTTGAAGGCGATGCCGTGATAGCTGACGCCGTGTTCGATCTTCAGCCCCAGCGCACCGAGCTTGCGCGGGGCAGCCGAATCGGGCGCCACCCAGCAGCCCGGGTAGCCCTCGCGCCGACCGGCCCGGACACCGTACGTGCCGGCCAGGTCCGCCATGGCCGCCTCCAGGGAGCGCACGAACGGCCGCAGCAGCACGCCGCGATCTGCCAGCTTCACGATCGGGTAAGCGACCAGCTGGCCGGGGCCGTGGTAGGTCACCTCGCCACCGCGCTCGACCGCGATCAGCTCGATTCCGCGGCGTGCCAGTTCCTGATCCGAGGCACGCACGTGCGAGCGGTCGTTGTTGCGTCCGAGCGTCAGGACGGCCGGGTGCTCCAGCAGCAGGAGCGTGTCCGGAATGGTGCCCGCGGAACGCGCCGCCACCAGCTGGTGCTGGCGCGCCCAGGCATCGCGGTACGCGATCCGGCCGAGCCATTCCGTGCGGAGGTCCATGCGTCGCACGATAGCAGCCGCCCCTCTCCCGGCACTTGACGGGAAGATTTCATCAGTTGTAGAGTTCATCAGTCGATGAGTTTCTGAAGCGCCAGAGGACGAATGCCATGTGGGCCGTGGTGATCAAGGAGTTCCGCGAGTTGCGGCGGGACCATCGGACCGTGGCGATGCTGGTGATGATCCCGCTCGTGCTGCTGGTGGTCTTCGGCTATGCAGCCAGCTTCGACGTCTCCGTGCTGCGCGTCGCGGTGTACGGCCCGCAGGCCGCTGCTGTGGCCGCGCAACTGCCGGCGGCGCACTTCGAGATCGTGATCAACGATCCGGCCGGCGGCGCCGAACAGGCGCAGGACCTGCTCCGTGACGCAGGCGCGAACATGGCCGTGGTCACCGGCGCCAACCCGCAGATCTTCATCGACGGCGCCGACCTGTTCACCGCGCGCGCGGCCGTCGCGGCCGTGGGCGCCGTCCCCGGCCTGCCCGCGCCGAGCATCCTCTTCAACCCCGAGCTGAAGACCTCGACGATCATGATTCCGGCGATCATCGGCCTCATCCTGGTGTTCGTCGGGACAGTGGCCACCAGCCTTGCCGTCGTCCGCGAGCGCCAGGCGGGCACGCTCGAGACGCTGGCAGTCATGCCGCTCCGGCCGCGTGACGTCTTCCTCGGCAAGATCGCGCCGTACTTCGCGGTTGCGGTGGTGGACATGGCCATCGTGGTGGCCGTGGGATTAGCGCTGTTCGCCGTCCCGTTCCGCGGCGACCTGCTGACCTTCGCCGTGGGTGCCGGTCTCTTCCTGTTCGTGACCACCGGCCTTGGCGTGCTCATCTCGACCGTCTCGCAGAACCAGGGGCAGGCCATCCAGCTTGCCCTCATGACGCTGCTGCCGCAGATCCTGCTGTCCGGGATGATCTTCCCGCTCGCCTCCATGCCCATCGGCGTGCGCTGGATCAGCTACCTGCTGCCGCTGACCTACTTCACCCAGATCGCGCGCGGGGTGCTGGTCCGGGGCACCACGTTTGGTGGGCTGATCGTTCCGCTCGCTGCCCTGGCCGTGATGGCCGTTGTCGTGTTCGGGGTCTCCGTGCTCCGCTTCCGGCGCGACCTTGCACCTTCCGCGGCTCGCGCCCGTCCCGTCGCAGCTAAGGCGCCGGTGGCATGAGCGCCACCGCTATCAGCCTTGTCGCGATGAACGGCACACTTCCCTCGGCGCACCCTGTCACCTGGGGCGTCCGGGACCTGGGCGTCTCCATCGAGGGACGCAACGTCCTGCGCGGCGTGAGCCTCCAGGTGCGGTCGGGTGAGATCGTGGCCGTGGTCGGCGGCGACGGGTCAGGCAAGACCACGCTCCTGCGCGCACTGGTCGGTGCGATCGCCACGTCCGCGGGGACTGTGGAGCGGCCGCCGGAACGTGCCCTGGGGTACGTGAGCGCGGCACCCGGCGGCTACGGTGACCTGAGCGTGGACGAGAACCTGGACTTCGCGGCGCGCGCGTACGGCGTGCCGGCCGCGGAACGCCGGGCGCGCACGGACGCGTTGCTCGACCGCGCGAATCTCCGGGCGGCCCGCGATCGATTGGGCGACCAGCTGTCCGGCGGCATGCGCCGGAAACTGGCGCTGGCCATGGCGGTTACCCACCAGCCGGAGCTGCTGGTCCTGGACGAGCCGTCGACCGGCGTGGATCCCGTCGGACGCGCCGAGCTGTGGCGATTGATGACCTCCCTGGCCGCCGAGGGCACGGCCATCGTGTTCTCGACGACCTACCTGGACGAGGCCGAGCGCGCCGCCCACGTCCTGGTCCTGGCCGACGGCCGACCGCTGTTGGAGGGCACTCCAGACGCGCTGCTCGCGGCCATGCCGGGCGTGATCGGTGCCTCGGACCGGCGTCCCGAGCAGGGTCGAAGCTGGCGGGACGGCACGGGCTGGCGCACATGGCTGGCGGACGGCACGCTGCCGACCGGGCTGGGCGCCGTACGCGCCACGCTCGAGGACGTGGTCATCGTTGCCCAGATCGCGCTGGAGGCAACCACGCTGAAGGCTGCCACAGCACCCGGAGTGGCCGCATCGTCCGGAGCGCAGGCATGAACCAGCTGGAAGGCAACGCGGTCACGCGCCACTTCGGGGACGTGGTGGCCGTCAGCGGGGTGAATCTCCGTGTCGATGGCGGCGAGGTCGTCGGCCTGGTCGGAGCGAACGGGTCCGGCAAGACCACGCTCATCCGCATGCTCCTGGGATTGCTCGCGCCAACGTCCGGGACCGTTTCGCTGTTCGGTGCCCCACCGGCGCGCGAGGCTCGTGCGCGCGTCGGTTACGTGCCGCAGCTCGGTGGCCTGTACGACGACCTGACCGTGATGGAGAACCTCGAGTTCCAGCATTCCGCCTACGCGGGCAAGGGCCGGCCGCGCCTGCCGGACGACCTGGCGGACCTCGCGAACAGGATCTGCGGTGGCCTGTCGCTCGGCCTGCGGCGCCGCGTGGCATTTGCCATGGCGCTCTCGCATGACCCCCAGCTGCTGGTCCTGGACGAGCCGACGTCGGGCGTGGACTCGCTGGCACGCACCGGTCTCTGGGACACGATCCGGAGCGCGGCGGAGCGCGGGATCGGTGTGCTCGTGACAACCCACCACATGAGCGAGGCCGGCCAATGCGACCGGCTGCTGGTCCTGTCGGCGGGACGCGTCGTGGCGACCGGAACGCAGCGCGACATCGTCGGCGACACCACCGTGGTCGAAGTGCACGCGGATCCCTGGGAGCCTGGCTTCCGGGCGCTGGACGACGCCGGGCTGCTGGTCAGCCTGGCCGGCCGGGACGTGCGCGTGATCGACGCCGACCGCGCGGCCGTGGAGCGCGTGCTCGGGGAGCGCGGCATTGCGGCGGTGGTGTCCGTGAAGCCGGCCACCCTGGACGAGACGTTCGTGCGGCTGGCCAGGGCTCAGACCGGCGCCTCGGCTGCGACCGGGCCCGCCGTGCCCGCCGCGCCCACTGCGCCGGCCGCGGCCTGAGGGATACGGCCGTGGCACGGACCGGGCGCCGCCCGGGACACAGCGACGCGAGGGAGCGGATCCTCGACGCGGCCAGGCACCGCTTTGCGGAACACGGCCTGGATGGCACCTCCATGCGGGACGTCGCCGCGGATGCCGGCGTTGACCCGGCGCTCATCCACCACTACTTCGGCACCAAGCAGCGGCTCTTCATCGCGGCCGTGGAGCTGCCGTTCGACTCGGTCCGCGTGGAACCGCTCCTGGTCGATGGACCGCGCGAGGAGACGGGCGAGCGGTTCATCCGCTTCTTCCTGTCCATCTGGGAAGACCCCCAGACGCAGCAGCCCCTGAAAGGCGTGCTGCGCTCCGCGATCACCGACGAAGGCGCGGCAGCGATGATCCGCGAGGTGGTCGTGGCCCGCATCATGGAGCCGATGGTGGCCGCCCTGGGGGTGCCGGACCCCGCCCTGCGTGTGACCCTGCTCGCGTCGCAGATCCTGGGCCTCGCGCTGCTGCGCTACGTCATCTGCGTGGAACCGCTGGCCTCGGCAGATTCCGAGACGCTCGTCCGCCTCTACGCTCCGACGCTGCAGCGCTACCTGCTCGAGCCGCTGTAGGGACCGGCCCTCAGGGCACCAGCTGCCGCAGCGCGAAGACCACGTTGGCGGGGCGCTCCGCCAGGCGGCGCATGTACCACGGGTACCAGAACTCGCCGTAGGCGACCAGGCTGGAGCACGGATAGCCGGCGGCCTTGAGGCGCGTCAGCTCGTCCTCCCGGATGCCGTAGAGCATGTGCACCTCGGTGGCGCTGCGAGGGACGCCGGCCGCCTCGACGATGCCGGAGATCCGCTCGATCAAGGCCGAATCGTGGGTGCCGAGGCATGCGCGGGCCTTGCCTTCGCCGGCGGCGCGCGCCAGCCGTACCGCAATGGTCTCGTAGCTCCAGTCCACGTCCACGCGGCTGCGGAACGCGATCAGCGCCGGTTCGTCATAGGCACCCTTGACCAGCCGGACGCATGGCTCCAGCGGCAGCAGGCGCTCCACGTCCGCGGCGGAGCGCTTCAGGTATGCCTGGAGCGCGATGCCGACCTTGGGGTGGTCGCGCTTGAGGCGCTCGTAGAGCGCGATGGTCCGCTCCGTGTAGTCGCTGCCCTCCATGTCCAGCCAGAGCCAGGTGCCGGTCTCCTCGGCGTGGCGCGCCAGGTCCTCGCAGTGCGCCAGGCAGACGTCCTGGTCCACGTCCAGGCCCAGCTGCGTCGGCTTCACGGAAATCTCGATCGGCCGGGCCCCGGCCAGAGCGCGCTCGCGGCTGCGATCCAGGACGTCGTGGTAATGCGCGGCCACGGCGTTCGCCTCAGCCAGCTCCGTGATGTTCTCGCCGAGATGCGTGAAGAGGACGCCGAAGCCCTCCTTGTCCAGCCGGTCCGCGGCCGCGATCGCGTCATCCACCCCTTCGCCGGGCATGAAGCGGCGCACGGCCTTCCGGGCAAAGGGGAGACTGGGCAAGTGCTCTCGCATCCACGGGTTGCGGCCCATCCAGAGGAGCGTCGAGCGCATTGGTCGCATGAGATGACCATCGTGCCAGCTTCCGTCGAGCCCCGCGCGGGCAGGCCTGCATTTCAGGGCTTGACAAACGCTCGACTACCCGTGACCATTCAACACATGCTGAATGACAAAGGAGACATGAACGATGCGAAACGCACATCCCACGCCCCGAAACCCGATGCCGCAACCCCGCCGACCGGAGTGGAGCCCGCTGAGGTCCTGGTGATCTCCGACCTGGCGGTCCTGCGCGTCCTGAGTGACGGCCTGCGCCTCCGGCTGCTGGAAGCGTTTGGCCACAGCCGTGGCGTGCCGCGCAGCGTCAAGGAAGTGGCCAGGGAGCTCGGCCAGAGCGCAACCAAGCTCTATTACCACGTCAACCTGCTGGAGGAACACGGCCTGCTGCTGGTCGCGGAGAGCCGGCTGGTGTCCGGGATTCTGGAAAAGAAGTACGTGCCTGCCGCAAAGCAGTTCACCGTGGACAAGTCGCTTCTGCGCATGGCCGACGGGGACGGCACCGAGAGCCTGGACGTGCTCGCCCGGACGGTCGAGACGATCCTGCTCACCACCGCGGACGATTTCAAGCGCGCCGTCGCTGCGGGCGCCACGGGCCTCGGCGACGACGAAGCGCCGCCGCGCCGCAGTGTGCTGTCGAAGTCCAACGTGCGTCTCCGGCCGGAGGCCGCCGCAAAGGTGATCGAACTGCTCGAGTCGCTGACCAGGACCGAGGACGACGAGGGCGCGGACGCCGAGGTCTACAGCCTGACGCTGGCCTTCTTCCGACGGGGGCACACGGAGGACACGACCGATGGAGACAGCTGACCCCGGGCTGCCCGCCGACGCCAAGCCCAAGGCGCTTGGGGTACGCGGCGTCCTGGCAATCGGTGATTACCGGCGCATCTTCGCGGCCCAGTTCATCTCAGACTTCGGGGACGGGCTGACCAGCCTGGCCCTGCTGCTGGTGGTCAACCAGCTGACCGGCTCCCTCGGGGCGCTGGCCGTCATGGCCATCTTCCTGGCCGTGCCACAGCTGACGATCGGCATCGTTGCCGGTGCCTGGGTGGACCGGCTGGACCCGCGCCGGGTCATGTTGGCCTCCGACCTGCTGCGCGTCGCGCTGGTGCTCGGCCTGGTCGTGGTCCACAGCGCGGACATGGTCTGGGTGCTCTTCCTGCTCGGCTTCCTGGAGGCGTCCGTCGGCACGTTCTTCGCGCCCGCACGGATCACCCTGGTGGCCACGCTCGTGCCGGCCAACGGGCTGATGGCGGCCAACTCGCTCACCCAGGGCAGCCGGATCATCGCCACGGTTCTTGGGACCGGCGCGGCCGGCGTCCTGGTCTCGCTCGCCAACGCCTCGTGGCCGGCGTTCGTGGTGGACTCAGGGACCTTCCTGGCCTCGTTCCTGCTGCTGCTCGGGGTCCGCGCGCGCCGCGAGGTGGCGGTGACGCCGGCCGAAGGTGCGCCGCGCCCCTCCATTCGCCGCGAGGTGCGCGAGGGCATCAGCGTGGTGGCGCGCGCACCCAAACTCGTTGCCACGCTCATCTCCGCTTCGGCGGTGATGCTGGGAATCGGTGCCGTGAACGTGCTGTTCGTGCCGCTGCTGATCAACGACCTGCATGTCTCTCCGGCCTGGTTCGGTGCGCTCGACGGGGCCCAGACCATCGGCATGATCGCGGCCGCGGCCGTGCTCGCCGCGCGGTTGGGCGGCGTGAAGCCGAGCGTGATCGTCGGCGTCAGCATGGGCGGCCTGGCCATCTTCGTGGCCCTGCTGGCCGGAGTGACGCAGGTCTGGCAGGTGGTCGTGCTGCTGCTCCTGGTGGGCCTGGTGATCACGCCGTTGCAGGCGGCCGTCACCACGGTCGTGCAGACCGCCACCGAACCGCAGGTGCGTGGCCGCGTGGCGGCCCTTTTGAACTCTGTCGTCTCCGGGGCGAGCATCGTGTCCATGGCCTTTGCCGGCCTGGCGGGACAGTTCCTGGGCGTCCGCTCGGTGTTCCTGCTGTCCGCGCTGGTGGTCGGCCTTGGCGCCGTTACGGCGGTGATCCTGTTCCGCCGCGGCACCGAGGAGCCGCTCAACGCTCCACCGGTGATGGCCACCGGCGCGACCAACTGACGCAGCGCGGCACGGCACATGAGCCGCGCGGCCGGCTTCTCGCGATCGCCGCCTCCGGACGCCAGCTCTGGCCGTGTGCGCTGAAGCCACGGAGGGCCCGCTTCGCGGTGCTCGCAAACGTATGACAGCAAGATGCCGCTGCCGCTCGCGATCGCTGCGCTTCGCAGCAGACGATGGGGGCGATCGACTACGGCGCGACCGAGGCCGGCGTGGTAGTCATGGCCGTGCCCTGCCTGGTCCTGTTCATCTTCCTGCAGCGCTACTACGTCCGCGGCTTCGCGACCGGAGCGATCAAGGGCTAGCTTCGGGCCCGTCGTTGGCTTCGCCCGTGTCGCTGGCTACAATCGCCTTCTCCCGAGCGGGAGTAACTCAGTTGGCAGAGTGTCAGCTTCCCAAGCTGAATGTCGCGGGTTCGAACCCCGTCTCCCGCTCCACCCCTTACGGCACTGCCGACAGCAGGTTCATGGCGCCCTGGGCGAGGCCGACGGCAGCCAGCGTGTGATCGGCAGCGCTGGCAGGGTCGTCGAGGGTGATCGACAGCACGAACCAGCGGTTATCCGCGCGGCGCAGCAGCCAGGTCAGCTGGAGGACGCCAGGTTCCGAGCCGCCCTTGAAGCCGACGTACGGCCAGCGGGCGCTGTCGACCGGCATGCCGGGGTTCACGGCCAGGATGTCGAGTACAGGGCCGAGACCGGGTTTCCCGCCGAGGTCGCGCAGGGTGGCCATCGCCGCACAGAGATCGGCCGTGCTGGCGAACCACTCGAGCGTGTCGATCTGGCGTGGCGTCGTCCAGTCGGCGAGGTCCGTGGCGGCGATCGGTGTCGACGCGACCGCCCCATCGAGGAGTGCGCGGCGGCCGGCGGCGTCCGCGGCGAGATAGGTCTTCGCCAGGTCGGCGTCCTTGGCTGCCTTGAGCACGAACATGTCCCGCGTCGTGATGAAGGGGGTCATGCGCGACGGGTCCGCGAGACCCATGGCGGGCAGGTTCTGCTCCACGTTTGCTCGGCCCAGGGTGTGGATCAGGTGGTCGGCCGCGGTGTTGTCGCTGATGGAGATCATCTGGCGGGCGAACTCGGCGAGGGTGTGCTGCGTGCCCGCGGCCTCGTTCTGCATGGTGCCGCTGGGGAGACTCTTCCAGTCGTCGCGAACGGCCAGCTGCTGGTCCCAGGTGACCGTGCCGGCTGACACCTGGTGCGCCAACTCGCCCAGAACGTAGAGCTTGAAGGCCGAGCCGATGGCCAGGCTCTGACTTGCGCCAAGCGTGTGCATGGGCGCGCAGCGCCCGACCTTGATCTCGGCTGCCAGCATGCTCGGCTCGGGGACCAGGCCGCGCAACGCCGTGTCCACCTCGTCCCAGGAGCCGATTGGAGCTGCGGATGGGCCCGACGTCACCGGCTTGAAAAGCAGCCCCGCGATCCGGTTCGGGGCAGTCGCATCCACCGCGATGCCGACCGAGAGGCTCGCGGTGGGCCCGTCGATCCGTGCCTCCGCCTGGAAGCCGCCGGGCACGGGTGTGTACGACACCACCGTGAAGGGCCCCGCAGCGGCAACCTGCTGCAGCGCCGTGTTGAGCTGGTCGATCGAGAGCTGAGCCAGGAACGAGGGAGCGAACGCCACCGTGACGTCTGCGGCGGTCAGCTGAACGCTCGCGCTGTTGAGCGCGTCAAGCACCCACTGCAGCCGCTTGCCAACGGGCGTGGCCGGAAGCGTGATGGGCCCGCCCGACGCCGCTAACGGTACGGCGGAGGCCGGCAAGGACGCCGGGGCAGTTACCACCACCGTGGGAGGGGCAGAGCCCACCCCGGTGGGCGGGCTCGAGATCGTCGGGCTGGAGGGCGACGTCGAGCCGCATCCAGCCAGCATGGCCGCCACGACCGCGATTGCCAGGACGGCTCGAAGCGGACGCTGGCGTCCCTCTGGTCGGAGCTTCCCAGCGGTCACCGGCGACCGGTCAGGCGTGGGCGGCCGCGTCGCTGACGCGGGCCGTCCGGAAGACCATGACCTGTGTCCGCTCGTCGCGCCAGGCGTCCCGCGGCAGTCCGGCTTTCAGGCATGTCACGCCGAGCATCTCGGCAACGCCCCAGCCCTGATCGATGGCCACTTCGGGCAGCAGCAGGCCGCGCCTGGCGGCCCGCTCCACGATGACCCCGTCGACGCCCGGCCGGAATGCGGACAGATCGCGGAGTGGGACGGGCGGTCCGAGGACGGAGACATCGATGGAGAGTGACGGGATCTCGCGTTCGAAGACCGGGAGGAAGCGCGAGTCTCGCGAGGCAGCACCCACGGCGGCCGACATCACGGCCTCCCAGAGGGGCAGGTCCGCCGCGAGACGGCCCACGCACCCGCGCAACTCGTCTCCGCGGGTGAGGGTCACGAATGCGGCGGCTGGTGCCAGCACCTCTGCGGATGGGTTCCGCGGCAGGAGGCTCGACAGGTCCGCCCTCCTCAGCCGGCCCGACGCGGTTGCGGCAACCACCGACCGGGCCAGTCGAAGAAGAATGTCACCCGTCTCCGGAGAAAGCGCGACAGGCGGCGGCTGCTCGTCCGCGGCGGGACGCGCGAGGGTGGATGCGGTGGGCGGCGCCGTTGTCGTCGCGGTCATGGTGTGCCTCGGGATCGGACCTCTCGACGCGTCGAGCATGCGCGCCCCGGCAGCCGCGATCTGGTGCCGAAGGTCGGCGATGCGGAGGGCCGTTGTGCACTCGTGCGGTTGAGCCACCCGCGCCAGATTCACGCGGACGCAGTGAGGTCCGTATGTCGATGATCAGTGGCCGGTTGCGCCAAAGCCCAGGCCAGGACGTTCCGTCGTTGCTGGCGAAAGCCCTGCCCGACCGGGCCGTGCGCTGCGGGGTGTGCGCGCATCGCTGCCTCGTGAAATCGGGCAGGACCGGCATCTGCGGTGTCCGCGAGAACCGGGACGGCGTGCTGTACTCGACCGCCTACGGGGCGGCGGTCGCGGTCGCGCTCGACCCGATCGAGAAGAAGCCGCTCTTCCACGTCGCGCCCGGCAGTCGCGCCTACTCGCTCGCGACGGCCGGCTGCCCGTTCCATTGCGTGTTCTGCCAGAACTGGGAGATTGCGCAGGGACCCCGGCTGGGGATGAGGCCTGCGGCCCAGTCGCTCGCGCCGGAACGCGCCGTCTCGGATGCGCTGGAGCACGGCGCGCGCTCAATTGCCTACACGTACGTCGAGCCGACGATCTTCCTGGAGTACGCGCTGGCCATCGCCCGGCCGGCCCGCGTGGCAGGTCTGCTGAACCTGTTCATCACCGACGGGTACGCGACGCCGGAGGCGATCGGCCTCCTGGCCACGGTCCTCGATGCGGCCAACGTCGACCTGAAGGGCTTCAACGAGGCGTTCTACCGGCGCCGCTGCGGAGCGCGTCTCGACCATGTCCTCGACGCGCTCGAGGGCTACCGGCGTGCCGGCGTGTGGCTGGAAGTGACGACGTTGGTCATCCCGGGCGAGAACGACGACCCGGCCGAGCTCCGCGAGCTCACCGCTTGGCTGGTCGAGCATCTGGGCGCGGAGACCCCCTGGCACGTCAGCCGCTTCTTCCCGGCGTTCCGCATGCTGGACCGGCCCTCGACCCCGCTGGCCACGCTCCGACGCGCCGCCGAGATCGGCCTGGAGGCCGGCCTGCGCCACGTCTACGTGGGCAACGCCCCCGAGCTGGCCATGGAGGACACGCGGTGCGCCGGGTGCGGCAACGTGCTCCTGGCTCGAACCGGCTACCACCTGTCGCGCTACCTGGCCGACGATGGGAGCTGTCCGACCTGCAAGCGCCCGCTGGCGGGCCGCGCGCTGGAGCTGAGCGCCGTGCGCGGACGGGTCCCGTGCGGGTGAGCCCAGGAGCAGGGGTCGTGGCCGCGCTGGCGCGACCTCCGTCCGTGGCCGGCAGCTTCTACCCGGCCGATCGCGGGGCCCTGGCCGCGCTCGTGGATCATCAGCTGGAGACCGCTCGCCCGCCCGACGATGCGGTGCGGGCCGTGGGGGCCGGCCTGGCGGGCATCCTGGTGCCGCATGCCGGGTTGTCCTACAGCGGCCCCGTGGCAGCCGCCGCGTGGAAGCTCGCCGGTGGCGTCCGGCCCGACGTGGAGCGCGGGGCCCCGGTCGGTGGCGCCGTGTCCTTTGCCGCCACGACCGTCGTACTGCTCGGCACCAACCACTCCGCCGCGTGGCTGCATGGGGTCGGAGCCTGGGAAGCCGGCGCGTGGCTCACGCCGCTCGGGCCGGTCGAAGTGGATGAGGACCTGGCCGAGCAGATCGTGGCCCTCGGCCCGCCCTTCGGCGTCGACCGCGACGCGCACCTGGTCGAGCACTCGCTGGAGGTCCAGCTCCCGTTCCTGCGCCGGGCGATGCCAGACGCCCGTGTCGTGCCACTCGCCGTGGGGACCGGCACCGGGGATGGTGGCATCCGTGCTGGAGAACGTCTCGGACGGTTGATCGCGGAGCGGCGCGCGAGCGGAGCGGACATCCGCCTGGCGATCAGCACGGACATGGCGCACTACCCGCCCGCCGCGATCTGCGCCCGGGTGACCGACGAGCTGGCACCGCTCATCCTGGCGCTGGAGCCGGCGCAGCTGGCTCGCCGAGAGTCGGAGCTGGCCCGATCGGGCCTCCACGGCGTGGTCTGCGGAATGTGCGGGATCCAGCCGGCCGTCCTGGGGCTCGCGGCGCTCCGGGCGATGGGTGTCAGGGGCGGCGTGCGCCTCGCGGACGCCACGTCGGCGGATACGGGTGGGGGGTCCGACCGCACGGTTGGCTACCTGGCGGCGGCATTCCCCGGCTGAGTCTCGTTCCGCCGTGCTCGGCTCAGCTCGTTCGGCCGCCGCCGGCCGCGAACGGCTACGCTGAGGCTGCCTGCCCCGCGATCTTCCGCGCGACGATCGCCGCGTCCTCGCCGACGCCCAGCAGGGTCGATGACTTGCGCGTCCGCAGGAAGTGCGTGCCCGCGAAGAAGAGGCCGTCGATGACCGTGCTCGCCCCATCGACCTGGATCGGGAAGCCCATGTCGTCGAAGGCGTCGGCCCAGGGCAGCCACGAACGGAAGTCCGGGCGGAAGCCGCCTGCGAAGACGACCGCTCCGAACCCGTCGAGCGAGACGTCCTCCGGTGCGGCACCGTCGAACGGCTCGGGTTCATCGGCGTCCGGCGGCGGGATTCCGCGCTCGTCGGCGGTGCGGCGCATCAGTCCAAGCAGGTCGTGGTGCCGCCCGTCCCCCCACGCCACCGTTTCTGCGAGGTCGGGAGCGAAGCTCGCCCGCTGACCCGAGGCCCCCAGAAAGTGCCCGACGAGCGTCACGCCCTTGGCCCGCAGGATCCGCAGGTTCAGGTCGTGGCCGCCCCCATGTCCCGTGGCCAGGGGGTTTGCGCCGAGGCGCGCCGCCGGAGACGGGAGGGTGGTCACCGACTGGCCGAGGAAACCCGACACATCCAGCCACCAGACCAGGTCGTGGCCGGCCAGCCGGCGCGGAGCCCACGGCGCCTTGCCGCACGACAGGACCACCTCGCGGCCGGCGTCCCGCAGCTCCTCGGCCAGCTGGCTGCCGGACTGCCCGCTCCCGACGATCAGGATGGGCCCCGGTGGCAGGCCGGCCTCGTTGCGGTAGTCCTCGATGTCGATCTGGAAAAGGCCGGCAGGCAACGCCTCGGACGCCGCCGGGCGGTGGGCGCGCTGGAAGGCGCCGGTGCTCAGCACCACATGGGTGGCGCGCAGATCGCCGGCAGACGTCCGGGCCACGAAACCGTCCCGCTCCCGATCGATCGTCCGCACGTCCACGCCCTCTCGGACCGGCGCGCCGAAGCTCGTCGCATACGTCTCCAGGTGGGCGAAGATCTGATCGCGGGGCATGAATCCGTCCGGGTCGGCACCTGAATACGCTCCGCCCGGAAGCTGCACGGTCCAGTTCGGCGTGACCAGGCAGAAACTGTCCCAGCGGTCCCGCCACGCCTGGCCGATCCGGCCGCGCTCCAGGACCACGTGGTCGATCCCCAGTCCCGCGAGCTCATGGCTGACCGACAGTCCGGCGGACCCGCCCCCCACGACCAGGACGTCGACGCTTTCCACGGGCG
>CAZENL010000062.1:0-17931 GCA_964513505.1 uncultured Anaerolineaceae bacterium
ACTTGAGCTCGATCTCCTGCGGCTCGCCGGTCGCGTCGTCGGTCAGATCGGCGGCGCTCAGACGGGTGGCTCCTGGGCCAGCGTGATGGCCATCAATTGCTCGAACGTGTCCACGCCCTTTGGCTGCTCCACGAGCGTCTCCGCCCGGCGCCACTCGCTGTCCGCGCCCAGCACCCAGGCGCGCCGGTCGTCGGCCAGCATGATCTCGATGATCTGGCGCAGGCGGGCCTGGAGCTGCGGGTCGCTGACCGGGGTGACCGCCTCGATGCGACGGTCCAGGTTGCGCTCCATGAGGTCCGCCGAACCGATGTAGAAGCGCTCACGCTCGCCGCTGCCGAAGGCAAAGATCCGCGAGTGCTCCAGGAAGCGTCCGACGATCGAGCGCACACGGATCGTCTCGCTCAAGCCGGGCACGCCGGCCTTGATGCTGACCATGCCGCGCACGATCAGGTCGATCGAGACACCGGCGTCGCTGGCGCGGTACAGGCGAGTGATCATTTCCGGGTCCACGATGGCGTTGGCCTTGATGACGATGCGGCCGTCACCGTGCTCGCGCTGGCGCCGAACCTCCTCGTCCATGAGGTCGTAGATGCCGTTCCGGAGGCCTCCCGGCCCGACCATCAGGCGCCGGTAGCCGGACTTCCGGGCCACGCCGGTGAGCACGTTGAACAGGTCCGTCACGTCCGCGGCCAGTTCCGTATCGTCCGTCAGCAGCCCCAGGTCAACGTAGATGCGCGCCGTGCCGGGGTTGTAGTTGCCGGTGCCGATGTGGACGTAACGGCGCAGTCCCCGGCCCTCGCGACGGACGACCAGGGCCAGCTTGGAGTGGGTCTTGAGACCGACCAACCCGTACGCCACGTGCGCGCCGGCGCGCTCGAGCGCCCGGGCCCACACGATGTTGGCGCGCTCGTCGAAGCGAGCCTTGATCTCCACCATGACCACGACCTGCTTGCCCGCCTCGGCCGCGGCGATCAGCGAGCGCACGATGGGGGAGTCGCCGCTGGTCCGGTAGAGCGTCATCTTGATGGTCAGGACATCCGGGTCCTCGGCGGCCTGCTCGATGAATTGCTGGACAGAGCCCGAGAACGACTCGTAGGGGTGGTGCAGCAGGATGTCCTGCTCGCGGATGGCCGCGAAGACGTCAGCCTCCTCGCCCTCGTCCGGTGGAAGCAGTCGCGGTGGAATGACCGGCTGCCAGGGTCGCGGCTGGAGGTGCGGTACGTCCAGGTCGGCGAGCGGCATGAGGGCGTTCAGATCCAACATGCCCTTGATCTCGTAGACGTCCTGCGCTTCGAGTTGGAGGCCGCGCTGGAGCAGTGCCCGCGTCTCGTGGGGCATCGAGCGCTCCACTTCCAGCCGCACCACTTTGCCGAAGCGGCGTTTTCGCAGCTCCTCCTCTATGGCCATCAGCAGGTCGTCCGCCTCGTCCTCCTCGATCGAGAAGTCGGCGTTGCGCGTGACGCGGAAGGTGTGGTGCTCCAGGATCTCCATGCCCGGGAAGAGGATGTCCAGGTTGGCCGCGATGATCTGCTCGAGCAGCACGTAGGTCCGGACGCCCACCTCCCACAGCCGCGGCAACACCGGCGGCACCTTGAGGCGCGCGAACCGCCGTTCCCCGGATTCGGGGTCACGGACGGTGACGGCCAGCGACAGCGAGAGATCGCTGATGTAGGGGAAGGGGTGTGCCGGATCCACGGCGAGTGGCGTCAGCACCGGGTAGATCTCGTCCATGAAGCGCTGCCGCAGCTCGTTCTGGCGCTCGACGCGATCCGCGTACGGCACGATCCGGATGCCTTCCTCGGCCAGCAGGGCACGCACCTCCACGAACGTGTGCGAGTGCAGCGTCTGGAGCTGGAGCACGCGGTTGCGGATCTGGTCCAGCACCTCCTGGGCCGACATGCCGTCGGGGGAGGGCACCGAGTGGCCAGCCGCGAGCTGCTGCTTCACGCCGCCGACGCGGACCTGGAAGAACTCGTCGAGGATCATGGCGAAGATGGCGAGGTACCGGACGCGCTCGAGCAGTGGGTTTCGTTCGTCCTGTGCCAGGTTGAGGATCCGCGCGCTGTAATCCAGCCAGGACAGCTCCCGATTGATATAGGGCAGGGAGCGGTCGTGCCGCTGCGGTCGGCGGCGGGCGGGGGGCTGGCGGAGTGCGGTCACGATCCACGGGCTCCTGCGGCGGGGCGGGCATTGTAGGTCACGTTTCTTGCAGGAAATCTACGCTGCCCCGCGAGTGCCGGTTGGCCTGCCTCAGCCGAGGCGGTGAGGCTCGCCGGTATGGCCGGCGTGCGGCTCCGCGGCACGCCGTGCGGTGTCCTCCGGGCAGGGGCACTCGTCGCGCAGTCGCTGGAACGTGTAGTAGCCGGTGTGGTGTCCGTCCGCCCACGTGGGCGCGACCGCGTAGGCGCCCACCAGCTCCAGGTTGGTCAGCGTCGTCTGGGTCTCGGACAGCGTCGGCGCCGAGTCGAGCCAGCCGGGCATGCCGGCCTCTCCGCGGCAGTAGGCGCACGGGCAGAGCCAGCGCAGGGTGGTGAAGTCGTAGCGCGTCTGGTGCCCGTCGGCCCATTCGATCTCGAGTGTCCGGTTTGGTCGATCGGCGTGGATGCGCGTCGGGGAGAGGTACTCCCCGCCGCTGGTGTAGGAACGGCTCACAGGGCTGAATCTAGCTGGCCTACCCGATGCGTCGCCGAGTCAGCGATGCGATCGACACCGGCGGCTCGACCAATGCCAGCGCAGGGGTAGCGGTGGGCGCCGAGCTTCCGGCGCGCTGCGCGCGGAGCAGGCGGTCGAACTCGTCGGCCGGGACCGCCGCGCTGAACAGGTAGCCCTGGGCCAGATCGCAGCCCTGCGCACCAAGCCACTCGAACGCCCACGCCGTTTCGACGCCTTCGGCGACGCAGGTCAAGCCAAGCTCGTGCGCCAGGTCGATGGTCGAGCGCACGATCGAGCGATCGCTGGCGTCCGTCTCCAGGTGGAACACGAACGACTTGTCGATCTTGAGCTCGTCCACGGGCAGGCGCTTGAGGTAGGCCAGGGAGGCGTGGCCGGTGCCGAAGTCGTCGACGGCCACGCGGATGCCCAGCGAGCGCAGCTCGCCGAGGATGGCGATGGCTCGTTCCGGGTCGGCCATCATGGCGTTCTCGGTGATCTCCACGGTGAGCGCGGTTGCGGGCAGGCGCACCTCGTTGAGCATCGAGCGGATGCTGCGAAGCAGGTCCTCGTCGAGCAGGTTGCGAGGGGAGAGGTTCACCGCGACGCTCAAGGGGAAGCCTGCCATGTGCCACGCAGCGCAGCGCTGGATGGCGGAGCGGAGCATGTGCCGGGTCATGGGGCGCAGCAGGCTGGTCTGCTCCACGATGGGGACGAAGTCGTCCGGACCGACCAGCCCGCGCACCGGGTGGATCCAGCGGGCCAGCGCCTCGGCACCCACGATCTGCCCGGTCGCGACATCCACCTTCGGCTGGTACCAGGCCCGCAACTCGCCGGAATCGATCGCCTGGCGGAACTCGCCGGCGAGCGCCAGGCGGGCCGGGGAATAGTCGTCGCGCTCGCTGGAGTAGAACTCCACCGGCACGTGCCCACCCTTGGCCAGGTACATGGCCACGTCCGCGTGGCGCAGCAGCGTGCCCGCGTCGTCGCCGTCCTCGCCGACCATGGCCACGCCCATGCTCACCGAGACGTTGAGCAGCAGGCCACTGACCTCGAAAGGCTCCTCGAGACAGCGCTGCACGCGCGTCGCCGCGAGCCGTGCCGCCTCAGCGGCTCCGTCGCCCCAGACCAGGACGGCGAATTCGTCCGCGCTGAGGCGGGAGACGATCTCCGCCCCCTCGCGGATCGCCTTGAGGCGGCCTGCCACACGCTGGAGGATCTGATCGCCGTTGCGATGGCCCAGGGTGTCGTTGATCTCCTTGAACCGGTCGATGTCCATGGTCAGCAGGGCCGCGGGCCGCCGCGGACCGGCCAGTGCCTCGTCGACCAGGCTGGCGAACCAGGTCCGATTGGGCAGCCCGGTGAGCGCGTCGTGGCGCGCCTGGTGCTCGTTCTCGGCGGCGCGCGCGGCCAGTCCTTCCAGGAGCTCGCCGTTGCGCAGGGCGATCGCGGCATGGTTGGCGAGTGTTTCCAGGAGTGGCAGGTCCTCCGCGCCCCAGCCGCCCACGTTGCCCTGGCGGTTCATCAGGGTCAGCACGGCCACCACGCCTTCCTCGCCGCGCACCGGGGCGGACATCAGGTCGCGGATCCCCTCCGCCGTGAGGTGTTCGCGCAGCCGCTCGGGGGCGCGGGACGTCTGGAGCAGGACCCCCTGGCCCTCCGAAGCCACGCGAGCCCAGATGCCTTCCGTGGGGTCGAGGTCGTCCAGGTGCTGCTGTTCGGTGATTCCGTCGAGTTGGACCCGCGTCCTGCTGGCCGCTGTGCCGCCGTGCGGCAGGACCAGCAACTCCGCCTGCTCGGCCCCGAACATGGCACAGGCCCGCTCGAGCAGGCGGTCCGCCACGCTCTCGCTGCTGCGCGCTGCCTGGACCTGGCGGGTCGCCTCGTGCAGGCCCAGCACGCGCACGTGTCGCGCTCGCTGTCGCTCCGAGATCCGGTACGCGCCGAGCATCGCCAGGGCCAGCACCAGCGCAAGCCAGCTCGTCTGCCAGCGTGTGATCCACAGCAGCGTTGCCACCAGGCCCAGCGAGGCATTCGCCATCACGTAGACCGCGCCGGTGATGGAACCCGACCAGTCGGGCTTGCTGTCGGTGCTGAGCGAGATGACCGCCTGCACCGTGACGCTGGAGACGAAGTCGGCCACCAGAGCGGCCAGGAACGCGGCGGCCCAGCCCTGCGGCTCGAGGGCGCTGGACACGTTTCCGACCACCTGGAAGACGACCATCGCCACCGTCGTGCTGAAGGCGAAGCTCGCCAGGTTGAAGGCCAGCTTCTGGGCGTTGTTGTGGCGGAACAGGGCCAGGGCAAGCCCGGCACCCACCAGCTGGCCGAGCAGCAGGTCCCCCGGCGTGGACAGGAACAGGCCAAGCACCAGCGGGATCTCGTTCAGCGAGAACGAATGCGTCTCGCGTCCGATGGAGAGGTGGACCACGAACGCTTCCGCGAGGGCGTAGCCGATCGCCAGGGCCCACCACGGGATGATCGGCGTCGCAGGTGCGCGCACCGGCCCGGTGCTGATCGCGGCATAGATCGCGATGGCGCCAACGGCCAGCAGGGCCGTGAGGATGGAGACGCCGAAGCGCTGGCGGATGTCCGCCAGCGTTGATCGGGAGACGCGGAGGCTCGCTGTGGTCACGAGCCGGGGTCGTTCATCAGGTGCCCCAGGTGGAGCTCGACCACACGTTGCCGGACCACGTTCCGTTGGTCCAGCTTCGGCCCGTCCATGCGCCGTCGGTCCAGCTTCGGCCGGTCCAGCTGCGGCCCTGCCAGGCATCGCTGGTCCACGAGCGTCCCGACCAGCTCACGTCGGTCCAGCTTCGGCCGGCCCATTCGATGCCGGTCCAGGATCGACCGGTCCACGAGCGGCCGGTGTAGTCGACGCCCATCCAGGCGCCCTTGTCCCAGGCATTGCCGTCCGCGGAGAGCTTGGCCCAGCGCTTGACGTTGATCGGGTTGCCGAAGATGTCGGTGTTGCCCGTGAGGGCGACGCCGTTGTCTACGAGCCTGAACGAGCCGCGCGAGCCGTCCAGGGTTCCGAGGCCGGTCGACGGCGTGTAGTCCTGCCGGGCATCGCGTGCGCTGGGGGTGTACGTGGTGTAGGCGGCGGCCAGATTGACCTGGCCATTGCCGTCGGCCGTCGGCCGAGGGCCGGTCAAGGGGGTGGCCGTCTCGCTGAGCAGGAGCTTCAGCTGATCGGGCGTGACCCAGGGACGCTGCTGGATGATCAGGGCGGCCGCGCCGGAGACGACGGCGGTCGCCTGTGAGGTGCCGCTGCCGCGGAACAGCCGCTGGGTGTCACCGAAGCGAGCCGTCGGGTAGGTGGTGTCGATGTAGGAGCCGGGGTCGCGAAGGCTTCCGATGGAGGTGCCGGGTGCGACCACGTCCGGATGGCGTGACGCATCGCCACCGCTGGAGAACGTCGCGACGGTGTCGTCCGCGGGGTTGGCGGTGCCCTCAGGGTCGGAGGCGCCGACGGCCATGATGTAGGGGTCGTAGGCCGGGTCGTTGAGCTTGGTCGTGCCGTAGCCCTCGTTGCCCGCGGAGACGACCACGAAGATGCCCTTCTTCCAGGCCTGCTCGACGGCGAAGGACAGCGGGTCCAGCGCGTAGGCCTGCGTCCCGTCGGTGCCGAACGAGAGGTTCAGCACGCGGATGTTGAGGTTGGCATCGCCATCGTGCCGGTGCGCGATGACCCAGTCGATTGCGGCCAGGACCTGGGAGACGTCGGTGGCGCCGAATGCGTCGGCTACCTTGAGGCTGACGATGCGAGCGCCCGGTGCCACACCCATGAAGTCGCTGGTCTGGTTGGGATCGAACGGGGTGATGTCCTTGGAGCCGTTGGAGTCCTTGGGACGAGCCGCAACGGTCGGGAGGAGACTGGAGTTGTTGAACCCGGACGTGGGCATGCCGGCGCCCGTGTCATTGCCGGCGATGATGCCGGCCATGTGCGTGCCGTGACCGTAGGTGTCCAGGTAGCGCAGGTCAGGATCCTGGGACTCGAAGGAGAGGTCCGGTCCGTTGACGACCTTGCCGGGGGTCGAGAGTCCCTCGACCGGAGCGACACCGGAGTCGATCACGGCAACGTCCACACCGGCGCCGGTGTAGCCCGCGCGCCAGTAGGTGTCCGCGCCGATCATCTGGACCACCGAGCGCAGTGAGCCGAGATCGGCGGGATCCGTGCCGTCAGGTCCGTTGTAGGAAGAAAGGCTCACACGGAGGTCCACCGTGACGCTGGCCACTCCGCTCGTGCCGCGCAACATGGCGATGGCCCGCTCGGGGACCGTCGCAATGAAGCTGTGGAGCGTGTCCATGGTCTGCGTGACCGTCCCGCCGGCACGCGTGACCGCGGCTTCCGCGGCACGGTTGGAGCCTCCAACGGTGCGCACGATGACGTTGGTCGCGGCGGTGGACGTGGAGCTTGATGCGGCAGCGACGGCGGACGCCGCCGGTGCGCCGGCCAGCAGGACGCCGGTCAGGATCAGCGCAAGGCGCAGGGCAATTCGGCGAGCGGCCTGGTTCATGAGGTGCGAGTTCTCCCCCCGCGGCTCAATCGCGAGATTCGGCACGTGGCTGCTTCGCGCAGGCGGTCTGGGCTGACCGACCCGAAACGTACGCGCCGGCGTGGCGTTCCAACATGGCGCGGTGGTACTGGCGGGTGGGGCGTCTGGGTGGTTCCTATGCCACCCCCGTCGGTGCGGGCGGACTAGACTGCCCACGCCCGCCGCGCGCCACGGGAGGGCGCTCGAGTGGCAGGCACTGCCATGAGGTACCCCATGTCCCGACAGCCACGCGCCGAAGACCTCTACGCGTTGCGCGTCCCGACGGACGTCAGGATGTCGCCCGACGGCCAGCGCATCGCCTTCGTGGTGAAGGAGTCCAATCCGGACAAGGACGGCTACCGCAGCGCCATCTGGCTCGTGCCGGCGGACGGGTCCGCGCCTCCCAGGCAGATCAGCCTTGGCGCCAGGACGGACAGCGCGCCGCGCTGGAGTCCAGACGGACGAGTGCTGGCGTTCCTGAGCGACCGGTCGGCCGTGCTGCGTGCGGGTGGTGGAGGCGATCGACCCAAACAGGCCACGAACGTCGTCACCGCCGCGAAGCCCGACGAAGATGCCACCCAGGTCTGGCTGTTGCCGATGGACGGGGGCGAGGCACGCCAGCTCACGCGCCTACCGATGAGCGTCTCGGACATTGCCTGGAGCTCGGACGGCTCGCGCCTGTGCGCCGTCTCCGCGTCGACCGCGACCACGACGGCGAAGAAGGTCCACGAGCCCGGCGAGCCGCCTGCCGGGGACGCGCGCCTGATCGACCGCCTCCAGTACATGGCCAACGGGACCGGATTCACGTACGACAAGCCCAGCCATCTCTGGGTCGTGAGCGTCACCGATGGCAGCGCCAAGCGGATCACCAGCGGCAAGGCATTCGACGAGAGCCCGGTCTGGAGCCCGGACGGGAAGCGCATCGCGTTCGTGTCGCGGCGCCATCCCGATGCGGATCTCACCTGGCGGTACGACATCTACCTGGTCGACGCGGACGGCGGACCGGTGACGCAGGTCAGCGGCGGCCGCGGCGACCGCGCCTTCACCAGTCCCGCGTGGAGTCCGGATGGCCGCTGGATCGCCGCCGCCGGGCATCGCTATCCCGTCGGCGCGGCGTCGCGCAACGACATCTGGCGGTTCCGGCCGCAGCCCAACCAGGCCGGGGAGAACCTGAGCGCGGCTTCGGACCTGATGATCGGTGCCGGGCTCGGGAGCGACCTCTTCGGGTTCGGGGATCCGCGGCTGTTCTGGAGCGCCGGCGGCGACTGGATCGCGTTCGCCGCCCCGATCGACGGGGCGTACGAGCTGTGGAGCGTCTCGGTGGAGGACCGCCACGTGGCGCGGCTGACGCGCGGCGACCACGCCATCACGCGACCGGATGCCGTCCCGCACGGCACGGGACTGCGGGTGGCCAGCGTGACCATGAGTGGCCACGAGGCGCCGGATGTGACCGTCCTGGATCTTCGTGGCCCGGCCAGCAGCCGCGAGCCCGCGCCGGCCACGCTGCACCGGGTCTCGGCGTTGATGCAGCCCGCGTGGACAGACGTGACCATGTCCGTGCCCGTCAGTCGCTGGCACGAAACGGACGGGCGCAGCATCCAGGGCTGGTTCCTGGAAGCGCCTCGCCGCGGTGGCAAGCCCGCCCCGCTGGTCCTGGAGATCCACGGCGGACCGGCCACGCTCTACGGCTGGTCCATGTTCTGGGAGTGGCAGGTCCTGGTTGCGGCCGGGATCAGCGTCTATGCCTGTAATCCGCGCGGGTCGCAGGGCTATGGCCAGGACTTCTGCCACGCCAACTTCGCCGACTGGGGCGACGGGCCCATGCGAGACGTGATGGACGGAGTCGACTCATTGATCGCCGACGGGCTGGCCGATCCGGACCGGCTGGGAGTCACCGGCGGCTCGTATGGCGGCTACCTGACCAGTTGGATGGTCGGTCACACCGACCGCTTCAAGGCTGCCGTCACCTGCCGCAGCGTCAACGACATGACCTCGGAGATGCTCAGCGGCGACAGCGGCGGGCCGCTGTTCGGCCAATACGAATATGGCGTCAACCCGTGGGACGACCCGGAGCTCTACTGGCGCCACAGCCCGATCGCCTACGCCAAGGACATCCACACGCCGCTGCTGATCCAGCACGCGGAGAAGGACCTGCGCTGCCCGATCACCCAGGGCGAGGAGCTCTTCACGGTGCTCCGATCGCTGAAGCGGGAGGTCCGCTTCATGCGCGTGCCGGACGAGTCGCACGAGTTGACGCGCAGCGGCGCCCCGTTCCGACGGGTCGAGAACATCAGCCGCATTCGCGACTGGTTCGTGCACTACCTGGTGCAGGGCAAGCACGGGCTGCCGCCAATCTCCTGAGGCGGTAGCCTCTGCGGCATGACCGTCACGATCGGTGCGGCCGTCGACATCGGCAGCAACAGCATCCACCTGCTCATCGCCGCGGTGGACGCGGCCGGGCTCCGGCCGCTGATCGACGAGAGCGTGCAATTGGGCCTCGGCGACGTGGTCGATCGCGAGGGGCACCTGCCGGCGGACGCGCGAGACGCCATCCTCGGCGCGCTGGAGACCTATGCCGCTCGGTCGGTCGCGCTTGGCGCGCAGACGCTCAACCTGCTGGCCACCGAGCCCCTGCGGCGGGCCAGCAACCGCTCGGTGATCCAGGCGGACGTGCTGCGCGCCATCGGCCAGCCGCTCCAACTGCTCAGCCACGACGCGGAGGCCCAGCTCACCCTCCTCGGCGTGACCGGCGGACGGCCGCTGGAGTCGTCGCTCCTGGTCGTGGACGTTGGCGGCGGATCCACGGAGCTCATCGTGGCCGCGCACGGCCATGAAGCCGTGGTCGGAGCGCTGCCGGCGGGCTCGGCTCGCCTGACAACTGCCTTCGTGCGCCACGATCCGCCGACCTGGTTCGAGATCAACGCCCTGCGAGCGGAAGCCTTCCGACTGATCGATTCCCTGCCGCAAACCGGCATCGAGCTGGCACCGGTGCGCGGTGTCGGCGTCGGTGGTTCGGCCACCAACCTGACCAAGCTCCCGACGTCGCCGCTGGTGCCCGGCGCCCTGGACCGCGCCGGCCTCGAGCGGGCGTTCGAGATCCTGGCGGCGCGGAGCGCGCAGGAGCTGGCGGAGACGTACCTGGTGAGCCTGCGGCGTGCCCGCCAGCTGGCCGCGGGCGCGGCGATGCTGGACGCCGTGCTGGCGCACTTCGGCCTGCATCACCTGGACGTGTCCGACGCGAGCCTGCGGGAAGGAGCCGTCATCGCGGCCCAACACGGCCCGGATTGGCTCCAGCACCTTCCGGACCTCATCGCGTAGACCAAGGGCCGCGTCCCACCGCGCCGTAGGAGGTTCGGGTCATCGCGGGCGAGGCGGCCCACGGGTAGCGTTGTGTGCGGTGCGGTCCGGTCGGGTGACCTGGCGCACGATCAATGAGGGCCGTGCGGGCTCGATGTCGCTGCCATGAGCAACCTCGCAACCGGGAGTCCGGTCGGTGCCGTGGCGTCGCTGGCCGGGCCGGTGGCGCGAGGCCGGCGGCTGGACGTTCGGCCAGTGGCCTGGGTGCTGCTCCTCGGCGCCGCCCTCTTCGTGCTCGACTATGCCGGCTGGTACGGCGCCATCACGGACCAGCCGATCCGTATCGCGACACAGGTCCTGACGTTCGCGGTCATCGGGTCGTGGCTGGCAGTGGCGATCGCGCGACCGCGCTGGCTGCCTCACACGCCGCTCGTGGCTCCGGTTCTCGCGGCCGCCGCGGTCTTTGCCGTGGCCGGCCTCTTCTCGCAGCGGTCGCGGCTGAGCCTGGAGGCCACGCTGGCCGGCCTGGCGGCAGCCGCGCTGTTCCTGTTCCTGGCGCGCCTTGCCGCGGAACCGTGGTTCCGCACCCGGTTGCGGGTCGTGCTGGTGCTCATTCCCGTGGTCGTCGCCGTGGCCTACGTCGTGCAGGTCCTCCTGACCTGGGTGGAGTTCTGGGGCCTGGCGGGCTCCATCGGGCTGCCGCCGCTCCGGCCGGACTGGGCGGGCCTCGTGTTCGGCTCGCCCAATCTGATCGCCACCGTACTGATGCTCACCGGGCCGCTGGCCCTTGCCTTCATCCGCGAGCGCCGTCCCCGCGTCGCCATGGGAGCCGGGCTGTTGTTCACCCTCGCCATCGTGCTGAGCGGGTCGCGCAGTGCCCTGGTCGGGCTCGGGTTGGCCGCGCTCGTCGGCGCCTGGGTGCTGCTCCAGCGGCGCGGCGGCATCCGCAGCCTGGGTTCACGCCGGCTCGCGGCCGGTGCCGTGGCTGTCGCGTGTGCCGTGGCCGTGGCCGTGCCGATCTTCGCCTTCCGCCTCGCACAGGGCGGGGAGTTGCTGCGCCTGGACCTCTGGCGATCCGCGCTGTCCATCGTCAGTGCGCATCCGCTGCTCGGCGGCGGCCCCGGGACCTGGGTACAGCTGAAGGTCGCAGCGAACCCCGACGGTGCCACGAACCTCATCGTGGCGCACGCCCACGACCTGTTCGTCCAGACGCTGGCCGAAGTGGGCATCCTCGGGTCGCTCGTGCTGATCCTGGTGGTCGTCGCGGTGGTGCGGCGGCTGATGAAGGCCGCTCGGGCGGACCAGGGCGCGCTCGGCACTGAGGCGCTTGCCGTGGTCCTGGCGCTGGTCGCATTCGCCGGCCAGAGCCTGACGGACAACCTGGTCAACCTCCCCGCGGTGGTGCTGCTCCTGCTGCTCATCGTGGCCTGGGTGGAAGGCGGCCTGGTCATGGCGGCGCGGGCACCGGATAGTGGCGAGAGGGCCTCGCCGGCTCCCGGCCGCGCGCTGGCTCCCAGCCGATGGCTCGCGCGCTCTGTGGCCGCCGCGGCGCTCGTCGGGCTGATCGCCTCCGCCGTTCCGCTGGCCACGTTCGACCGGGCGGCGCTGGCGGCGGACGACGGGAACCGTGCCGCCGCGACCGGCGACTGGACCACCGCCGAGGCTCGTTATGGGGACGCCGCTGCGCTGGATCCGGACATGACCCTCTACCAGCTGGAGCGCGGCGTCGCGCTCGCCCGCCTTGGTCGCACGGCCGACGCGCGGCCGGTGCTGGAGGCCGCGGCGACCCAGGATCAGCTGGCCGTCAACTGGATCTCGCTGGCGGCGCTGGACGCACAGGCGGGCGACTGCCCGACCGCTATGCGGCACGCCGGCCTTGCCGTTGACCGCGGCAGCAACGATGCCGGCGTTGCGCTCAATGCCGGCGCCGTCGCCGAGCGCTGCGGCTCATCGGATGAGGCGCACACGTGGTTCGTGGCCGCCCTTGCCGCAATGCCGGCACTCGCTGCCGATCCGTACTGGCAGCAACCAGTGCGGGCCGCGGAGCGGGCCTCGCTCGTGGCCGACGCCCGGTCTCGCCTGATCACCGCGGGTGATCCGGCCGATGCCGCGATCCTCAGCGCCTACGCCGGCGACACCGGCACGGCAACCGCCGAGCTCGCTGCGCTCCCAACGCCCTGCATCACGTGCGACGCCGAGGTCCGCTACCTCGCCGGCGACCAGGCCGGCGCGGTGGCCATGCTGAAGGCACAACTTGCGGCGCATCCGCTCGACTGGCAGTCGGCGATCGTGCTCTCTCGGTACGCCTGGTTCGCGGGCAACGATGCGGGCGCCGTGAACTACCAGCGCATGGCAGAGATCGTCCAGGGGGATGTGACACCGGGCATGGTCACGGCTCCGAACCGCATCCAGGTCGACGCGCCCGGTGGGCAGCTGCTGCCGGCCGACTATCCCTGGGCCGTGTACCTGCGCAACGGCCCGGTCTCGTTCTGGGTACCGGAGCTGCTCACGCCGGTGTTCGCGCGCTGACGCGGCGGGCCGCGAGTCGCCGGAACAGCTGCTCGTACTGATCGGTGACCGCATCCCACGAATAGACCGCCCGCGCGCGATCGCGCGCGAGCGATCGGAGCCGCTCGAACTCCGGGGCACCCGGGTCCTGGACGATCCCGGTCAGGTGTGAGGTCAGCGCTGCGGCGTCCCCGAACGTGAGGCCGGTGCCCGCCAGGACCTCCACGTTTTCCGGGGTTTCGAAGGCCAGCGTGAGGTTGCCGGCGCCCATCGATTCCACGAGTGCCGGATGGGTCCCACCGACCGACGTTGCCTGGACGTAGGCGAGGGCCGCGCGCTGCAGGTCACGGTAGCCCTGCCCGTAGACCGCGCCGACCAGACGCACACGAGGATCCAGTACCGCAAGCTCTCCGAGGCGGCGCTTGTAATCGGTGGCGTACGGAGCGTCGCCCACGATCAGGAGTGGCACGTCGCCGGGAACCGCCCGGTAGGCCTCGATGACCAGGTGCGCCTGGTTCTCCGGCTCGAGCCTGCTGACATAGAGGATGTACCGGCCGGCGGTCACGCCCTGTATGCCGTAGGCGCCCAGGTCCGGCGGTGGAGTGCGATCGAGGATGGCCGCGCCATAGGCAATGAGGACCGAGTCCTTCCGGTACCGCTCGCGGTAGTAGGAGCGGATGACCTCGGCGTCGGACACGATCACGTTGGGATAGACCAGCGCACAGCGCTCGCCGAGTGCGTACCAGAGCCGGCCCGCCAGTCCCCACTTGGCCCTCTGGCGCTCGATGCCGTCGACGTTGAGCGCTACGGCCGTGCCACGGATCCGCGGCACGCCCGCGAAGATCGCGTTGGCCGCGTTGCCCAGCCAGATGACGTCGTAGCTCCGTACCAGCGAGTCCAGCACGCTCAGTGCGGCGTGGCTGACCGTGGCCGGGTACTTGCCCGGCAGAAACGGCAGGAAGCGCCGCGTGACACCGGGTGGCGTCACCACGCTCTCATCGGTCCATCCGCGCCGGCAATAGACCGTCACGTCGTGGCCTCGATCCGCGAGGCGCGTCGAGAGCTCCCACGCGAAGGTCTCGAAACCGCCATAGGCCGCGGGAATGCCCCGCGTCCCCAGGATGGCGATCCGCAACGGCATCAGCGGATTGTTCCACCTCCGGCCCGCACGTCCTGCGCCCGACCCTCGCGATAGCCGGCGAACACGGCGCGGATGACCATGTAGTTGAGCAGGAGGCGCTGGACGCGGAAGGGCGCGACCACCCGCAGGAGGTCCACCAGGCGGTCGACCACCGGATTGAGGAACGAGCGGAAGAGCCGATCGCTGAGTCGCGTCGAATCGGCGCGATCCACCAGGAACCAGCTTCGCGCGGCGGCGTGGCGGTTCCGGATCGGACCCAGGCTGACGCGCGCGAACTCCCGGAGCTGAGCGAGCCCCTCCTCGGTCGACTTGGCCTCGGTGGTCTCCGCCCGAGCTTCCGGGTTGAAGATCAGTGGCAGTTGCCGTTCTTCCGTGAGCCGGAACGCCAGCTCGGTGTCCTCGCCGCCATAACCGTTCAGCGTCGGGTCGAACCCGCCCACCGCCAGCAGATCGGCGGTTCGCAGCGCGCAGTTGGCCGTCACGAAGTCCGTGGGCTGCAACCGGGCATCCGCCGCGTACTTGTTCTTCCCGCGGCTGCCGATGTAGCGAGCCCAGAGGTTCTCCGCCTGGTTCAGGTAGACCACGTCCCCGACGGACACGCAGTCGCGCTGCACGAGCAACTCCAGGTGTCGCGCCACCGCGCCGGGCGCCAGCTGCATGTCGGAGTCCAGGAACAGGACGAACTCGGAGGCCAGGTGAGGCAGGGCCAGGTTCCGGGCCGCGGACCGGCCGTGGTTGAGCTGGTCCGGGTGTTCCAGCACCACAACTGCAGGACCGAGGTCGGTTCGGCGGAGATACTCCAGGGTGCCGTCTGTGGAGCCATCGACGCACACCAGCACGCGCAGGCCGGGCACCTGCTGTTGCCTGAGCGCGGCGAGGCACTTCCGCAGCTCGTCCAGGTTGTTGTACGTGGGCACGATGGCGTCGATGCCCGGTCGCCGGTTCGTGTCAGTCATCAGATGTGCACCGTCGCGACCGACGCCCGGCCGCGCACGAAGACCGTGACGCTGACGGCCAGCATCAGGCCATAGGCCAGCGTCGAAGCAATGGATGCCCCTACGAACCCGAACTGCGGGATCAGGAACAGGTTCAGGACCAGGTTCATAACCAGTCCCACGAGTGGGCCCAGCAGCGTCCTCTTGGGCGTTCCGATGGCCAGGAAATAGGCCATCAGGATCGAGTGCACGGACAGGCATACCAGGCCCGGGAGGAGCCACACGAACGCGGGCACGGCGGGCGAGAAGGCGTCGCCGAACAGCACGCGGATCGCCGTTCCGGCGACGATCATCGAGGGCAGCACCAGGCCGATGGACGCGACACCCATCCAGGCGGCGGTGCGGATGGTGAAGCCACGTTGTGCGCGGCGGTCCGTCATCGCCGACAGGCGCGGGAAGAGGATCATCCCCACGACGGTCGGGATGAGCAGCACCATCTCGCCGAGGTTCACCGCCACCGAGTACTGGCCGGCATCGGACGGTCCTTTGAAGTACTGGACCATGAGCAGATCGAAGCGCAGTACCAGATAGATGAGCAGGGCGCTGGAGTAGGCGCGCAGGCTGAGGCCAGCGAACCGCCGCACCAGCGAGAAGTCCGGACGGACCGGCACCTGCCGGGCCAGCAGCCAGAAGGCTGCCGCGGTCACGCCGATCAGGGCTGCCAGCAGGGCTGCGTACACCGTGAACGCACTGGTGAACCCCAGCCCGATGACCAGCACGAAGAGGGCAATGGTCACCGCCCGGTTCACGATCTCCAGGCTGTTGAAGGCGCGCACCCACTGGAGCCCCAGGAGCAGGTTCTGCTCGGTGATGTAGACCAGCCCGACCGGGATCGCAGCAAGGGCCAACAGCAGCATGGCCGGTGGCAGGGGAGACGCCGCGGGCACGAGCAGCGCGACCAGGCCGAACACGACCGCGACCGCGCTGCCGTTGAGCAGGCCGCCGATGGCGCCATTCGCCAGCAGCCGGCCGCGCAGCGACGGTTCCCGCGAGACGGCCCATGAACTGGACGTGTGAAGCCCAAGGGTAGCGAGCTGGACGCCGATCGCCGCAACCGTCACGGCCACTGCGTAGTCGCCTCGCCCCGCCGGTCCCAGAGCCCGCGCGACGATCACCGAGCTGATCAGGCCCAGCACAACCAGCGCGGCCCGGGACGCCAGCGTGCCGACGACATTCCGGATGAACGGCGAATCGGGCACCGCCGGCACCGCCACCGGCATGGCAAAGCGCGGCAGCCCGGTGCCGCCAATGTTGATGGCCTCTTCGCCCTGGCTCATGTGCGCTCCGGCCGGCTGGCCGAGATCAGGCCGTCTTCGTCGCCGTAGCGCGTCTCGGACAGGTTCTCGAAGCCTGCCCGCTGAAGCCTGGCCTTGACCTGCTCGCGATTCGCGGACGTCTGGTACTCGACGACGATGTGTCGCGTGCGCAGGAGCGTCTCCTCCGCGCCGCCCAGGACGGCCACCTCGTGCCCTTCCACGTCGATCTTCAGCAGGTCGATCTGGGCAAGCGCGGTGACGTTGGGATCAGCGTCGAGGGTCACCGCTCGGACGGTCGTGGAACCGGCCGCGTCCACGGAGTTGTGCACCGTGATCGAGTCCGGGTCGAAGCTGAGCTCCCCGGCCGCGGCCGAGACGGCCGCCTGGATCGGCACGATGACCTTCTGGAAATGGTTCTGGTCGACGTTGCGCACCAGGCGTGCGAAGGCGCGCGGGTGCGGCTCGAACGCGATGACCCTGCCGGCCGGTCCGACGCGCAGCGCCGAGATCAGCGAGAACACCCCGATGTTCGCGCCCACGTCGACCACGACATCGCCCGGCGCCAGGAGATTGCCGCGCATGACGCCGTACTCGTCCCGGGCCAGGATCTCGCGGAGGGGTCGATGCTCACCCGCGTAGACGTCGAGCGAGACCAGGATTCCGGCCGAGCGGATGGTGATGACGTGGCTGGCGCCACGCGGATGTCGCAGGTTGTTGAGTTTGCGCAGCGTCAGGGCGCCGACCAGCACGGCCTTGTCGCGGATTCCGTCTCCGAGCCCCCATGCTTCGAGGGCGTCTGCCGCCAGCGTAGGACGCTTGGCGATCTCGGCAGAAGCCATCAGCGACCCTCGAAGGCGGCGGGAATCGTTCGCGCCAGGATCCGCAGGTCCAGCCACAGCGACCAGTGGTCGATGTACTCCAGGTCGTCGGCAACCCAGCGGTTGAAGTCGGGGTCGCGGCGGCCCCGCACCTGCCACAGGCCGGTGATGCCGGGCTTCATGGACAGGCGGCGCCGGTGCCACAGGTCGTAGTCCCTGACCTCGTTGGGGAGCGGCGGCCGCGGCCCGACCAGGCTCATGTCGCCGCGCACCACGTTCCACAGCTGGGTCAGCTCGTCCAGGCTGGTACGGCGCAGGAAGCCGCCGACGCGCGTGATCCGCGGGTCGCGCGTCACCTTGAAGACGGGACCGCGCACCTCGTTGGAGTCCGCCAGGTCCGCCAGGCGCGCCTCCGCGTCACGGTCCATGGAGCGGAACTTCACCAATGAGAAGCTGCGGCCGTGGACGCCCAGACGGCGCTGGCGGAAGAGCACGGGCCGGCCGGAATCGAGCGCGATCGCGATCGTGATCGCGGCGAACAGCGGCGCCAGGAGCACCAGCGCCAGGACGGACACGACCACGTCGAAGATGCGTTTGATGGCCAGCGTCAGCGCCCGGTCCGGGCCCGAAACCAGCGAGAAGACCGGCGTCCCGTCCAGTTCCTCGACGCGACCGACGGAGATGGCCCGCCCCAGGACGTCCATGGGGATCCGCACGATCTTGCCCTCG
>CAZENL010000063.1:0-17894 GCA_964513505.1 uncultured Anaerolineaceae bacterium
GCAAGCGCGACCTCGTGGACGCGATGGCCCAGGCCATGCTCGTGGACTTCGTGTCGGAAATCGGCCCGCCCGAGGAGCCCTCCGCCTGGCGACCGTGGCTGCGGCAGGCTGCGCACGGCTTGCGCGCGGCCATGCTCGCTCGCACGGATGGCGCACGCGTGGTCGCCGGCGCGAGCTTCGGACGCGCCCGGGCACTGGCCAGCCTGATCGCCATGAGCCTGCGCGTGCTCGACGAGGCGGGCTTCGATGCCGTCACGGCCTCGGCCGGCACGCGAACGGTGGTTGGCTACACGTTCGGCGCGGTCATCGAGGAACAGGCGGTGCCGGATGCCGCGGATCAGGCCGCCTGGGATGAGCTGGGCAGGGATTTCCCGGACATCTTGCGTTCGGTCGACGCGCAACTGCGCCTGTCGCCGACGGCCCAGTTCGATATGGGCCTGGAACTCATCCTGCGCGGCCTGGAATCGAGGAAATAAGCGGCCTGCGTCAGGCGGCTGAACTGCCGCTCTCGTGCGCGGTGCCGCTACCCGACGCGCGCCGGATCTGATCGACCGCGGCCGCGACGCCGCCCGTCCATGGCTCGCCGTGCCCCGGCAGCAGGTTGGCCGCCTCCACCCCGTCCAGCCGGGACAGGGATACCAGCGCGGCCGGTGCATCGGCGGTGAATGGCGAGATCTGCGGCCCGCGCTGGCCGCTGACCACGTTGTAGGTCGCGATGGCGTCGCCGCTGAAGAGTGCGTCGAGCGATGGGACGTGGAGCGTGGCGCTCCCCGGGGTGTGCCCGGGGACCAGGATGACGCGCGGGCTGCCCGGGACGTCCAGCGTGGCTCCGTCGCCGAAGGTCGAGACCTCCACCAGCGACGTGGTCCGCAGCAGGCCGTGCCTGGCCCCGTACCAGAAGAAGCGAAGCACTGGACCGAGGCGCACCTTGCCAAGGCCCTTGGACGGGTTGGGCACTTCGCCGCGCGCAAGGGCCGCATCCAGCTCGTGGACGCTCACCGGCACACCCTTCTCGCGCCGCATTCGCTCGGCGAAACCGATGTGGTCGCTGTGCCCGTGCGTGAGCACCAGCGCACGGACCCGGTCGAACGAAGCGCCCATGGCCGCCAACTCGGCCGGAATGTCGTTCCAATAGCCTGCCGCGCCCGCGTCGATGATGGTCACCTCGCCGGCCTCTTCAATGAGGTACGCGTTTATCAGCCCGTTTCCGAGCCGGTGGATGCCTTTGGCAATCTTCATGGGCGGCATTGTGACGGCGGCGAGTGACCGCACGCCCGGCAGGCCACAGGCGCGCTAGGCTGCGCTCCATGAGTCGAACCATCCTCGTTTGCGGCGCCGGGCTGATGGGCCACGGCATCGCGCAGTCACTGGCCTCGGCGGGACACAAGGTGCGTGTCTACGAGCCCGAGCGTGAGCGCGCACAGAAGGGCCTCGATCGAATTGGCGGCAGCCTCCAGCGTGCCATCGACAAAGGCAAGCTGACCGCGGCGGCACGCGACGAACAGCTGGCACGTCTGTCCGTGGCCGAGGACCTTGCGTCCGGCGCCGCTGGCACGGTTGGTGCCATCGAGGCGGTGTTCGAAGACGAGGGCGTCAAGCGGGCTCTATTCGGCGACTTGGACGCCGCGCTGCCGGCCGGAGCCTTCATCGCCTCGAACACCAGCTCCATCTCCATCGGCCGGTTGGCGGAGGCTGTCGGGGCCGAGCGGCGGCCCCGCGTGGTGGGAATGCACTTCTTCAGCCCGGTGCCGGTGATGCCCTTGGTGGAGTTGATCCGCGGCGCTGACACGTCCGACGAGACTGAGGCCGAGATCCGAGCCCTGGCCATCGAGATGGGCAAGCAGGTGATCGTCTCCCGCGACCGGCCGGGGTTCCTTGTGAACCGCATCCTGATGCCGTTCCTGGCGGAGTCGATGCGCCTCTACGAGGAGGGCACGGGCACGGCCGAAGACATCGACACGGGCGCACGGGTGGGTCTCGCGCATCCCATGGGCCCCCTCGAACTGGCCGACTTCATCGGCTTGGATGTCTGCCTCAGCATCATGGAAGTGCTCCATGACGGCATCGGCGGCCCGCAATTCGAGCCGCCGGCGGTACTGCGCGACCTGGTCACGGCCGGCACCTTGGGGCAGAAATCGGGCCGCGGCTTCTACACATATCCGAGGCAGAAACCGGGAAGCTGACCCGCTGCGTTCTCGAAAAGGAGTTCCATGGCACGCACCCTGGTTGCCCGCGAACGTGAGTCAGACCTGATCACCCTCGAGCTCGACGATCTCCTGCAGGATCAGCTGTTCGAGCGCCAAACGGACCAGGAGACGGTCATCGTGGTGCTCAGTGGCACAGCCGAGGTGGAGGCCGACGGACGGCACCTCGGGCAGGTCGGCGGGCGTGGTTCTGTCTTCGACGGGCCCGGGGACGCGGTGTATGCCCCTCCCGGGACGTCGCTGCGATTGAGCGGTTTGAGCCCGGCCCAACTCGCGATCGCGTCCGCCCCGGTTGGGGAGGGGACCGTGGGAATGGTCCGGATCATCCGGCCGCCTGACCAGCGGATCGCCGACGTCGGGAAGGGCAACTGGGCCAGGCACGTCCGCACCATCCTCGGTCCGGAGCATGTCGCGGCGCGGCTACTTCTCGGAGAGACCATCAACCCGCCCGGCAACTGGTCGTCATACCCGCCGCACCGGCACGATCGCGAGGCGCCACCGGACGAGGTGCGACTTGAGGAGGTGTACCTCTTCAAGGTGCATCCCGCAGGCGGTTTCGGCGTCCAGGTGCACTACGAGGACGGAATCCGCGAGGCTTTCCCCGTCCAGGACGACGACGTGGCCGTCATCCGAAGCGGCTACCACCCCGTCGTGGCTGCCCCCGGATACGCGCTCTACTACCTGTGGGTGATGGCCGGCGACGGTCGCCGGATGATCCCCCACTTTGATCCGGCTCATGCCTGGGTCCAGGAGGCGTGACGGGACCCCACGCAGAACGCGCTCATCCTGTCGTGACTACCCTTCAGACGTGACACTCGGCGGACTGACGGACGAGGAGCGGCTGCTCCAGCAGACCGCCCGCGACTTTGCCAGGGACCAGATCGCGCCCGGCGCCGCACAGCGCGACGAGGACGAGCGCTACGACCGCAGCCTCTTCACGCGCATGGGCGAGCTTGGCCTGACCGCCGTGCCGTTCCCCGAGGACATCGGGGGTGCCGGCTTCAGCTACCGCGCCTGGGCGCTGGTCATGGAGGAGATCGCCTACGCGGACATGGCCATGGCCGTGTCGCTCTCCGTCCACATCCTGTCGCAGTACCCCGTGGCAACCTGGGGCAACACGGAGCAGAAACAGCGCTGGCTGCCGCCCATGCTGGCCGGCGAGAAGCTCGGTGCCTTCGCCCTCACCGAGCCTCAGGCAGGCTCCGACGCCGCGGCCCTGAAGCTCCGAGCCGAGCGCGTGGGCCCCCAGGAGGCCCCCACCGCCTACCGCCTCACCGGCACCAAGATCTGGATCACCAACGCCATCGAGGCCGAGCACTACCTGGTCTTCGCCACCGTCGATCCAGCCGCCCGCGCCAAGGGCATCACGGCGTTTCTAGTCGAGAAGGGCACCCCGGGTTTCCGATTCGGGCGTAAGGAGCGAAAGCTGGGCATCCGCTCGGACACCGCGTCGGAGCTGATCTTCGAGGGCGCGGAGGTGCCGGCTGCGAACCGGCTCGGTGACGAGGGCCAGGGCTACAAGATCGCGCTGTCGGCGCTGGGGGAGGGGCGCATCTCGATCGCGGCCGCGTGCACCGGCCTCGCGCAGGCCGCCCTGGACGCCGCGGCCAAATACCTCACCGAGCGCAAGGCGTTCGGCGGCGTGCTCGCCGATCAGCAGGGGCTGCGCTTCATGCTCGCGGAGATGGCCCAGAAGGTGGCGGCGGCGCGGGCGCTCACCAGGGCCGCGGCGGAGGCCAAGGACCGCGGCGAGGACATCGCCGAGGCCTCGTCACTGGCCAAGTGGACCGCCTCGGATGCCGCCATGAGCGTCACCACGGACGCCGTGCAGCTGTTCGGCGGCAGCGGCTACTCGCGGGAGTTCCCCGTCGAACGGATGATGCGTGACGCCAAGGGCGCCCAGATCTACGAGGGCACCAACCAGATCCACCGTCTCATCGTCGCCGACCACGTGCTGAAGCGGGCGAAAGCCGAGCAGTAGGGATCAGCCGCTGGTCGCGGCAAGGGCAGTGGCATCCGGCGGCCAACCCGGAACCGGTGGCGCAGCTGGCGCAGCCGGGGGCGGGCCGAACAACGGCTCGTAGTCGAGAAACCACCGATGCACCGCGGATGTGCCGGGTTGCCTCGGACGCCGGGTTGCCTCGGACGCCCAGGTTGCATGTGGACGCCCAGGTTGCATGTGGACGCCGAGGAACGCCACGAAGCCCAGGGCGATCGCGAGCGCCACGAGGACTGCGATGGTGGGTGCGATGGCCGGGTCCCAGGTGAGGTAGACAGTCCCGTCGGTCGCTCGCTGGGGATTGAATCGGTCGCTCCAGAGATCGCCGGCGATTTTCGTGGCGCCGTCCAGCGCGAACACCGTCAGCAGCTCCGCAGTGCCGCCGTGTTCCCGCCAGCGCGCCAGCAGGGCAGCGCCGATGAAAAACGTGACCCACCCGAACTGAGTGACGGCGCCGGACTCGGAGAGGTCGTACGGCCCGGCCACGATCACGATAGCGCCCATGGCCGCCACCATCCCGAAGGCCGCCAGCACACCAACGAGCAATCGCAGGTTCCGGGACGCGTCCCTGATCACCGGCCGATCCTACGCCCGCCGCGGCGGCCACCTCACGTGCCGATCGACCCAAAAGAAGCTGGGCGAGGCGCAACTGAGGGTGGATCTGCCGCCCGTACGTCCGGATTGACACGTCGATCTGGACCCATCACCATCGACCCATGGCACGAGTCAAACGGACGTACAACCTGTCCGAGTCAACGGTTCGGGCGGTTCGCGAGCTCTCCGAGCAATACCGGCTCAACCGCACGCAGGACGGCGTCGTGGAGCTGGCGGTGGAGGAGCTGGGCCGAAGGCTTCGAGAGGAGGCGGAGGCGCAGGCCTGGGACCGGGCACGAACCGATCCCGACTTCATCGCGGAGGCCGCGGAACTGGAGACTGCGTTTGGCATGGCCGACCGCGAGACCTGGCCGGCGTGATCTCCCGTCTCCGCTGGTCGGTCGTGATCGTCGACCTTGATCCGGTGGAGGGCCACGAGCAGGCGGGCAGGCGCCGGGCGCTCGTCGTCTCATACGAACCGTTTCACCGGTCGGGTCTGATGTCCGTTTGCCCGATCACGGCATCGCGTGCGGACGTCCGCTACCCGGGAGACGTGCCGATCGCGAGCGGGGAGGCAGGCCAGACCAAGCCGGCAGTGATCGTCTGCAGCCAGGTTCGGACGATTTCCATGGCCCGAATCAACGGAACCCCGGTGGGCACCGTCACGGACCCACGCACCCGGAGCGCGGTGCGCATGGCGCTTGCTCACCATCTGGGCCTGGATGTCCCCGGTCGACTCGATGGGGCGGCGTAGGTTGTGGACCACAACGATCACGTCGCCCTGATCCGGGCTGCGATCGACGATTGGCCCGGCGCCTGGGCGGACCTGGGCTCCGGGACGGGTGCCTTCACGCTGGCCTTGGCGGATGTGCTCGGCGGTCGCGGCTCGATCGTGTCCGTCGATCGGGATGGAGGCGCGCTCGCCGAACAGAGGCGGCACATGGAGTCCCGCTTTCCAGCGACGAACGTCCGCTACGCCAATGCCGACTTCACAGGCGCTCTGGGGCTCCGGGGCCTGGACGGCATCCTGATGGCCAATTCGCTCCACTTCGTACGCGACCGCGATCCGGTTCTGCGGCGAATCGTTGGGGCGTTGCGGCCCGGCGGCCGCTTCGTCCTGGTCGAGTACGACGCGGACCACGGCAATCCGTGGGTTCCGCACCCACTGTCCTTCGCCACCTGGCAGCGAGCGGCACCGACCGTCGGGTTGGCCGGGACGCGGTTGATCGGCCGCGTCCCAAGCCGCTTCCTTGGTGCCATCTACTCGGCGGCGAGCGAGACGCCCGCTAGGCCTTCAGCGGCTGACCCGTCTCCAGGAGGGTCTTGAGGCCGCTCAGGACGTACATCCAGCCTTCGCCGGACACGTTGTGCGCGGTCTTCGGAGCGCCCTCCAGCTGGTCGTGGATCACGGTCAGCTTGCACAGGCCGCCGTCCTTCGGCTCGATCTCCCACGTGACGCGGCTCTCGGCCTCGGCGGCCGTCTCCTCGTCGTACAGGGCGCGCCAGCCATGAACCAGGCGCCGCGGCGGATCCCACTCGATCTTGGCTCCATCGATCCACAGCTGTCCTTCCGGGCCGTGCGACTTGAGCCGTTCGCCGGTGAAGTCCACGCTGCTGCGATGGAAATAGCGACGGGTGAACTCGGGAGTGGTGATGGCCTCCCAGACCTCCTCAGGCGTGGCCTTGATGAAGACCTGGTAGACCTGGGTGGCCAAAGCGGGTGCGAGCGTCGTCGTCATTCTTCCTTCTCCAGTTGTCGCTTGAGGTCCAGGAGCGCCGACGCGCGGCGTTCCGTGAACTTGCCGATCCAGCGATCGTGGATGGCGCGGATGGGGACCGGGTTGAGGTAATGCAGGCGTGTCCGGCCGACCTTCCGCGACACGACGAGACCGACCGCCTCCAGCACCCGAAGGTGCTTCATGACACCGATGCGGCTCATCTCCAGCTGCGACTCGAGGTCCTTCAGCGTCTGGCCATCACGCACGAAGAGCCGATCGAGGAGCAGCCGGCGACTGGGATCCGCGAGTGCCCGGAAGATCGCGTCGTCGTCGTCCACGCACCGGACAATACGTAACTCAGCGGTTACTTGTCAAGCGCCGCCAGCAAGGCAGGGATGTCATCGTCGCCGGCCTCGTTCTCTGCGAGGGCGGCGGTGGCCCAGACGCGGACATCCTCGTCCGTGTCGGCAGACAACTGCCGGAGGACGGCGAGCGAGTCGTCGTCCTCCAGGCCCAGGTTCGGCAGCGCGAAGGCGACCGCAAATCGAACGTTCTCGTCCGGGTGATCAGCGAGTTCCAGCACCCGTGCGCGAGCCCGTGCATCGCCGGCGTGCCCCAGGGCAACGATGACCGAGTCCAGCACATCGGCGTCGCGCTCAACGGCCAGGCGCGGGATCAACAGCGTGGCGATCCCGGCGGCTGTCCGCCGATCGACACTCGCCACCGAACCGAGGATGCCCGCGGCCAGCTCACGCGTTCGGGGGTCCTCCGATGTGAGCGCGCGCTCGCCGACGACCCGCGCCGCTGAGGTGTGTTCGCTCACGTACTGGCGCAGCTTGACCCAGCGCTCGTCCTCGTCTGGCTCGGCGAGAAGGACGGAAAGTTGATCGTCGATCATCACCCGCCGATGGTGGTGGATGAACCCGACGTTGGTCAAACGCCGCCGGGCGCAGGCGCGATCTGGCCGTCTGCGTCAGGCTGACGGCCTCTGCTCGCGAAGGACGGCAGACACCCGCGACGGAGGCCCGACCGATTCTCGAAGCGTTCCTGGTCGCGCTCGGCGTGATCTTCGTGGCCGAGATGGGCGACAAGAGCCAGCTGATGGCGCTCACGTTCGCGACGCGATACCCGCCGCTGACCGTGCTGGCCGGCATCTTCGTCGCCACGCTGGCGGTCCACGCCGTGTCCGTGCTGATCGGCCACAGCCTGGCCGAGGTCGTGCCGCTGAACGTGATCACGGTCGTGTCGGCGCTTTCCTTCTTCGCGTTCGCCGTGTGGACGCTGCGCGGCGACAGGCTCGATGAGTCGGAGGAGGCCAAGGCGGCCCGGGTCAAGGGCTCGGCCGTGATCGCGGTCGGCGTGGCGTTCTTCCTGGCGGAACTCGGCGACAAGACCATGCTCGCGACGGTTGCACTCAGCACGCGCGACGAGGCCGTGGGGACGTGGCTCGGGTCGACGGTCGGGATGGTCCTGGCGGACGCCCTGGCGATCATCGTGGGGCGCATTCTCGGCAAGCGGCTGCCGGAGAAAGCCATCCGCTACGGCTCGGCGGCGACGTTCGCGATCTTCGGCGCAATCCTGCTGTGGAGCACGCTCGTCACCTAGATGGTGTTTGTGCCCGCCGGCGGCTGGCGTCTCCTCTGTCGGTGTCTACGCGGCTCGCCGCATATGCCCTGAGTCGCGTAAAAGATCATGCCTTGCACAGATCGCGAGCGCCCTCGCGGGTCCACGGGCGGTCACGGCCCACCCGCGCGCAGGTACCCGACGTACGTGTCCGGGCCCACCTGCAACCAAAGCACCATCCTCGTTCCGATCGTTCCTCCGGTAGGTTCACGAGGAAGCTCAAGCGGCAGCATCGCAAAGGTCGGCTCGAGGATTTGGGGCTCGGACTCCGTCGAGGCCCGAACTTGGCTGAGGGTGTTCGTGCCCGCTCGCCGGTACAGACCGCCCCAGATGCGAATCAACGGCGGCGGTTCGTACGGATTGAACGTGTGGAACGTTGAGTACAGCCAAAACTCAAAGGCGCCGAGCGGGACGGCAAGCAAGACGGCGATCGCAAGCACGACCAGAAGCCACCGTCGCATGACACCAGGTCGCATGAACGTGAGACGCACCTCGGTTCTGATTCGCCACGGCCTATGCGTCCACCCGCACGGCGGACGGAACCTCAGACCGTAACGGCAGCCATGCTCGCCAGCCAGCCGCGGATCAGCGCGGGTCCCTGTTCCGTGAGGATCGACTCCGGGTGGAACTGAATTCCCTGGACCGGATGCGTGCGGTGACGCATGCCCATGACCAGGCCGTCCGGTGACCAGGCGGTCACCTCGAGGTCGGCGGGCATGGAGGAGCGCTCGACCACCAGCGAGTGATAACGAGCCCCGGTGAGCGGAGAGGGGAGGCCCTCAAAGACCCCGAGGCCACCATGCTCGACGACCGACCGCTTGCCATGCACGGGTTCGACCGTGACCACCTGACCGCCGTAGGCGATGCCCATGGCCTGGTGGCCCAGGCAGACGCCGAGCATCGGCACGGTCGGTCCCAATCGCCGCACCAGCTCCACGCAGATGCCCGCCTTCTCGGGCCGCGACGGCCCAGGGGAGAGCACCACCGCGTCGTAGCCGCGAGCCGCCACCTCGTCCACGCTGATCGCGTCGTTGCGCACCACGTCCACGTCCGCGCCCATGCCGGCAATCAGCTGGTACAGGTTCCAGGTGAATGAGTCGTAGTTGTCGATGAGCAGGATGCGGGTCGGCCGCTTCTCGGCGGACATCAGGCGCCGCCTTCCATGGCCGCCTCGGTCTCACCCAGCGCCGCCAGCACAGCGGCCGCCTTGGCCGCGACCTCCGCCGATTCCCGCTCCGGAACCGAGTCGGCCACGATGCCGGCGCCCGCGTTGACGTACGCCATGCCGTCGCGCAGCACCACGCTGCGGATGGTGATGGCCGCTTCCACGTCCGTCGGCGAGAAGAAGCCGACGGCTCCGCCGTATGGTCCGCGCTTCTCGTCCTCCAGCCGGGCGATCGATTCCATGGCCCGGACCTTCTGGGCGCCGGAGAGCGTTCCCGCCGGGAACGTGGAACGCACCGCATCGAAGGCATCCAGTCCGGCCCGCAACCGGCCGCGCACCTCCGACGAGATGTGCATCACGTGCGAGAACCGCTCGATGGCGTAGAGCACCGGCCACTCCACGCTGCCCACCTCGGCGATGCGCCCGACGTCGTTGCGTGCCAGGTCCACGAGCATCGCGTGCTCGGCGAGCTCCTTCTCGTCGGCCAGCAGGTCCGCTTCAAGCTCAGCGTCGCGCACCGGGTCGTCGGAGCGTGGCCGCGTTCCGGCGATGGGCCGCGTCACCACCTCGCCATCGCGCACCCGGACCAGGAGCTCCGGCGAGGCGCCGAGAATCGAGCGTCCCGGCCCCAGGTCGATCGCGAACAGGTGCGGCGAGGGGTTGATGCGCCGCAGCGCGCGGTAGATCTCCAGCGCCGGTGCCGTGGCCGGGAACGTGAAGCGGCGCGCCAGCACGGCCTGGAGCATCTCGCCTGCGCGGATCTCGCGGACCAGCTCGGCGACGCCTGCCTCATAGCGCGGATCGCGCTCGGGAGGGTGGACGCGGCGCCGCTCCGACGCGTGGCGTACGGCCCGCGGCGCCTCGTCCGGAACGGGCCGCGCGAGCTGCGCCGCAACGGCCGCCAGCCGCCCGTCCGCGCCGGGCGTTCCAACGGTCGCCAGGGTGGCCGTCTGCGCAAGGTGGTCGAAGGCGATGACCACGTCCGGAACGTGGAAGAGCGCCTCCGGCAGGCCGATCGGGTTCGCCTCCGGGACCGGCAGCCGCTCCCAGCGCGCAGCGGCCTCGTACGAGAGATAGCCCACGCCCGCGGCCATCGGAAACGGGAAGCTCGGGTCGTTGCCGCCGGCGGGCAGGACGCGGCGCAGGGCCTCCAGGGGATCGGCGGTCGGGAACCGCTCCAGCTCGGCGTAGTCCGGGCCCCAGACCACGGCCTCGTCACCGTCAACCACCACCGTCCGTCCGCGGACACCCACGAACGAGTAACGGCCGTACCGGGCGCCGCCCTCGACGCTTTCCAGGATGAACGCCAGCCGGTCACGCAGCCGGAGCGCGGCCGCGACCGGGGTCAGCGTGTCGGCGCTGACCTCCAGCGCGGCAATGCCGTTGCCGGGTTCCACGCGAGCTGCGACGGTCACGTGACAGGTCCTTCAACCAGGTCGATCAGGATGTCCAGCGCGTCGAGGTAGCCATGCCAGCCCTTCCCGATGACCTGCGCCGCGACCACGGGTTCGATGACTGACAGGCGTCGCCAGCTCTCACGCGTGCGGATGTCGCTGACGTGGATCTCCACCACGGGCTTCTCAGCGCCAAGCAGGGCATCGTGCAGCGCGTAGCTGGTGTGGCCGAGTGCGCCCGGGTTGATGACCACGCCGTCGTAGTCGCGCTGCTCCAGGCGATCGATCAGGACGCCCTCGTGGTTGGATTGGAGGTCGTCCACCGTCGAGCCACGAGCCTGGGCGCGGGCACGCACGGCCTGGACCACCTGGGCCAGGGTGGTGATGCCGTAGACCTCCGGTTGGCGCAGACCGAGTCGGCCGAGGTTGGGGCCGTTGAGCAGGAGCACCCTCATGCGACGGCCGCGGCGGCCTTGGGCCTGGGCGCTCGCGCCGGTGTCCGGGCGGGTACCTCCCCGGAGATCGTCAGCAGCGCAAGGTCCAGCTCCGCGTCCGTGACGTCACTGACGTCCTCCACGCGCCCGACCGCCATTGGCAGGATCCAGTGCTGCCGCCCGCCGATGCGCTTCTTGTCGGTGCCCAGCGCCAGCCGGACGGCGGCTGGATCGAAGGCGCGCTGCGCGTCGTAGCCAAGGCTGGAGATGAGGGCGTCAATTCGCTCGCTGAGGCCGGCTTCGGCGCCGCGCTGTGCCGCGATGGCAGCCACGGCCCGCAGGCCGAGCACCACCGCCTGGCCGTGCGGCAGCGTGTAGCCGCTCTCCACCTCCAGCGCGTGCCCGATGGTGTGGCCCAGGTTCAACGAGCGGCGCTCGCCGCGCTCGTAGGGATCGCGATCCACCACGCCGAGCTTGAGGCGCGCGGCACGCTCCACGATCGCATAGCGCGCCGCCTCGTCGGGATTCTTCGGGTCCACCGCCGCGAGGCCGCGTTCCTCGATGAGCGACCACAGTTCCGGGTCGCCGATCAGGCCGCACTTGAGCGATTCGGCCATGCCGTCCAGGAGCCGCGCGCGGGGGAGCGTCCGCAGCGCCGCCACGTCCGCGACCACGGCCACCGGTGGCCAGAAGGCCCCGACCGCGTTCTTGGCACGTGCCAGGTCCACGGCCACCTTCCCGCCGATCGCCGAATCCGCCTGTCCGAGCCACGTCGTTGGCACCTGGATCAGCGGCGCGCCGCGGTGGTACAGCGCCGCGGCCGTGCCGACCAGGTCGCCGGTCGTGCCGCCGCCGAACGCGATCCACGGATCGCCGCGCTCCATGCCCATCTCCGACGCCGCTTCCAGCAGCCGCTCCGCGGAGCGGAGGCGCTTGCCCTTCTCCGAGGCGTGGATTCCGAGCCCCCGCGTCCCGGGCAGCGCACCGAAGAGCGCCGGCAGTGCCGCGGCGGCGCGCTCGTCCGCGACCACCAGGGGATCGGCCCCCGGCGCGAGGGCCATCGCATCCCGGAGCGTGGTCGCGTCGAATCCCAGGCCCATGACGACGCGGGCATGCGCCGCCCCGTTGGGGTGGTTGCGCGCCACGATCGCATCGAACAGGCGCCGGCCACGCAGGTCGGGCTGCATGGACGCGAGCTCCTGCGCCAGCGACGCGGCCACCTGCTCCACCGACGGCGTGGCATCCACGTGCACGTCCGCCACGCGGTAGAAGGGCTCACGCGCCGAGCGAAGCGCCGCCAATGCGATTGCCGGACCGTTCGGGTGCCGCAGGAGCGGCCGGTCCACGGAGCTCTCGCGCAGGCGGTGGAGCAGCGTGTCGTCGTCCGCGTCGAGCCACACCGTGGTGGCGGTCTCCGCCAGCGCCCAGCGATTGAGCGGGTCGATCACGGACCCGCCGCCGGTCGCGATCACCGCGCAGGACCAGCCGGATCCGGGAGCCGGCGCGTCGCGCAGGGTGTCCTGAAGCGCGCTCGATTCGACCTCGCGAAAGCGCGGCTCCGGCTCCGTGTCCAGCCAGGCTGCCGGCGTGCGGCCGGTGCGTTGCTCCACCAGCTCGTCCAGATCCAGGAACGGCCGGCCGAGCAGCAGGGCCAGTGCGCGCCCGACCGCGGTCTTGCCACTTCCCGGCAGGCCCACCAGCGCGACCGTGCCGTCCGCGGATCGGGCGTTCGGGAAGGCGTCAGACATCCGCGTCAGGTCCGAGCTCGGTCTTCAGGCCGCGCGCCATGGCTTCGATCGGGGCGGGAACGGCCAGCCACAGCTCCAGGCTGCGGCGGCCCTGGCCGAGCAGCATGCCGGCACCGGCCTCCGCCTTTGCGCCGGCGGCGCGCGCCTCGCGGACCAGCAGGGTTGGGCTCGGCCGGTAGACCAGGTCCAGAACGGCCAGCCCGGATCGCAGTAGCTCAGACGCCACCGGTGACTCGTCTGACTGCGTGCCGATCGGTGTTGCGTTGATCACGATGTCCGCGGCAGCCAGGCGGTCGGGCATTTCCGCCCATGTCCCGTCGCTGCGCGCGAGCAGCGTCACGCTTGACGCGCCGGCCACATCCAGGGCCAGCGCCACGGCCCGCGCGGCGCCGCCCGCGCCAAGGACCACCGCGACGCCCATGTCGTCCGGACGCAGGCGTTTGAGCGCTTCCACCAGCGCCGGCAGGTCGGTGTTGTGGCCGATCAGCCGCGAACCGTGCTTCACGATGGTATTCACCGAACCGGCCATCTCGGCGTCCGGCGAGCGGGAGTCCACGAGCGCGGCCACCGCCCCCTTGTGCGGCGCCGTCACGTTGGCGCCGCCGAATCCCTCGTCGCGCAGCAGGTCCACGGCCTCGGCCAGGTCCTCCTCGGTCACGTCCGCGATCACGTAGCGGTGCGGCAGCCCGAGCGCGGAAAAGGCTGCGGCCATCATGGCTGGCGAGGCGGTGTAGCCGATGCGGTGGCCAAGCACGGAGAAGGTCAGCGACTCATCGGTCATGCGTCCGTCCCCGGCACCACTGGCTGTGCCTCGCGTGCCGCGTTCTCCGGCAGTGCGTCCAGCGTACGCGTGCCGTTGCCGCCGGACTCGCCGGCCGCGACTCCGCCCACCTTGCCGCTCCCGGATCCGCGCGCCGTCAGCGACCTGGCGCGCCGTCGCCGCACCGCAGCCGTCAGGTCCCCGATCGTGTCCCCGCCGAAGCTGGTCAGCAGCGCGTCCGCGAGCACCAGCGCGATCATGGCCTCGCCGACGACCGCGGCACGCGGCAGGATCGCCACGTCGCTGCGTTCGATGTGCGCCCGGCCGGGCTGGCCGGTGGCAAGGTCCACGGAATCGAGTGGTTTGCGCAGCGTGGCTACCGGCTTCACCGCGGCCCGCACGACGACTGCCGCGCCGTTGGACATGCCGCCCTCGATGCCGCCGGCGCGGTTGGTCCGCCGCCCCCAGCTGGGCAGGTCCGGGTCCACCTCGTCGTGCACCTGGCTGCCGCGCCGCCCGATCGCGCCAAAGCCAAGGCCGATCTCCACGCCCTTGACCGCCTGGATGCCCATCACCGCCGCGGCCAGCGCCGCGTCCAGCCGCGTGTCCCACTCCGCGTTGGAGCCCAGCCCGATCGGGACGCCCTCGGCAACCACGACGAAGCTGCCGCCCACCGAATCGCCATCCTCGATCGCCCGGTCCACCTCCGCGCGCATGCGCTCCTCCGCCTCCGGGTCCGGGCAGCGCAGGGGAGTCGGTTCCCGTCGATCGCGCGTGGCCCAACCGTCCGGGACCAGGTTCACCGGTTCGTCCACGCCGCCGAAGGCGCGCACGGGACCGAGCTGATCGACGAAGCTCCAGATGCGCACGCCGGCCGCGGCCAGGAGCTGCGCGCAGACCGAGCCTGCAGCGACGCGCGGTGCCGTGGAACGTGCGGAAGCACGCTCCAGCACGTCACGGATATCCCCCGTGTCGTACTTGATCGCCCCTGCCAGGTCCGCGTGTCCTGGGCGTGCCAGGGTCACGGGCTTCGGCCGCTCGCCATCCGGCACCGGCTCCACGGACATGCGTTCCTGCCAGTTCTCCCAGTCCAGATTCGGGATGGTGAAGGCCAGCGGTGAGCCGAGCGTCCTGCCGAAGCGCAGGCCGGCCGTCCACTGGACCTGGTCCTTCTCGATGAGCATCCGGCGGCCGCTGCCGTAGCCGTGCTGGCGGCGCGCCAGGTCGCGGTTCACGTAGGCCGTGGAGATGCGCAGGCCGGCCGGCAGGCCCTCCAGGATCCCGCTCATTTCCGGGCCATGCGACTCGCCGGCGGTCAGCAGCCGGAGGCGCCTCACGACGCCGACCCCGTCAGGGAATCCAGGTCCGACCAGAAGCCCGCATACGAGACGTCCACGCAGGCAGGATCGTCGATGGCCACGTCCGGCACCAGCCCGGTGAGGGCGGCGACCGCGAACGAGATGGCGATGCGGTGGTCGCCGTTGGTCCGGATCTCGATCGGCTCGGACGATCGCGCATGAGCGCGAGCGTGGGCCGCTCCGCCGAGGCCCTCGATGCGCCAGCCGTCCGGCAACTCCTCCGCCTCCACGCCGACCGCGCGCAGGTTGCGAACCACGAGCGCGACGCGGTCCGATTCCTTCACGCGCAACTCCGCTGCGTCGCGCACCTCACTGGTGCCGGTAGCCGCGGCCATGGCAATCGCCAGCAGCGGCAGCTCGTCGATCAGCTCCGCGATTCGCGCGCCGGAGAGGACGATCGCACGAAGGCCGCCGACGCTGCGCACCAGCAGATCGCCGGTAGGCTCAGGGCCGCGATCGGTGCCTCCGGGTTCCTGCTCGATGGCCGCGCCCATGTCGCGCAGCACGTCCACGATGGCCAGTCGCGAAGGGTTCAGGCCAACGTCGCGGAGCCGGATCTCAGCGTCGGGGTGGACGGAGGCGGCCACCAGCCAGGCAGCGGCCGAAGAGAGGTCGCCGGGCACGTCGCACGACCGCGCCGTCAGGACCGCGGGTCCATCGATCGTCGTCGTCATGCCGACCCGCTCGATCGGTGCACCGAGCCAGGCCAGCAGGCGCTCGGTGTGGTCGCGCGTGGGACCTGGCGTCTCGATCGTGGTGCGGCCCTCCGCGCTCAACGCCGCCAGGCTGATCGCGCCCAGCACCTGTGCGCTGGCGACCGGCAGCCGGTGGATGGTCGCCGTGAGCGGCCGGCGCCCGAGGACGTGGATCGGCAGGCGGCCGTCGCTCGTCTGGACGCTCGCGCCCATCTGGCGGAGTGGCGCGGCGACGCGCTCCATCGGCCGCCGAGACAGGCTCTCGTCGCCCGTGAGCGTGGTCATCGCGGCGGCACCCCGCCCGGCCAGCGCGCCCGTGAGGAAGCGAACGGTCGTGCCGGAATTGCCGCAGTCGATCGTCTCGCCGCCCGTGCCCGGCAGGCCGGCGGCCGCGTCCGTCCCGCCGCCGCGCACCCGGAACCGGGTCGCGCCTCCCTCCAGCTCGTCCACGCCCTCGAGCGCGCCAAGCGCGTGCAGCGCTCCGGCGGTGGAGCGGACATCCGCACCCGGCCGCCGAACCAGCACGTCCGCGGACCCGGCCGCCATAGCGTTGAACAGCAACGCGCGGTGGGCGATGGACTTGTCCGAGGGCAAGCGCAACTCCCCGTGGAGCTGACGCGCGGCGCCGACGCGGCGCGCGACCATTGGCGGGACCAGCGTCACGCGGCAGAGCCCTTGGCCGTGACCGGATGCTCGGCGGACGCCTTGGCCGCCGCGGCCGCCTCGCGCCGCTGCGCCGACCGCGACGCGCGCAGCACGGCCGTGAAGACCTGCTCGCGCTCCTCGCGAGTCAGCACGCCGCCATCCGCGGACGCGGCACGATCCAGGAGCGCTCGCTCACGGGTCACATCATGACCATGGTCGGTGGTCGCACGGGTGTGCTGCACCGCCACGGCCAGCTGGGCACGCTCTTCCAGCAGGGCCGCCAGTCGCGCATCCACGTCGTCGATGCGCCCACGCAGCCGTTCCAGGTCGCCTGGGATGCGGACCGGAGAGACCTGCGGCTTGGCCGGCTCGCGCAGGTACTCGAGCCTGCGCAGGTCGTCCATCAGGTCGCCGAACTCGGGGAACGAGAGGCTCTGGTCGGAATCGGAACGAGCGCGCGGCGGATCGGGGTGCACCTCGATGATGATGGCGTCCGCGCCGACCGCTGCCGCTGCCAGCGCCATCGGCCGCACGAGCGAGCGGTGGCCGGTGCCGTGGGACGGGTCGATCATGATCGGCAGGTGGGTCAGCTCCCGCAGCACCGGCACCGCCGACAGGTCGAGCGTGTTGCGCGTTGACGGCTCGAAGGTGCGGATGCCCCGCTCGCAAAGGATCACATTGGGGTTGCCGGCCGAGAGGATGTACTCGGCGGCCATCAGCCACTCCTCGATGGTGGCGCCGAAGCCGCGCTTGAGGAGGATCGGCTTGCGACTCTGGCCGCACGCCTTCAGCAGCACGAAGTTGTGCATGTTGCGGCTGCCCACCTGGAGCATGTCCACGTATTCGTCGAAGAGGTCCACGTGCGCCGGATCGGTGATCTCCGAGACCACCGGCAGGCCGGTCTCCTCGCGCGCCTCGGCCAGCAACTGGAGGCCCTCCACGCCGAGACCCTGGAACTGGTACGGCGATGTGCGCGGCTTGAACGCCCCGCCGCGCAGGGCCACCGCGCCCTCGCGCTTCACCCATTGGGCGGTGGCCAGGATCTGCTCGCGCGACTCGACGGAGCACGGGCCGGCCATCATGCGCAGCGGATTCCCGGCGCCGATCTCGACGTTGCCGACCCGCACACGGGTCCGGTCGGGGTGATGCTCGCGGCTCGTCAGCTTGTACGGCTTGGTGACGCGGATCGTCTGCTCGACGCCGGGGAACTGGATCACCCGTTCGACGCGTTCCACTCCGTTCCCTACGACGCCGATCACGGTCCGCTCCTCTCCCTGGCTGACGTATGCCTCCAGGCCGTTTGCCTCGATCTCGCGTTTGACGTTGTCGATCTGCTCGACGGTGGCGCCCGTCTTCATCACCACGATCATTTGGCTCAGCGCTCCTTTGGGAAAACAAAAACGCAGGGGCCTTGCGGCTCCTGCGTTCAGCGGGCACGAGTGCCTGTGCTGCCACTCACTGAGTGGCGGCCTCGTACCCGCTAGGGATAAAACCAGAAGAGGGATTTCATCGGTGGCGGGACGATACCGGCCGCCATGGAGCGTGTCAAGGCGCGGG
>CAZENL010000064.1:0-17894 GCA_964513505.1 uncultured Anaerolineaceae bacterium
GTCGAGACCACGGCGACGGAGATGAGCGCATCCAGCGGCCGGCCAACCAGGATCAGCAGCACGCCGAGGACGTACATGATGTTGTTGATGAACGTGAAGACGTTCTCACGGAGGATCTGCGCGTACGTCCGTCCGCCGCTCCAGACGGTGTCATTGCCCTGGCCGGCGGCGCGCCGCGCCTCCACCTCCGCCTGGGTCAGCCCCGAAGGTGGCGTGGGCGGCAGGCTCGACGAAACAGGCTCCGCCCGACCATCCGCGGTTCCCGCCGCGACTTCCCTCCCAGCCATGAGCGACAGACTAACCGCGCAGGGCCACGCTTCGGGAGCTCATTCCGCGTCCAATCCGCCTGCCACCACGCGACAGATGTCCGGATCAAACCCGTAGCGAGCGAGTAGCGCGTAGGCACGCTGACGGCGTTTGCGTGGATCCTGCTCGCGCAGGAGCGCCGCGCGGCGCCGACCGAGGAGCCGTTCGGCGGCCGCGCGATCCGCCGAACCGACCTCCGGATCCGACCCGCTGTCCGGCTCTGTCCCGTCAACCGGGAACCCAACGCCGGCCGTCCGTCCCGCCGAACGTTCGGCGAGGACGGCAGTAACCGTTTCCCGATCGATGCCCTTGAGCGTCAGCTCGCGACGGAGAGCCTGTTCTCCGCGAGGGCGCGCTCGGTCGCGGCTCTCCACCCAAGCTCTGGCGAAGCTCTGGTCATCCAGGTATTCGAGTTCCAGGAGGCGCTGAACGACCGCGTCCACGAGCTCCTGCCGGTACCCGAGCTGCTGCAGCCGCCTGCGCGTCTCGTCCACGGAACGCGGCCGAACGGCGAGGAATGCCGCAGCCGCCTCCATGACGACGTTGGCATCCTCCACGCCCGCCCGCCGCTCCCGCCGCTCCGCGGCCGTGGCGCTACGCCGCCCAGCCACTACCGAGGGAGCCGCGTACGGCGAAGCGATGTTCGCGTTTGGACACGTGACGACAGTGTGGCCACGCAACCCATCGTCAACGGCCTAGCGGGCGAGGTGCATGCAAGGCGGCGCCGAGGCTCCTGAGCGAGCGCACAAGGGTGCGTGAGCGAAGGAACGCAGGCGCCAACGCCGCAGGCGCCCGTCCGCTACTCCGCCTCGCTGATCCCTTCGACAGGGATGGCGATCGTGGCAACTTTGCCGCGGATCTCGGTGTCAAGCTGCTGGAGAATGTCCTTATTGGCGCGCAGGAACTCCTTGGCCTGCTCGCGTCCCTGGCCGAGGCGGACGTCCCCGTAGTTGAACCAGGCACCCGTCTTGCTGACCACGTCCGACGCCACGCCGACGTCCAGCAGGCCGCCTTCCTTGGAGATGCCCTCGCCGTACATGACGTCGAACTCGGCGACGCGGAACGGCGCCGCGACCTTGTTCTTGACCACCTTCACGCGGACGCGGCTGCCCACCGATTCCGTGCCCGTCTTGATGGTCTCGATGCGGCGGATGTCCAGGCGGACGCTGGCATAGAACTTGAGCGCGCGGCCGCCCGGCGTGACTTCCGGATTGCCGAACATGACGCCGATCTTCTCGCGCAGCTGGTTGGTGAAGACGAGCGCCGTGTTGGACCGGCTGACGGCGCCGGTGAGCTTGCGCAGAGCCTGGCTCATCAGCCGTGCCTGGACGCCCATGAAGGAATCGCCCATCTCGCCTTCGATCTCCGCGCGCGGCACGAGTGCTGCGACGGAGTCCACGACCACGCAATCGATGCCGCCGGAGCGGATCAGCGTCTCCGTGATCTCCAGGGCCTGCTCGCCCGTGTCCGGCTGGCTGACCAGCAGCTCATCCACGTTGACGCCGCAGTTGCGGGCGTACGTGGGATCCAGGGCGTGCTCCACGTCGATGAAAGCCACCACGCCGCCGCGCTTCTGCGCCTCCGCGAGCACGTGCTGGCAGAGCGTGGTCTTGCCGGAGGACTCCGGCCCGAAGATCTCCGTGATCCGGCCGCGCGGGATGCCGCCCACGCCGAGCGCCAGGTCCAGCGCGATCGAGCCGGTCGGGATGGCGTCCACCGCCTGCCGCTCCGACGAGCCGAGCTTCATGATCGAGCCGCGCCCGAACTGCTTCTCGATGCTCAGGATGGCAGCGTCAACCGCCTTGGTGCGCTCCCCTGCGGCGCGCTCTGCTGCCTTGTCCGAACCGTTGCGCTCGGCGGCCGTCTGTCCGATCCCCGTAATGGTCATGCCTGGTACTCCTCCAAGGCTGCGACCGAGGGCCGGCTCAGCGGAACCCTTACTCGGAGTCCTCTTCCGACTCCCACCGCGGCTTCCGCTTCGGCTTGATCACCTCGACGGATTGCGGTGGCGAGTCCAGGAGAGACTCGAGCTTGGGCTTGCTCGTGGCAGCCTTCGGCTTCTTCTTGACTTCGCGGCGGGCGGGAACTCTGCCTGCCATGGGTCTTGCCTCCACATGGCACTACCCAGTCTGGGTAATGCCGCTCTACTGCGACTTCACCCTCCCTTCGCTGGAGCTTGCGCCCCATCTGTGCCAGCTTGGCTGTCACGGATTTCGACGTCGGGAAGGTCGGCCGCCGCCCTCTGAGCCCTCAGCTCACGCATCAGCTCGGGGAACGTCCCGGCCGCAATTGACGACCGGATACTGGCCATGAAGTCTAGGGTGAAGGTCAGGTTGTGACAAGTTGCGAGCCGGTAGGCCAGCAGCTCGTTGGCCCGGAAGAGGTGCGCCACGTACGCCCGCGAGAACGTGCGGCACAGGCGGCAGCGGCAGCCCTCCTGGACCGGTCGCGGATCGTCGAGGAAGCGGGCATTGCGCAGGTTCAGCTTGCCGCCAGGCACCCACAGCGTGCCGTTGCGCGCCACGCGGGCCGGCAGCACCGAGTCGAACAGGTCCACGCCTGCGTCCACCGCGTCCAGCAGGTCCATGGGCGATCCAAGGCCCATCAGGTAGCGCGGCCGCGGGTCATCGGCGAGCAGCGGCACCACGACGTCCAGCGCGGCTCGTCGCTGGGCCGGTGTCTCGTCCCCAGCCAGGCCGCCGATGCACAGCCCATCGAACGGCAGTGCGGCGATGGCGCGCGTCGATCCGGCGCGCAGGTCCGGCTCCAGCCCGCCCTGGATGATGCCGAAGAGGCCTTGATCCGGACGACTGTGCGCCTCCAGGCACCGCTCGGCCCATCGATGCGTCCGCGACGTGGCATCCGCGACCACTTCGCGGGATGAGGCGTGCGGCGGCACCGGCTGGTCCAGACACACCGCGATGTCCGGCCCAAGTGCCTCCTGGACTGCGATCGCGTACTCGGGCGTGAAGCGCTGCAGCGACCCGTCCAGGTGCGAGCGGAAGCTGACGCCATCCTCGTCGACCTCGCGCAGCTCGCCCAGGCTGACGATCTGGAAGCCCCCCGAGTCGGTCAGGATGGCGCGATCCCACTGCATGAACTGGTGCAGGCCGCCGAGCCGCTTGATCCGCTCGTGGCCGGGCCGCAGCGCCAGGTGGTAGGTGTTGGCCAGGATGATCGTGGCACCGACCTCGCGCAGATCGTCCGGGTCCAGCGCCTTGACGGTCGCGTTGGTGCCCACGGGCATGAACTGCGGCGTCTCCACGGCGCCATGGGGCGTGGTCATGCGACCCAGCCTGGCGCGCGTCCCACGGTCGGCGGGTGCCGGAGTCAGGACCTGGAAAGAGATCGGGGACGCAGGGGGTGCGGACACGGCGGTCACCCGGTGATCTCCGCACGCTGGGTCCGCAGGCAGGCCACGCCGATGAAGATCACCGTGTAGATCAGCACGCCCGCAAGCGCCTGTTCGAATGGCAGGCTCTGCTGGGTGAACGTGCCAGGATCGGCAACGGAGCCGCCACCGTAGAACACGCTGTTGCCGATGTTGAACGGCAGGAACTGGTACCACTCCGGGCCCGTTGCGCGGATCGGACCGCCCGAGTCGGAGATGCGTGCCAGCACCGTCAGGATGGTGGTCAGGATCGGCTCCACGATGGCCAGCGCGATGCCCACCACGACCCCGGCCAGCTGGCTGCGCAGGACCATGGCAACCGCAAATCCCAGTGAGCACCGTTCGAGCAGGACCAGGCTGCCGCGCCAGAACGACTGGAACAGCTCTCCGGCGTTGCCGCCGGTGATGGGGTTGCCGACCGAGAACCCGCCCAGCCAGCCCGCCATATAGGTGAACAGGATCCCGAAGGCGTACGTCACGAAGAGGCCGGCCACGAGCACGATCGCGAGCCCGATCGCCTTGGCCAGCACGTAACGAATGCGCCCTTCGCCGCGGGAGATGACCACCCGCATGATCCCCCAGCTCCAGTCCGCCCCGGCGACGGCTGCGGCGTACGCGATGGCCAGGTAGCTGCCAAGCACGAACACCAGCACGTCGATGATCCGGAACGCGAACGGGAAGCCGAGCGTGGCTTCCAGGCTGTCGCTCTGGTAGGGGTTGAGGTCGTGTGCCCTGATCCCCACCACCAGGAAGATCAGTCCCATCAGGATGATTCCGGTCAGGGGCACCACGTACGTCGCCCACCGCCGGCGAAGTTTCAGGATCTCTGCGCCGATCAGGCCGACCATCAGGACGGAGGCCCCTGGACGGCCCATCCGGGCGGCGGCCCGGCCACGGCGCCAAGAGTGGCCGGCCCGGAGGACGAGGTGAGCGCCAGGAACACCTGCTCCAGGTCGTTGATGGCCTCGATGCCGCTGGCGTAGATGCCGTTCTGTGCCAGCAGCCGGTTCACCTCTGACGCGCGCTCGGCGCCGACACGAACCGTGATCCAGCCACCGCCAGGCCCACCGACGGGCGGAGGTGCGACGTCGCGCGTGAGGGTGGTGAGGACGGAGACCGCGCGCATGACGTCCTGCGGGTCCACCAGGACGCGCACCAGGGCGCCTTCGCGGAGGAACTGGTCCAGCGGGCCTTCGCGGACCACGCGCCCCCGATCAACGATTCCGATGTGGTCCGCGAGGTGCTGCACCTCCGGCAGGATGTGGCTGGAGATGATCACGGTCTTGCCGATCGACGTGAGGTAGCGCAGCAGCTCGCGCATGGCCACGATGCCGGCCGGATCCAGCCCGTTGGCAGGCTCGTCCAGGAGCAAGAGCTCAGGGTCCGAGAGCAGCGCCGCGGCGATGCCCAGGCGCTGCTTCATGCCCAGGGAATAGGTCTTGACCTTGTCCCTGGCTCGCCCGCCGAGGCCCACGAAGTCCAGTACCTGGTCCACCCGGTGACGCGGCGTCGCCGCGCCCGCGACCGCGAAGACGCGCAGGTTGTCGCGGCCCGACAGGTACGGATAGAACGCCGGCTGCTCGATCAGCGAGCCGACGCGGAAGAGCCGCTGCCGGTCGTGTCCTGAGTAGGGCTGGCCAAGGACCAGCATCTGCCCCGCGTCCGGACGCACCAGTCCGACCAGGCACCGCAACGTGGTGGTCTTGCCGCTGCCGTTAGGGCCAAGGAAGCCGTATACGGACCCGCGCGGCACGGCCATGTCCAGGCCCTGGAGTGCCGGCTGGGAGCCATAGCGCTTGAACAGTCCACTGGTGGCGGCTGCCAGACCTTCCGGGGGGACGCCGATCGGCGTCCCCGTCACGCGGACATCTCCGACTCGCGCACCACGTCCTTGCCGGGTTCGTCGTCCGCGCGGCCTTCCGCGGTCACGCCGTCCCACAGGCCGGGATCCAGCCGCTCCGCGCGCCGCGGCGCGGGCACGTCGTAGCCGAGCTGGCGCAGGTGCTCCCGCGCGCGTTCCGTGGCCACCCGACCCTGTGGCGTACGGTCCAGGAAGCCGAGCTGCAGGAGGTACGGCTCGTAGACGTCCTCCACGGTGTCCACTTCCTCCCCGATGACCGCGGCCACGGCCGCGCCGCCGACCGGTCCGGAGGCGAACTTCTGGACGATGGCCGCGAGGAGCCGGCGATCCGTGGTGTCCAGCCCTTCTGAATCGATGTCCATGGCCGCCATGGCAGCGTTCGCCTCCGCGGTGCCGATGCGCCCGTCCGAGCGGACCTGGGCAAAGTCCCGCACCCGGCGCAGCAGGCGGTTGACCACGCGCGGCGTGCCCCTCCCCCGTCGCGCCAGGATGCCGATCGCGTCCGGATCGATCTCCACGCCCAGGATCCCGGCCGATCGCCCGATGATCGTGGCCAGCTCCTCGGTGGAGTAGTAGTCCAGGCGGTAGACGGCGCCGAATCGGTCGCGCAGCGGCGAGCTGATGCGGCCCGCGCGGGTGGTGGCGCCGATGACGGTGAACGGCTTCAGCGACAGCCGCAGGCTCCGTGCCGATGGGCCCCGGCCGATCATCACGTCGATGCCGAAATCCTCCATGGCCGGATAGAGGATCTCCTCCACCGAGTGGTTGAGGCGGTGGATCTCGTCGATGAAGAGGATGTCCCGCTCATCCAGGTTGGTGAGGATGGCGGCCAGGTCCCCGGGCCGCTCGATGGCGGGCCCCGACGTGGTGTGGATGTTCACGCCGAGCTCGCGCGCGACGATGTTGGCGAGCGTGGTCTTGCCTAGGCCGGGCGGCCCGTACAGCAGGATGTGGTCCGCGGCCTCTGCCCTGGCGCGCGCCGCCTCCAGCAGGATGCGGAGGTTCTCCTTGACGGACGTCTGGCCGACGTACTCCGCCAGGCGGCGGGGCCGGAGGCTGGTCTCGACGGCGGTCTCGTCCACCTCAACCGGGGCTGGGGTGACCAGCCGGGATGCCTCTTCCATCGCGGGCGAGTCTAGCAGGTTTGGACGCCAATCGAACACACGTTCTAGTTGTCCGGCGGGGTCGACACCACAACATCTCGTTGCGTTGCAAGGTCCGGGCCCCCATCATCGGCCGACGATTTGCCCCGTCAGGGGTCCGAGTGTCGCGAGGAGGGTCATCCATGTTCCAGGTCCTTGGTGTCGTGCGCCGTCCAGCCGTCAGGGTCGGCATCGTGGCCGCCACGTTGTCCGCGACCATGGTGTTCGGCGGGAGCGCGCTGGCACGCCTGCCCGACCGTGTCCTGGGTACCTCCGGCGTCGCGACGGCCGCCAGGGTGACGACCGTCAAGGTCCTGGGCAAGAAGGCCGTCAACCTGACTGCCGGGCAGACCCGGACGCTCCTGAAGGTCGGCCCCATCACCACACGGGCCATCTGCACGAACGAGGGTGGCACAACCCGGAAGATCGACATCCAGATCAAGACGTCGACGCCAGGAGCGCTGGTGATGAGCCCGAACGGAGTCCTCGCGCTGACCAGCTCGTACGAGTCGGGCTTGACGCTGACCAACTCGGTGCCGGCCGCACAGTCATTCCAGTACGACGTGGTCATCGGGACCACTGGGTTCACGCACTACGACGCCGACTTCGGGGTCCATGGTGCATCCGACTGCGGAGTTCGCCTGGCCGCCCTGAGTGACTGAGCCGGTCCGGTCACCCGGATGACCGCCTCGCTGCGCGGTTTCGTGCTGCGCCACACCGTCCTCCGCCAGGTTCCGGGCCTGGTGGAGGTGCGCCTGCACCTCGCCGACGAGGTGCTGCCGCTCTGGCGCGACGTCCAGCTGGAGACCGGCGATCCGGACACCGGCCTGCCCTACTGGGCGTTCGCGTGGGCCGGCGGGCTAGCCATCGGACGCTACCTTCGTGACCACCCGGAGTCGGTGGCCGGCCGGCGCGTGTTCGATCTGGCATCTGGCTCCGGGCTCTGCGCCATCGCGGCCATGAAAGCCGGCGCGGCGGAAGCGACCGGCGCCGACATCGATCCGTTCGCCAGCGCCGCGATGCGGCTCAATGCGCGGGCCAATGGCTGCCGGGTCGCGGCGGTCGGGCGCGACGTCCTGGATGACGCTCCCCCGGAGGCGGACGTGATCCTGGCCGGGGACTGCTGGTACGAGGCACGCCTCGCGGAGCGCGTGCTGCCCTGGCTGCAGCGCGCGCGCGATCGTGGGATCGAGGTCGTGGTCGGTGATCCCGGCCGCCGTTACCTGCCCCAGGAGCAGCTGGTCGAGCTGGCCACCTACGAGGTGCGCACCACCACCGAACTGGAGGACATGGAACTCAAGCTGGGACGCGTGTACGCCCTCCGCCCGGCGACTGTCCCGGCCCTCTAGTCCCGGCGGAGCTCGCGCAGCGCAGCCTTGACGCGCTCTTCCAGTGAGGCGCCGACCGGCACGCCGCCGATCGCGGCCCGCGATGCGTCGTGTGCCTCGCCCGCGGAATAGCCCAGCGCCTGGAGCGCGGCCACCACCTCGGACGTGCCGCCCACACCTCCGGAACTCCCGGAAGACCCGGCCGCGGCCACCTTCTCCTTCAACTCCAGCACGATCCGTGCCGCCAGCCGCTTGCCCACGCCACTGACCGCGGTGAGGATCGCCTCGTCACCCTGAAGGATGGCCAGCTGCAGGTCCGTGACCGGCCGTGAGCTGAGGATGGCCAGGCCTACCTTGGGCCCCACGCCGGTCACCGTGATCAGGAGCTCGAAAAAGCCCAGCTCCTCGACCGTGCGGAAGCCGTAGAGCGCCTGGACGTCCTCACGGATCAGGTGGTGGGTGAAGAGCTTCAGCGTGTCGCCGGAGCGGGCTATCGAGAGCGTGGACGGTCCGCAGAAGATGCGATAGCCGACACCGCCGGTCTCGATCACCAGCGAATCCGACGAAACGGCGGCGACGTTGCCCTGGACGGAGGCGATCATGCGGCCACCAGGCCGTGGGCGGAGCAGATGGCCACGGCCAGGGCATCCGCGGCGTCATCGGGACGCGGCAGCGTGGCCATCCCCAGCAGTGCCTGCACCATCTTCTGCACCTGGGGCTTGTCCGCTCGCCCGTAGCCGGTCACGGCCATCTTTACCTCGTGCGGCCCGAACTCCACCACGGGAAGGCCGTGCTGCGCGGCCACCAGCAGCACCACCCCGCGCGCCTGGCCGACCGCGAAGGCCGTCATCACGTTCTTGTTGAAGAAGAGCCGCTCCACGCCAACGAGTTCCGGGTTGTGGGTCGTGATCAGCCGGTCGAGCGCGTCGTGGATCTGGAGCAGCCGTTGCGGCAGCGGGTCGGTGGACGGCGTCTGGAGGCAGCCGTAGTCGATGAGGCGCAACGTGGATCCCGTGCGTTCCACAACGCCGTAGCCGGTCATGGCGGTGCCCGGATCGATGCCCAGGACGATCACGCCGGGATCACGCGCCGGCCCCCGAACACGGCGCGCCCCTGGCACGCCACGCGGAGGCGGCTCATCACGCGGAGGCGGCCTCCGCCAGGACATCGTCGGGGATGTCGAAGTTGGCGGTCACGCGCTGCACGTCGTCGTGGTCCTCCAGGCTCTCGATCAGGCGCATGTTCGATCGGACGTGACTGTCGTCCACCTCCACGGTGGACTTGGGTTGCATGATCACCTCGGCCGACTCGACCTTCACACCGGCGGCCTCGAGCGCCTTGCGCACGCTCTCCAGGCGCCCGGAGTCGGTCACCACCTCCATCGGGTCGGTCTCTGCGTCCACGTCTTCCGCGCCGGCGTCGATGGCCGCCAGTGCCAGCTCGTCCGGGTCATGGCCCTCGCGCGCGACGGCGATCATGCCGCGCTGCTCGAACTGCCAGGCAACCGCCCCCGCGCCGGCCAGTGAGCCGCCCGCCTTGACGAAGATGGAGCGCACGTCCGCGGCCGTCCGATTCTTGTTGTTGGTGGCCGTCTCCACCAGGATCGCCACGCCGCCCGGGCCGTAGCCCTCGTAGACGATCTCCTCGTACTGCTCGGCCGCGCCCCCGCCGACGGCCTTCTCGATGGCCCGCTTGATGTTGTCCGCCGGCATGTTGGCGGCCCGTGCCGTGTCCATGGCCAGGCGCAACCGGTAGTTGGCATCCGGGTCTCCGCCGCCCTGGCGGGCCGCGATGGAAATCTCCCGTCCGATCTTGGTGAACACCGCGCCGCGCTTGGAGTCGTTGACACCCTTCTGGCGTTTGATCTGTGACCACTTGGAATGTCCTGACATCACCGCGAAGTCTATAAGATGGCCGCCTAGATACAGCCCGGTGCGATGTTCTCCGCGGCAATGCCCGGAGGCGGGTCTCCGCCGGTCCCCCGGGGAGGGCAGTCGTGGATAACGTTGAGCTTTCGCGCCTTCGGAACGTCGTGCTGGCCGGTCACGCCGGTTCGGGCAAGACGACACTCGCCGAGCATCTGCTCCACACGGTCGGCGCCATCCAGCGCCTTGGCCGCGTGGACGACGGGACGGCGAGCCTGGATTTCGAGCCCGAAGAGCAGAAACGCAAGCTCTCCCTCTCGCTGGCCGTGGCCGCGCTCGACTACGCCGGCCACCGCATCACCATCGTGGACACGCCCGGCTACGCCGACTTCATCGGCGAGGTGGTGGAAGGCTTCGAGGCGGTGGACGCCGCGCTGATCACCATGGACGCGTCCGGCGGCGTTGAGGCCGGCATCGAGACCGCGATCCGCCTCGGGCGGCGGCACAACACGGCCGCCCTGTTCGTGCTCACCAAGTGCGACCGGGAGAACGCGGACCCGACCGCGGCGCTGGATGCCCTCCGGGCCACGTTCGGACCCAAGATCGCGCCGCTCCAGATCGCCATCGGCAAGGCCGACTCGTTCCGCGGTTACGTGGACCTGGTCCATCGCAAGTCATTCATGTTCGACAAGGGCAAGGTCACCGAAGGGCCGATTCCGCCCGAGCTGGAGGCCGAGTTCGCGACCCGCCGCGACCAGCTGCTGGAGGCCGCGGCTGAGGCGGACGACGACGTGCTGACCAAGTACCTCGAGGGCGAGGACATCACGGACGCCGAGCTGGAAGCCTGCCTGCACAAGGGCATCCGCGAGAGTGTCCTGGCGCCCGTCCTGTTGACTTCCGCCAGCCACGACATCGGCATAAGCGGCCTTCTCGAGGCGATCGTCAAGTACCTGCCCTCCCCCTCCGAGGAGCCGCCGATCACGGCGCTTGAGAAGGGCAAGGAGGTCAAGGTCCCGCCGGATCCCAACGGACCCTTGGTCGCGCAGGTCTTCAAGACCACGGCGGACCCATTCGTGGGCCGGCTGACCTACTTCCGTGTCTTCTCCGGCACCATCCGCTCGCACGACCACGTCTGGAACGCCAACCAGGAAGAGGAAGAGCGCATCGGCCAGGTGCTGCGCCTGCGCGGCAAGGAGCAGGAGCCCTGCGGCGAGCTGCGAGCCGGCGAGATCGGTGGCGTGGCCAAGCTGGTCCACACGGGCACGGGTGACACGCTCAGCCAGCGCGATCGACCGCTCACGCTGCCGCCGATCGCCTTCCCCGAGCCCACGCTTCCGGTGGCCATCGAGCCCGAATCCAAGCAGGACCTGGACAAGCTCAGCTCGGCGCTCCATCGCCTGGTGGAAGAGGATCCCAGCGTCCGCGTGGAGCGGCACCCGGAGACCGGCGAGCAGTTGCTGTGGGGCCAGGGGGAGAACCAGATCGCGGTCAGCGGCGAGCGGCTCAAGCGCAAGTTCGGCACCGGGGTGCTGACCCGACTGCCGCGCGTGGCCTACCGCGAGACCATCCGCGGCAAGACGCAGGCGGAGGGCCGGCACAAGAAGCAGAGCGGCGGTCGCGGCCAGTTCGGCCACGTCTGGCTGGAGATCGAGCCGAACGCCGCCGGTGGCGTGGTCTTCGCCGAGCGCGTGGTCGGCGGGTCCGTTCCGCGCCAGTTCTTCGCCGGGGTGGAGAAGGGCGTCCGCGACGTGGCGGAGAAGGGCCCCATCGCCGGTTATCCGGTGATCGACTTCAAGGCCACGCTCTACGACGGGTCGTTCCACACGGTCGACTCGGACGAGCTCTCCTTCCGCCTGGCCGGCTCGTTGGCCACGCGCAAGGGCATCCAGGATGCGTCGCCGATCCTCCTCGAACCGATCATGGTGGTGGAGGTGCGTGTCCCCGAGGCGTACATGGGTGACGTGAACCGGGACCTCAACACGCGCCGCGGGCGCGTTCTGGGCCTGGACAGCGAGGGGTCACTCCAGGTGGTCCGCGCGCACGTGCCGCAGGCCGAGCTGTCCACGTACGCGACCGAGTTGCGCTCGTTGACCGGCGGGCGTGGCACGTTCACGGCGTCCCTGGATCACTACGAGGAAGTGCCCACGCACGTGGCGCAGAAGATCATCGACGCGCACAAGAAGGAAGAGGCGGCCACGGGGCACTAGGAGGGCGGCTCGTTCGGCGGGCCCCCCACCTGGCTGAGTCCAGTCGGGGCATATTCGCGGCGGGCATGCGACCCGGTTTCGACGGCGTGCGGCTCAGACCCTGGCAGCCTGCGCCGCGAGATCGAATCGGACGAGCAGTTCGTCGGTCGGTTGGCGTCCGACCACGAAGCAGAGCGCTTCCATCCAGCCGCAGACCAGGTAGTCGCGGCCGTCGACGACCAACAGATCGTCCAACGCTGCCTGTGAACGGGCATGGGCCAGCAACGGAAGCTCGCCGCGGTAGTTGAAATCCCAGTAGATCGAGCGTCTGGGGAGCCGCACGGCGGGCGCAAGCGGAGATCCCGGTCGATCCTTTCCGGCGCCCGACGCGTTCACCATGAGCGACCCAGGTGGCGCTTGGGACACCAATCGGTCGTTGACGCCTGGCGTGGCGAGCTCAACGGTCACGGCGCCGGCGCGCTCCCAGCCGGCGACGATCGCGCGAACCGTGGTGACCCGTGCCGGATCGACATCGGTCAGCACGACGCGCTCCGCGGCAATCTCGGGCAGGCGATCGCTCAGGTTGTAGGCCAGGCTCAGGCCTGCACCACCCGCACCGAGGATCAGGGCGTGGCGCGCTCCCGTCGTCCAGCGCTCGTCAGTGAGCAGCCGCTGCGCCGCACGTCCAACACTGCGAACGTCAGGGGCATCCGCGGTCAGGACTCCGCTGGCGCGCGATACGCCGCCGACCTCCCGCAACATGGCCGCCAGGGCCGTGACCCGGGCGAAACTCGACTCACAAGCGCTCCAGAGCGCGGCCTTGTGGGTGGTGACGACCATCCCGAGGATGGTGGGGTCTTTCTGGATTCGATCGACCACCGTGGCGTACGCCGCGACCGGAACCCCGATCGGCAGGTCGATGCCCTGGAGGGTCAAGTCGACGCCGAGCGCGGCCGCCCAACCTGGCATCGCGCGGTGCACCGACGACGCGGACGTTGATACGCCAAGGAAGAGCACGCACGACGCAGGCACGCCCCGGAGTGTGCGACCTGCATGCCGAGTACGTGGGCTGGGCGGCACCGGCGTGGCACTAGCGGGCTCATAACCGCCGTGACTATGCCCGCATCGAACTGGGCGACCGAGACCGAGTCAGAACGCCGGGCGTGTTTGCGGAGCCGCGTTCAGCGGCGTGCGGCCGCACTCAGGGCTTCCTCGAGCGAAAGTGTGCCCTCGTACAGCGCGCGGCCGAGGATCGCTCCGGCGTACCCGAGGCGCGCGAGCTCCGCCACATCGGCGACGCTGCTGACGCCGGCCGAGGCGATCACACGGTCAGCGCCGACCAATGCTGCGACACGCGCGAGCAACTCCAGGTCCGGCCCTTCCCGGAGGCCGTCGCGGGCGATGGCCGTGACCGCGAACAAGGCCAGGCCCGCGTCGCGCAGGACGATGACCGCTTCGTCGACCGGCCGACCAGCGGCGCCTTCCACCCATCCGGAGCCCACCGCGAGGCCGTCGCGCACGTCGATGGCGGCCACGATCCGTTCGGCGCCGTGCGCCTCCACGAGCCGGCGAGCCAGCCCGGGATCGCGAAGCAGCGCACTACCGAGCACGATCCGGTCCGCACCTGCGGCCAGCGCCGCGGCCGCGGCGGTCTGGTCCCGCAGCCCACCGGCGACCTGGCACGGGATCCGCATGCTGGCGACGATCGTCCGGATCAGGCGGCCCTGGACAGGCCGCCCTTCTCGCGCGCCGTCGAGATCCACAATGTGCAGGCGGGTGGCGCCCTCCTCCGCCCAGCGTTGGGCGGTGCGCACCGGATCGTCGCCGTAGGTGGTCGATCGGTCGAAATCGCCTTGCGCCAGGCGGACCACCTGCCCGCCCACCAGGTCGATGGCTGGGATCAGTTCCACGTGTGCTTGACTCTGCACTGGTTCATTGTGTTAGCATGCTACTACGATGACAAGTGAAACGCGAGCAGACGGGGCCCAGCCGCCGGCGGTCGAGACCGACGTCGAGTGGCGTGACCAAGCCACCCGCGACCTTCTGGACGCGATCGTCGCCCTTCCCGATCGTGCCGCGGCCGAGCGCTTCTTTCGCGACCTGTGCACCCTCAACGAGTTGCGCGACATGGCCCAGCGCTGGCACGTGGTCCAGCTGCTGGAAGACGGCCGCCACTACCTGGAGATCTCGCGCGAGACGGGCGCCAGCACGGCCACGATCACGCGGATCGCCCAGTGGCTGCGTCACGGCACCGGCGGGTACCGCGAGGCGCTCGCCCGTCGACCCGAGGGCACGGAGCGTCCGTATCCCACCGGAGGTGAGTCGTGACCGTGTTCCGCGCGCCGAGTGGCCTGGACACGGGCCGCCTGCGGCTGGCGCTGCCGAACAAGGGCCGGCTCCAGGAGCCGACCATCGCGCTGCTGCGGGATGCCGGCCTGGTATTCGAGGACGGGACGCGTGCCCTGGTCGCGCACGCCGAGAATTTCCCATTGGACATCCTCTTCGTGCGCACGGACGACATCATCGAGTTCGTCGGCGACGGCGTGGCCGACCTGGGCATCACGGGCACCAACCTGCTGACGGAGGCCGGCGCCGAGCTTCCGGTCCGCCTGGAGCTGGGCTACGGACGCTGCCGGCTGGAGGCGGCCGTGCCCGTCGACAGCGCCGCAACATCGTTGGCCGACCTGGGCTCGCTGCGCCTGGCCACCAGCCATCCGAACAGCGCGCGTCGCTTCTTCGATGCGGCGGGCACGCCGGTCGAGATCGTGCCCATCAGCGGCGCGGTGGAAGTGGCCCCGCGCATGGGCCTCGCGGACGGAATCGTGGACCTGGTCTCCTCCGGCTCCACGTTGGTCATGAACGGGCTGCGTTCGGTCGGCGTGCTGTACACCAGCCAGGCGATCCTGGTTGCGCAACCGGAGCTGTCGCCGGAACGCGCGGAACTTGCCGCGGACCTGGTGACCATGCTGGAGTCGGTCATCGCGGGAAGGCGCCGCAAGTACGTGATGATGAATGCGCCGACGACCGCGCTCGCTGCGATCGAAGCGCTGCTCCCCGGGCTGGAATCGCCGAGCGTCATCCCGCTGGCGCACGCTGGCATGGTGGCCGTGCATGCCGTGGTCGGGGCTGACGACATCTGGGGACTGCTGCCCCGGCTCCGGGCCGCCGGCGCGTCCGGGATCCTGGTCGTGCCCGTGGAGAAGCTGCTGCCGTGATCGAGACTCCGGCGACCAACGGGACAGGCGTCCAGATCCGTCGCGTGCGGCTCTCCGAGCTCGGCACCGCGGAGCGTCGAGCTATCGTGGAACGGACCGCCACCACGCCACCGGAACTTCGCGACCGGGTGCGCCAGATCGTCGAACAGGTGCGAGTGGGTGGCGATACCGCGCTCCGGGGCCTGAACCAGCGTTTTGGTGGTGGGCTGCCGGCGCCGGTGGGAGGAGAGGCTCCGCTGTCGATCGATCGAGCAGACCTCCTGCGTGCTCGAGATGCCCTGCCGCCTGCGCTGCGCCGAGGCCTCGAGCACATGAGCAGGAACATCGAGCGGTTCCATGCCATGCAGGTGCCAGAGGCCGAGCAGTGGGTGGACGTGGCGCCCGGGATCCGCGTGGGGCGGGCGTGGCGGCCGCTGCGCCGCGTGGCGGCGTACGTGCCCGGGGGTGGTGCGGCGTACCCGTCGTCGTTGCTGATGAGCGCCATTCCGGCGAGGCTCGCGGGCGTGGCGGAGTTCGTGGTGGCGACGCCCGCCAGTCGGGATGGCACGCTCTCCCCTGCCCTGCTCGGTGCGGCCGGGCTGATGGAGGTGGACGAGCTGCTGGTGATCGGCGGCGCGCAGGCGATTGCCGCGCTGGCGTACGGCACGCAGAGCATCCGCCCTGTGGACAAGATCGTGGGCCCGGGCAACGCCTGGGTCACCGCCGCCAAGCTGGAAGTGCTGGGCGTGTGTGCCATCGATATGCCGGCCGGCCCATCGGAGGTGATGGTGGTGGCGGACGCGAGTGCCGACCCACGGCACGTGGCCGCGGACCTGCTCAGCCAGGCGGAGCACGGGCCCGATTCGCCGGCCATCCTGGTGACGCCGTCCGCGGCGCTGGCCGACGCGGTGGAGGCGGAGATCGCGCGCCAGCTGCCCACGTTGCCGCGGCAGGCGGAGCTTCAGGCGTCCCTGGCGAGTGCCGGCACGATCGTGGAGACGGGCACGCTCGCGGAGGCGATCGCGTTCGCCAACGACTACGCGGCCGAGCACCTCTCGGTGGTGATGGAGGATGACGCTGCCGTCGTCGACCAGATCCGCAACGCGGGCTCGCTGTTCCTCGGGGCGTACGCGCCGGAGTCCGCCGGCGACTACGCCACGGGCTCCAACCACGTGCTGCCCACGGGACGGCTGGCACGCGCGTACGGCGCGCTCGGCGTGGAGAGCTTCGGGCGCTGGCTCCAGCTCCAGCGCGTCACCAAAGAAGGCCTGGCGTCGGTGCGCGAAACGGTCGGCGTGGTGGCGGAGGCCGAGGGACTGACCGCGCACCGTCGCGCGGTGGAGATCCGCTTCGATGACTAATGGGGCCGTGATTGATGGAGCCGTCCCGCCGGTCAAGGCGCAGAGCCAGGTGTACACGTGGGAACCGTCCAACCGGGCGATCGCCGCGCGCTACGGTCTGGACCCGGCACAGGTGCTGCGCTTCGACACCAACACGTCGCCCGTTGCGCCGGACTTCGTGCAGAGCGTGCTGGACGAGCCGTTCGACCCTCCCTTGAACGAGTATCCGGACAGCGCCTACGAGGATCTGACCGCTGCCGCGGCGCGCTATGTGGGCGTTCCAGAAGAAGAGATCGTGGTCGGCGCGGGCGCGGACGAGATCCTGGACCTGGTCGCCAAGGCGTTCCTCCCAGCGGGCGCGACCGCCGTTCTGCCGATCCCCACCTACGCGATGTACGGCGTGCTCTCTGGCCAGCGCGCGGCGCGCCTGGTGGCCGTGCCGCGCCTGGGGGCTGACCGCGGCTTCGCACTGGATGTGGCCGCGATCGAGAAGGCGCTGCCTGGGGCCGCCGTCATCTGGTTGTGCGCGCCGAACAATCCCACCGGGGCGCCGGAGCCGCTGCCAACCATCGAGGGCGTGCTCGAGGCCGCGGCGACGCTCGGCGCGAGCGCGCCACTCATCGTGGTCGACGAGGCGTACGCCGAGTTCTGGCCGGAGACCGCTGTGCCGCTGCGCACCCGCTACGCCAACCTGGTGGTGGTGCGCACGGTGTCCAAGGCCTTCGCGCTGCCGGGCATCCGGGTCGGCTACGCCGTGGCCGCGCGGCCCACCATCGAACGGCTGGAACGCGTCCGTCCGCCGGGGAGCATCTCAACCATCTCCGCGGCGGTGGCCACGGTCGCGCTCGGGGAACCGGAGATCGCCCGCCAGAACGTGCGCACCCTGGCCGCCGAACGAGCGTGGCTGGCAGACCAGCTCGCGGCCGCCGGCTGGCAGCCCTACCCGAGCGTGACCAACTTCCTGCTCGTTCACGTCGGCGACCACGCGGCGGCCGAGGCGGCGTCGGAGCGGCTCCTGCGTGGGGGAATCGTCCCCAGGACGTTCGGGCCGGCGAACCCGTTGCGTGGCCATCTGCGCCTCACCGTCCGCAGCCGCGCCGAGAACCAGCGCCTCCTGGAGGTCATCAGCGCATGAATGTCAAGGCCGCCGCGCGTACCGCCGAGCGTACTCGCGAGACGCGGGAGACAAAGATCCGCGTAGTGCTGGACCTGGACGGAGTAGGCCGCGCCCAGATCAACACTGGCGTCGGCTTCTTCGATCACCTGCTCTCCTCGCTCGCG